>CAMJHM010000103.1 GCA_946405515.1 uncultured Fibrobacter sp. | reverse complement strand
CTAGATCCTCTAACCGAGATTGCTTCAGGGCTATTCGCCCTTCGCAATGACAAATCCTTTCGTCTCTCGTCTTTCGTCTCTCGTCTCTCGTCTCTCGTCTATTTCCCTAGCCCCTAGCCTCTAGATCCCAGCCCCTAATTTCTATATTCCCCTCCCGTATGTCTTATAGGAGCGTTTGATGGCGAACATTGTTGATGGTGCTGTACTTGATCGTGAACTGAACCCGGAGCAGGCCGCTGCTGCAAAAAAGATTGACGGCCCGATGCTGATTCTTGCCGGTGCCGGCTCGGGAAAGACCCGTGCGATTACGTATAAAATTGCCCATCTCGTTTCTTACCATCGCGTAGAAGCTGGCCGCATTTTGGCGGTGACTTTTACGAACAAGGCCGCTCGAGAAATGAAGGAGCGTATCCAGCGCTTGTTGGACTGCAATGTGCCTTTCCACTGGATGGGAACGTTCCATTCCGTATGCCTTAAGTTGCTCAAACTTTGCCTGGGCAAGTCCTTTGTCGTGCAAGCTCTGGGTGGCAACTGGTACGATGCCAATTTCTCCATTTACGACGATGACGACCAGCGGAAGATTCTGAAGGAAATTTTGAAAGAGGAAATGGGCGAGTCCTACGATGTTTCCGACCTCAAGAAAGTCCATTGTGCCATATCGCGTTACAAGAATACCATTTTGTATGAACACGGGGTGGCAACATTGCAGACTCCCGAAGTGGCGATGGCAAATGCCGAGTTTGCCGATGCAGAACGCTATGCGCGTTACTATGCCGAATACCAGAAGCGCCTGCGCGAATCGAATGCGATGGACTTCGACGACTTGTTGTTCAATACGGTTCTGCTGCTCCAGAAGGTACCGAATTTGGCGAAACAACTGGCCGAGCGCTTCCAGTATGTGGTGGTCGACGAATATCAAGATACGAATGATGTCCAGTACGAACTTCTGAAATTGCTGATAAACGAGAATAAAAACGTGACGGTGGTGGGCGATGACGACCAGAGCATTTACGGCTGGCGTGGCGCAAACATCAAGATTATCCGCAATTTCCATCGCGACTTTGCTCCGGTGACGATTGTAAAACTGGAACGCAACTACCGCTCAACAAGCAATATTGTTCAAGGTGCTGGTTCCGTAATCGCCCACAATATCCGCCCGGCCGAAATGGTGAAGAAGGTTTTTTCGAAGGAAGAAGCGGGCGACCCGATTCGTGTGCGCCACTTGGTTGACGACCGCTCTGAAGCGGGGACGATTGCAGACCTCATTGCCGTCGCTGGCCCGGAATTTTATTCAAAGACTGCTGTTTTCTACCGCACCAACGCTCAGTCCCGCGCTTTGGAAAAGGCGCTGAATGACCGTCGCATTCCGTCCGTGATTTTCGGGGGAACGCGCTTTTGGGACCGTAAAGAAATCAAGGATATTCTTGCATACTTGCGCCTGATGGCGAACGAAAAAGACGATGCCGCTTACCTGAGAATTATCAATACGCCGCCGCGCTCGATTGGCAAGACGACTGTGGAAAACATTCTCGGGCTAGTCCGCATGGGTAGCGGAACGTTCTGGGACGTGCTTGTTTCGGAGGCTTCCAGTGCAAGCCGTGCCGCGACAAAGCTCAAACCTTTTGTGGACTTGATTAATTCTTGGAAGGCCTTGATTGCGGCAGGGGAGACTCCGTTGCCTATCCTTGTTGAAAAGATTATCAAGGACTTGGATTATAAGGAATTCCTGCGGAAAGAAGACGAGTTGACTGCCGACGAGCGTTGCGCTAACTTGGACGAAATGGTGAACGCTGTCCGCGAATTCGACGAAGAACATCCCGGTGCCACGCTGGATGCCTTCTTGCAAGACATCTCGCTTTTGACTGATGCCGATAAGAAGGTGGACGATTCCAAGGGCCATGTCACGTTGATGACCATTCACATGGCCAAGGGGCTTGAATTTAATACGGTGCATATCGCCGGTTGTGACGAGGAAATTTTTCCGCTGGTTCGCGGTTCGCTCCTTTCTACCGAAGATTCCATGCGCGAGCAGATGGAAGAAGAACGCCGCCTTTTCTACGTGGGGTGTACCCGTGCCGAAAAGAAACTTTATCTGTACCATGCCGAACGGAGGTTCTACCAGGGTACGGTTCGTCCGTTTGCTCCGTCGCGCTTCCTTGGGGAACTGGATCCTACAGTCGTGGAATTTACCCCATGTATCAATGAAGGTTCTCCGTCAATGGGTGGTGGTTTTCCTTTTGCATCAAGAACTCCGGCCCCGCGTCCCAATATGCCTCCTGCCTATGCCCGTCGCCCCTCCGGTTCCACGGGAAGTTACGGCCAGTCTTCCGGTCTTGGCGGTTCCAGCTACGGTCGTTTTTCGGGCAGTTACAACCGCCCGTCGCCTGTATCCTCGTCAATCAAGAAGAACGACAAGCATATCGTCTACCGCAATCCTATCAAGGTCCAGAAGGCGTCGACCTCCGGTCCGCAAATCGTCTACGATGAGTACAGCGAGAACCCGTTCCACGCAGGAGTCAAGGTGAGCCATTCCAAGTATGGGGTCGGTGTCATCATGAAAGCTTACGGCACAGGGGACAATGCTCGCGTAGATGTGCGCTTTGCCCGTGACAACGTCGTGCGTACCATTATCCTGAAGTACGCTGCTCTAGATATAGTAGGGTAGAGGTCGGCACTTCGTGCCTTTGAGTTATGAGCAGTCAGCAATGAGTAGTTAATCTTCAAAAACTATAGCTCATAGCTCATAGCTCACCGCTACATTCCTCGAACCTTATCTCTCGTCTTTCGTCTCTCGTCTTTCGTCTTTCGTCTCTCGTCTCTCGTCTCTTTTTTTACTATCTTGTTAGTGTAAGAAACGAGGTTTTATGCTTGAAAATGATGAAGTTCTGAAGCTTGCGAAGTTGTCCCGCCTGAGTATTTCCGAAGAAGAAATTCCCGCGTTCAAGGGCCATCTCGACAAGATGCTGAATCACCTGGACGCCCTCAAGGCGCTCGATCTTTCTCATGTGGAACCTATGACCGCCGTCGAAAACGGTGCGACGATCCTTCGCGAAGACGTGCCGGTGCAGGGCTTTACCCTGGAACAGGCTTTTGCGAACGCTCCCGCCGTCGAGAACGACCACTTTGCCATTCCCAAGGTGATTGGCGGCTAATACCGCTGGCCTGTAATGCCTGTACATTGTATCGTCCCCGCCCGGATGGGGTCTTCTCGCTTTCCCGGGAAACCCCTCGTCAAAATCGGGGGCAAGGAAATGATTGTCCGCACGCTGGAACGGGCCCGGCAGGCAGGCTGTTTTGAGCGGATTGTCTGCGCTACCGATTCGGAGCAAATTGCCGAGGTAGTTTCAAAAGCAGAATTTGAATATGTGATGACCGGTGCTTGTGCCACGGGTTCGGACCGCGTTGCCGAGGCTGCCCGTGTGCTGGGCTTGGACCTTGTCGTGAACTTGCAAGGGGACGAACCGCTGGTGGAGCCTTCTGTTCTTTGCGATGTGGCCCGCGAACTTGCTGCGCATCCGGAATGTTGGGTTACGGTCGCGTGCCCGCTAAATCCGGCCGAAGCGCAACTCAAGACGGTCGTGAAGGTCAAGGTCCATGATGGCCTTGCCGTTGATTTTACCCGCGAAGTCCCGCCGGAGGAGGCTTCGCTCTGGTACCAGCATCAAGGGATTTACGCTTATTCAAGGGCGGCCCGCGATGAATTTTCCTCCCTGCCGCAGAGCCCCGTGGAACTGGAGCGCTCGCTGGAACAGATGCGCATACTGGGGTTGCGCCCGATTCGCATTGTCCAGAGCCCGTATCCTTCGGTGTCTGTGGATGTCCCTTCCGATGTCGAATCGGTGGACGCTTTGCTTCATCAACGTCAATAGGCGGATGGGTTACAAATAAAGTAAATTTCTCCGCCGGGAGTGCTTATGAATTCTCCCGAAAAGAAACTTCTCCACCTGGCTCTTTGCTTGTTCGTGGTAGGGCTGGTCGTCCGGTTTTTGCCTTGGGGGCTCCCCTCGATTGTTGAAAACGATGTCATCGAGGTGCAGGCCAACGCACCATCGGTGGTGGATGAATCGTCCAAATTGGAATATTCACATGTTGGAGTATCTCGCGGTGCCGGAACAGATGATGGACGCTCCGATGGAAAGTCCCGTTCAAAGAAAAAAAAGGCCAAAGTTTCGCTCCCAGTGCATATAAATACGGCTTCTGTGGAACAACTTTGCGCTTTGAAAGGGGTCGGACCCAAGCTCGCGGAGAAGATTATTGCCGTCCGGGAGGCCTCCGGACCCTTCAAAAAACCGGAAGACCTAGAAAAAGTGCCCGGAATCGGTAAGAAAAAATTGGAAGGGCTCCTTTCGGGGGTAATTTTTGATTAGTTTTGTACTATCAAAATTATCATAAGTCGTTGATTATATGAGTGATACGAAGTTATACCTTGGAATTGAAGCCGGCGATGCTTCCTTGAAAGTCGCCCTTCTGGACTCCGCCGAAAAGCGGGTTTTGAAGACCGCTGTCCTGAATACGGAGACCTCTCCGCTCGATGACGTTTTCTCTTTCGAAAGCGCCTTGCAGGACTGGGTGGACGAAAACCAGATCGAGAACATCCGGGCTATCTCGGTGACAATTCCGGCATTCCGTTCTGTTGTCAGGCAGATTTACGTTCCCCCCGAGGCCGTACCCAATATGGAGGACTACCTCAAGTGGTATCTCGGGCTTATTACCAATGCCGATCCAGGTGCCTATGTCGTTGACTACAAAGTACTTGGCGGTGGTAACGCTGCCCTGGGACAGTCCGTACTGCTTATCGCGGTCCGGCGTGAATGGGTCGATGCTTTGCGCAAAGGTTTCCGCAACAAGTCCCTGACTCCCAAGTCTCTCGAAGTCGACGTTCTTTCCGTGATGAACCTGATGGATGTCGCCGAACACATCAAGCATGTGGAATGTGTGGTCAAGGCGGATTACAGCGGCGTCACGCTTATCTGGCTTTCTAAGGACAACCTTCAGGCCATGCGCGCGGTCTCCACGCTTTCCCTTGTCGACAAGAGCCGCGAAGAAGCCTTTGATTTCTTGGCTGCGAATATCGTTGAACAGATTAACATGGCCCAGACGGAAAATTCTGCGCCGAATATCAAGCAAATTCACCTTTGCGGCGATGTCGCCGAGGATTCCCTGTTTGTTGAAATGCTCCGTAAGAAGGACCCTGAATTGCAGATTGCCCTCATGGATTCCTTCTCCAATCTTCGTCTCCCGATTGACTCCGATGATTCCGCTTCTGTGCTCTGCTGCGCTGGTGCCATCGGGGCTGCACTGACCGTGATGGAGGGTGTATGATTCGCTTAAACCTTATTGAAGTTGCTGAACGCGAGTTCGAAGTCGATAATGTCTCGCCAGTCAACTTGACTAACCTTTCCGACGTCCAGCGGAAGTCGAAGCGGAAGGCTCTCAATGTCTTCCTCGGTATGATTTTCCTCTGCGTCGCGTTCTGCTGTTTCCTCAGCATTTGTGGCGTTCCCACTGCTCTGCAGGGCATTTTCCCGGCCCAGTTCCTGGATCTCATTGGTGCCGAAGACCCGAGCCGTTCTGCCCTGTCTTTGGGTGCTGGTCAAATGACGACGGCCGGTGGCACGCTCGAAGCGCAGCAAATGGCTGCTATGGCCGAGGCCAAGCGCCGCGAGGCCATGACGGTCAAGGGACTCGTCGGTGCTATCAACCACCAGGCCTTGTTCAACACCAAGCGCTTGGACTACACGTCTTACTTGCCGCTCGAAAAGCTCTCGTTCCAGCGCACGGCAGTGAACCAGTTCTTCACGTTCATGTCGACCGCGACTCCCGACGATGTCGGTTTCTCGGATTGCGTGTTCGAAGCGCCGAACTACTACTACGTTCGCGGATCGGCTGTGAAGCCCACGTCTCAGCGTACATTCCTCGACCGTCTCAAGACGGTGAGTGGGAATTTCAAGACTCCGCCACTTCCGGAAAACGCTCCGGCAACGGATATCACCGCCTTTGGCGAATTCAACGTGACTGGTCCTAACCTTGCTGCGATTACTTCGTTTGTTCCGGCTGCCGAGGCCGCTTCCGAAGTCAAGAGCCTCAAGGCCCTTGCGACTACGAATAAAGTTGTGCTTTCCGGAATGGACAAGCCCGCTATCGAAGATTTCGGCGTCTACAAACGCTACACCTTCACGGCGACTTCTCCTGCTGATTATGTTGATTTGCAGGCTTTCGTGGCCGCTCTTGCTGATTCGCCTATCCGTGCTAGCATCCGTAAGGCCGACCTCAAGTTTGTCAAGAAGGACCTGCTCTCGACGCTGTATATCGTGATGCTGGTCGGACAGTAATATGTCCATTCGCATTACTGGTGGCATGCTTCGCGGAAGGAATGTTCCTTCGCCCGATTCTATGAAAACCCGTCCAACGGCTTCCCGTACAAGGGAGGCCTTGTTCAACATCCTGCAAAGTGTGGATGGGTTTAGAATGCTCGACCTTTTTGCCGGGAGCGGCATCATGGGCCTGGAAGCGGTAAGTCGCGGGGCGGCAAGCGTCATTGCTGTCGAGATGGTTCATTCCCAGGCTCGCATGGTTTACCAGGCGTACAAGGCGCTAGGGCAAGAATCCAAGCTGCAACTGCTCGAGGCGAACGCATTGACTTTGGATCGGGATAAGTTCTGCAAGGACAAAGGCTTCGACCTAATTTATGCGGACCCTCCGTTCAAGAACATGGAATATCCGGACTTGCGCCCCTTCATCGATTGGCTGGAGCCGGGCGGCGTTGCCGTATTCGAAGCCCCGAGCCGGGCAATCCCTGCGTGGGCGAGCGATGCCGAAGTACGCCGTTATGGCGAATCCTCGCTGCTGGTGTATAGGTAGTGAGGGGCTAGAGGCTAGAATCTAGAGGCTAGGGAGAAATATCACGGCTTCGCCGTCTTATATTGACGCACGAAGTGCGTG
>CAMJHM010000102.1 GCA_946405515.1 uncultured Fibrobacter sp. | reverse complement strand
CTTGCGGGCTTTCCGGCAAGGTGCGTGGCGTGTGTCCTGAAGGATGGCACTTGCCTGATACCACGGAATGGAACAAATTGTTTACCGCAGTGGGCGGGAAAAGTACTGCAGGCAAGAAGCTCAAGTCGCAGACTGGCTGGAATTATAATGGCAACGGTACGGACGCTTACGGTTTCTCTGCGCTCCCTGCTGGCTACAGAAGCAACAATGGCTACTTCTTCAATGGAGGTAACAACGCTTACTTCTGGAGTGCCACTGAGTACGATAGCTACTACGCCTACGACATGACCCTGGGCTACCTCTACGAGGATGTGTACTTGGGCAACGACGATAAGAATCTCGCTTTCTCCGTTCGTTGCCTCGAGAACTAGGCGACAATGACGAAGCCGGTCTGAAAATTTTTAGAATAAGTCGCTGTGAGTCCCAGTTGCTGTTAAACTCAAAATGAGTTCTTCGTTTTTGTACTTGTAAATAAGCAGCCAGTCACTTTGAATATGGCATTCGCGGTATCCAACCCAATTAGATACGAGCGGGTGATCCTTATATTTTTCAGGGAGCTGTTCGCCTTTGGCCAAAATTTCAATGACGGCTCGCAACAAATTAATGTCACGTCCTCTTTTCTTTGCCAGTTTGTACTCTTTTTTGAATCGAGTAGTGTATTCAATCTGGTAAGGCCTTAGTCCTCCGCGTCAAGAGCGGCGAAAAGCGCATCGACCGTGTCGAATTTTTTTGCATTCGGGTCGTTTAGCATGGCTTCGCTTTCTTCGATTGCGGCGGAGAGTTCACTGGAAGTCTTTTTTTTCATTTGGTACTGAATCATTAAACCATCGATGAACGCATCGATGACCGCCAGGTATTCTTCTGGTACTGTCCTAATCTTTGATTCGAGTACGGAATAAGTCATGATTTCCTCTACTGGACAATCTATAAGATACATTTTTTTCATTCAAAAATCCACCTTTTTTGCTTCTTGTAGCAGTCGAAGTGCGAAAAAAACTGTTGTGACTGATTTAATGGTGTAAATTCTGATATTTTTGCAAAATATACCCCCTTAACCTTGTTTTTTCTTTGGTAATATATGCCCGAAATGATGAATGACGGCGTGTTGCCGTAGCTTAATCACTTCATTGACAATCTATCTATAAAACAAGGGCGCTTCGGGCGCCTTTTTTCGTGCTGGGACGTATAAATTGCTTGGTTTTGTAGGTCTTATATGGTCTGAGGCGGGGAAAAAAAACATGATTTTTTTTATTATGTTTTGCTTAAAATTAAAAAATGAGGAAATATGTCGAATTTATTCTCTAAACAGTCTCCCTGGAGCTGCGCAGCAGCGGCAGGGGCCTTTGCACTTCTGTTTGTCGCCTGTGGCGATGAGGTTACCGAAGTGACCGAGGTTAACCAGGTAGTCGGGATGCAGGTGCTGGAAGAAGGCGATGCTTTGCCCAAGTGCACTGCAGATAACGAGGGTGCGATGGTTTATTCCGTGGATTCTGCTGCGGCTTACACCTGTATCGGCAAGAAATGGGTTTCGATGAAAGGTAAAGACGGAAAAGACGGCGCCGACGGCAAAAACGGAAAAGACGGTGCCGATGGAAAGAATGGAAAAGATGGGAAGAATGGTACAAATGGGACTAATGGCACCAACGGCTCCAGCGGAAAGTCTTGCTCGGCTGTGGCAATAGACAACGGCTACAAGATTGTATGCGGCGGCGATTCCGTTGGCGTGGTGCTGAATGGGGAAAACGGCGCCAAGGGTGACACGGGCGTGGCGGGTACCAGTTGCTCCGCCGAAGAAGATTCTGTCGGAGTAAAGATTACTTGTACCGACGGCAAGTCGTTTACGCTGAGCAACGGAGCTGATGGTAAAGATGGAATAAGCTTTGTAGACGGTGTGTTGATTGATCCACGTGACAAGCAAATTTACAGGGTTGTGACCATCGGCGAGCAGATTTGGATGGCGGAGAACCTGAATTACGTTACTGCCGAGGGCAGCTCCTGCTACGGCGAGACCGACAGCGACCCCAAAACAGAAAACTGCACCCAGTATGGTCGTCTCTACACTTGGGCTGCTGCGATTGATGTTTGTCCGCCGGGCTGGCATTTGCCCGATACCACGGAATGGAGCAAGCTGTTTACCGCAGTGGGCGGGATAAGCATTGCAGGCAAGAAGCTCAAGTCGCAGACTGGCTGGAGTGGTGGCGGCAACGGTACGGACGCCTACGGTTTCTCTGCGCTCCCTGCTGGTTACAGGCCCGTCGGTGGCAGGTTCATCAATGTGGATACCGACGCTGACATCTGGAGTGCCACTGAGAGCAATAGCAGCAACGCCTACAGCTTGTATCTGTACTGCAACTACGAGCGTGCGGAGTTGAACGACCACGGTAAGAACTGCTCATTCTCCGTCCGTTGCCTCAAGGATTAACATGCCGAGTGAAGTGGTCGCCAAGTTTACTTGAGCGACCGTTTCCGAGGCGCAGAATCTGCGCTACGCAGTAGCGCCAACGCAAAGTCCTACATATAGGCCGTAAAGAGCGCTTTCTTTGTCTGGGATGGGGCAAAATTCAGCGCCAAGTCCGACAAGTCCTCTCATACTTACAGCGTTGATTTTGCCTTCATTTACATCTGTGCTGTAACCGTAGAAACTTCCGTATCCGATTCCGATTCCCAAAGCTCCATAAACAGAGACGATGTTGGCGATGTTATGGCCAAACCGGGCTTCGATGAAAGGGAAGGACAATCCGCTGAATTTTTGAGACGTTTTTCTTTTTTTCCTATCGACTTCAGAATTGTTTAATGATGTGTAGCCGATCGAAAGCCCTGCTGAAAAATAGAATCCTCGGCGGTCGTCTGCCTTTTGTTTTGTTTCTATTTCCTTGTATTTCTCTTTCTTTTCTTGGGTCAATGCCATGCTGCTGTCTTCGGCGGCTTCAGGTTGCGCTTGCTCGTCTTTCCAAACAAACGCTGTGTCCTTGATTCCTTCGCCGGCGTGCGCGTTTTCGACATACGCGCCCATATCCCAGGCGTTGGCGTGCGAAGCGAAAAGGATTGCAAATAAAGTTGCCGCAAATAGTCTTTTTGCCATAAGGAGGGCCCTTTTGAAACTCAGTTTGCCCCGATGGCGGCACGGAAGATACGCGCGACTTCGTCCGGGTTTTCGCTTTTTAGCCAGCTGAGCGTCTCGGTGCCGCGGTAGCTCCAGGCGAAGATGTTGTCGATGTCGGCGGCACGGCTTTCTTCGACGGCGATGGCGAGGTCGTTTTCGCGGCCCGCCTCGATCTGGTACGCCTTGATCCACATCTGCACGGCTTTTCCGTATTGGTTGGCGACATTTACGAGCTTCTTTGCTGTTTCGGCGTATTTCTCGCGGACCCATTCCTCGGCGGCGCCACGTTCCCAGTACGGGTCGCTGGCCACTTCGTCGACGCTTGCAAGCCTCGCCACGCGGCCCCAGTCGTCAAGCCCGGCGGGGAACCACGGCGGGAGCATGCACACGCAGTTGCGCTTGCCGCGGGCGTGTACATCCTCGGTCATTTCTTTCAAAAAGTCGATGAGGCTATCTTCGCGGAACTTCAACACGTCGTCGGTGAGTTCTGCGGGCATTTCATAGCCGAACTGCTTGCGGAACTTGGCCTGGCATTTCTCGCAGCGGCAGCTCCAGTTCTGGAGTCCGCCCTTTTCGAAATAGAAGTGCGGCTCGTCCCAGAATATCGTGTCGACCATCGTCGCGCACACGGTCTCGATCCAGCGGTGCATGTAGGCGCGGAATTCTGGGTGGTTCGGGCAGGCGGCCACCTTGGGCTTGCCGTCGAGCGCCACCTGGCACAGGTCGTGGTTCCTGGCGGTGAGTTCCGAGTACGCCTCGCCGCCGAACACGCGGCCGACTCCCCAGGGGTTCACGTAGACCTTGAGGCCGAGCCCGGCGCTCTGGTCCACGATTTCCTTCATGGTGTCGTAGTAGTATTGTAGGTCCTCTTCGCTCCACGTGTGGAGCACCGCGTTGAAGCCCGCGGCCTTGATACCTTGCATGTCCGAAATTGCGTGCTTAGGCGAACGCACGCCGAAATAGCTTACGCCCTTTACCTTGACGGGGGCTAGGTTTCTACCTTCGCCCATTGTGGAGACCCACTTTTCAAAAGAACCAGGTCCAAGGTCTCGTCCCATTCGTCCTCGGTGAGCGGGCGGCGTACCCAGAACAGGTTGTCGTCGTCTTGCTGCACGGGCATGTTGTCGGGAACGAACTCGATGACCCAAGATTCGGGAATGGCATCGCGGAGCGCCTGGCTGAACGCGATGTTCTTTTTGGTGGGGCGGTCCGAATGGTCAAAGATAATCAGTGTGGGGGACTGGCCGAAGTTGAGCGCCGATTCCAGGAGGCTGGTGGCGTCTTCGATGCTGTTGCACGTGTACATCGTGGAATCGATGGCGAGGTCGCGTTCGAGCAACCACCGCAAGGTCCACTGGCTGAGTTTTTCCAAACTGCCGGGCGATGAAGGTGCTATGAAGAATATGTGTCCCACGGCATTAAAGATAACTATTTTCTTATGTAATTAGTATTCTATTTTTTGGCCTTTTTTTATTTTTTTTGCCCAATTCTCATTTAATTTCTAACTTATGCACATGTTATCCCCAAAAGCAAAATTTCCGCCCCTCGGTGAGTTCCGTTTTGTCGAGTCCATTTTGGACAAATCGGCCTCGATGGAAGCGCGTCCACCGCGTTACCGGGAGTGGTTGCCGGTCGGGGACGACGCCGCCATTTTTGACGGTTGGCTTGCCACCAAGGACTTGTCGGTAGAAAACGTGCATTTCCGTATGGATTGGTCTACGCCGGAGCAGGCTGTCGAGAAGCATATCGTCTCGAACGTGTCCGATATTTCTGCGATGGGGGGCGTGCCGCGCATGGCCCTGTTGGGAGTTTGTCTGAACAAGTCGTGGGATGCACCGATGCGTTCCCGCATTTCGGCAGCCCTTGCCGATGGCTTCGCGAAGCGCGGTATTGCGCTGATTGGCGGCGATACGGTCGCTGGCGATGCGACTGTATTTTCAACAACGTTGTTAGGGGAGTTGGCCTCTGAAAAGCCTCTTTTGCGGAGTGCCGCATGCCCCGGGGACGGAGTCTATGTGACGGGGGCGCTAGGGAAGTCCGCTGCGGGGCTCTGGATCCTTATGAACCATCCCGAAGAAGCCTCCCGTTTTGCCCGCCTGGTGGAATACCACCTTTGCCCCAAAATCCAGGAATCTGCGGGTGCGGAACTGGCTCGGTTGGGGGGCTGTAATGCCTGCATGGACATCAGCGACGGGCTCTCGTCGGAACTGAACCATTTGGCCCTTTCGTCCGGCGTTTCGATGGAAATCGACCTGGAAAAGCTCCCCATCGACCCGGAAGTTCTCGAAATGGCCGACTTTTTCAAAATTTCGGCGCTGGATTTGGCTCTGAATGGCGGTGAAGAATACAATTTGCTGTTTTCTTTTGCAGATACAAAAAGTATATTGTTGAATGATAACGAACACCTTGGGGCCGTTTCAAGGATTGGAACGGTCTTGGCTGGTTCCGGGGTTTTTGGCCTCGGGCCGGAAGGGAAGAGGAATTTACTTAAAGCACAGGCTTGGTCCCATATATGAATAGTAGTGCAAAATTGAATTTAGGGCAGCTCCTGCTACGTCAGGGAATCCTGGACGAAGACCAGCTCGCCCATGCCATGGCCGAACACAAGCGCACGGGCTTGATGTTGAGCAAGATTCTCCTGCGCTTGGGCATGGTCAGCGAAGATACGCTGACAAGCATTCTTGGCGTCCAGATGCAGTCCTCCACCAAGATGCGTATCGGTGAAATGCTGCTCAAGCAGGGCTACATCAACGAGGAACAGCTGAACAAGGCGCTCGAGATGCAGAAGACCACGGGCAAGCGCCTGGGACGCACCCTTGTCGACTTGGGCTTCATGCCCGAAGAACGCCTAATCGAAATCCTGTCGATGCAGTTCGAGGTCCCGTATGTACGGCTCGAGAACTTCATCATCGATCCGGATGCCTATACCTTTCTTCCCGAAGATTTGTGCAAGACTTACAAGATTGTGCCGCTGTTTGTCCTGAAAGCCGAAGACGAACGGCACATGCAGCGCGTTTCGTTGACAATCGCGATGACCGACCCGACGAATATGCGTGTCATCAACATTGTGAAGTTCAAGGTGAAGATGGAAGTGGATATCGTCATGGCCTCCGAAAAGGATGTGCTCAAGGCGATAGAACGCGTGTACTCCGGTCATGGCCCTGCCGAAGAATCCCTTGCCGAACTTATCAGCGAGTCTAGGGATGAAGGTGAACTGGAAACGGTCGACCGCGATGCCAACAGCAACAATGAACCTGAACTGAGCGACGAAGAAGGCCGAGCGGTCGTGAAAATCGTGACGACGCTGATTCACGAAGCTATTGCTCGCCACGCTTCCGATATTCACTTGGAGCCGCAGGAAACGTTCCTCAAGCTCCGTTACCGCATTGACGGTGACTTGCAGGTGATGTCCCCGATTCCGGCACGTTTGATGCCGCAGATTCTTTCGCGTATTAAACTTTTGTCCAAGATGGACATCGCCGAAAAGCGTAAACCCCTTGACGGACGCTTTACGGTGCGTTACAAGGGTGCCGAAGTTGACCTCCGTGTGAGCTCTTTCCCGATTTCTTTGCGCAAGCGTGGCGTTTGCGAAAAAATCGTTATGCGTATTTTGGACCCGAACTCGGGTCAGTTCCCGCTCAAGGACATGGGTTTCGATGCCCGTGTGCTCAAGCAGTTCCTCGATTGTATTAATGCTCCGAACGGTATTGTGCTTGTGACCGGTCCGACGGGTTCCGGTAAGTCTACTACGCTTTACGCCTCCATCCGCGAGATTCTTGATTCTACGATTAACATTTCGACCATGGAAGACCCTGTGGAATTGAACATCGACGGGGTGAACCAAGGGCAAATCAACAATGCGGCGGGGTTCACCTTCGCTGCGGGCATTCGCGCCTTGCTCCGTCAAGACCCGGACGTCATCATGATCGGTGAAATGCGTGACCAGGAGACATCGTCCATGG
>CAMJHM010000101.1 GCA_946405515.1 uncultured Fibrobacter sp. | reverse complement strand
CTCCTTTGTCAAGGGGTGGGCCTTAAGTTTTAACACTAAACTTAAGGCTTTAAAAAGCTTTGAAAATGTAATAATGTACGTCATGCGGGCGGGGCCCCAGCTCGGAGTTGACGCCTGCGGCGTCCGTCGCTACGGTTCGGTCATGCCGGTCTGCATGCAGCCCGTCGCGACACTCACCTTGCAGACTTTTGCGAAGGTATTCCTTGGCCGACGCTTTATTCTCTCAACGTTTTTTATAAGATTAAAATTAATTGATTGTCTCGCTATTAGCTGTAATAACGGTAATTATTACGACTCTTCCGTAACTAAATCCATGGCTTGACGGATCAGGGCGACTGCTCCGCCGTAATCTTTAGCGCGGGGGCTTTCGTTGCTGAGCATGGCTCGGTATTTGCGGGCTCCGGGGAGTCCTGTAAACAGGCCGTAGAGGTGCTTCACGAGAATTGTGGCTGGGCAACCCTCGACCGTCTGTTTTTCAACGTAGGGGAGGTATGCTTCGAGGAGTGTCTTGCGGGTGGCGGGGCGGGCTTTTCCGGCGATAACGTCGGCGGGGTTGTCGCTTGTCGGGCGTTTGTCCCCAAAGATGCGTTCATCGGCATCACGCAGGAACCACGGGTTCTCGTAGGCTTCTCGGCCGACCATGACGCCGTCGAGGTCCTGCAGTTGCTCTTCGATTTGGTCGAGGGTCTTGATGCCGCCGTTGATGCTGATGTTCAAGTCCGGCATTTCGGCCTTGAGGCGGTGGACGAACTCGTAGTGGAGGGGTGGCACTTCGCGGTTCTCTTTGGGCGAGAGTCCCTTGAGCCAGGCCTTGCGTGCGTGAACGATAAAGATTTTACAGCCGGCATCGCGCACGGTCTGGATAAAGTCCGTGAAGAATTCCCAGCTGTCGAGGTCATCGACGCCGATGCGGCATTTGATGGATACCGGGATCGAGACGGCTTCTTGCATGGCCTTGAAGCAGTCGGCTACGACCTGTTTTTCTTTCATGAGGCATGCGCCGAAGTTCCCGTTCTGCACGCGGTCCGACGGGCATCCGCAATTCAGGTTGACTTCGCTGAAGCCTGCCGCTTCCACGAGCTTCGATGCGCGGGCAAGGCTTGCCGGGTTGCTTCCGCCCAGCTGCAATACGGCTGGGTGCTCTATCGGCTCGTGACCGAGGAACATGTCGGTATCGTCGCAGTGCAAAAGCCCGGTGGCGACGACCATCTCGCTGTACAGCAAAACGTGCTTGGAAAGCAGACGCAAAAAATAGCGTTCGTGGCGGTCCGTGCAGTCGAGCATCGGAGCGATGGATAGTCTTCGGTTAAAGTCAATGTTCATGGACGTAAAAATAGAATTTTACGCTGGAGAACTTTCTACCGCGTGGTCGCCATCCCAAATGATGACTCTATTTCTTCCGTTCTCTTTTCCTGTATAAAGCGCCTTGTCGGCAAGCTGTATGCAGCGTTCGGCGCCAAGTTTGCTGTCGTACTGGGCTACGCCAAGTGTAATTGTTACCTTGATTTCCTGGTCGCCAAAGAATATGGTCTGGTTCTGGATTTGCTTGCGGAAGCGTTCGGCGACGAGGGCGGCGTCCTTCTGTTCCGTTTCGGGGAGGAGCGTCAAGAATTCTTCGCCGCCATAACGGGCGAGAACGTCGTACTTGCGGAGAAGTCCGCGGATGGTACTCGCGACAGACTTGAGCACTGCATCGCCTGCGGCGTGCCCGTAGGTGTCATTGACGTTCTTGAAGTGGTCGATGTCTATGAAAATCATGCTGAACGCACGCTTTAAGCGGTTGGCTCGTTCCACTTCTCGCTCGATGGTCTTGTGCATGTCGCGGCGGTTCGGCAACTGTGTCAGTTCGTCTGTTCTCGAGATAATGTCCAGTTTCCTGTTCGCTTGTTCTAGCTCGTAAGTGCGCTCCTTGACTTCTACTTCGAGCAAGTCCCTGTGCTTGTTCAATTCCTGGATTTGACGCTTGATGGTGGCGTGCATCTGGTTGAAAACTTTGGCGAGTCGGCCGATTTCGTCCTGGCTGCTCTTGGCCTTGAATTCTTCGATGTCGAGGTTCCCTTCCGTAATTTGCGAGATGTGGTCAATCAATTTGTTCAATGGCTTGCATACAATCAGGATTTGCCAGAGGGACACGAGCAAAATGGCGATGATGGAGCAGTAGAGGATGATTCGACCGATGTGCTTGACCGAGGCGACCATCTCGTCGATTTCGCTTTTGGGCTGGAGGGCGATGAGACCAAGGTCGTAACTGGGGTTGAACGTCTTGTTGATGAGGTAGGTCGAACTGTCTCCGAGAGTCAAAAAGCGGATGTTGTTGTCGCGGCCCTGCTTGATGTTCATGTCGTCGAGCCCGAGTTCGGACAGCTTGTGGACTCCGTTAAGCCAGGTTCTCATGTCGGGGTGGTAAAGGATTTCTCCCTGGCCGTTGCAGGCGATGAGGATTCCGTTTTGGCCGACCTTGTATTCGGAAAAATATTTCCAGAGTCGCCGGATGGAAAAGTTCGATATCAGGCGTCCGTCGCCGTGGGCGCGGTCCGAGACGACAACGCCGAAGGCTCGCTTGGGGGTCCCGTCGGTGTCGCGGTACCAAGGTGAAATGGTTGGACGGTGCGGCGAAATCCGGCTGAACTCGATGGGGTAGCTGATTTTTTCGGACCCCAACATGGCGTTGTTGCAGACAAGGTTGTAATTCCTGTCGAATAGCGAAATCGATTCACCGGAAATAAAGAGCGACGATATGTTGTAGCTCTTGAGGTAACCTGCTGCCGTGAACTGGTCCATGCTTTGGATTTCGGAGGTCTTGGCGAGTAGCGTAAGGCGGCTTGCGAACTGTTCCATTTCGTTGTTGACGGTGTTTGCAAGCTGTTGCAACTGGGTCTCGTTGGTGTCGTAGCTCAGCTGTAGCGTAGTCTTCATCTGCTTTTGCGTAAAGAAGTAGGTTCCCACCGTTACGATGACAAGCATCGAAATAATCAAAAGCAAAAGGCTCTTGATGATGATGCTGTTCGTGAGATTGGAGAGTTTCTGGCTGCTCATGGTGCGTTACGCTTGAATCAAATTTCGGGTTAATATTTCTGTTACTACTTCTTTTTGCGTGCTACGGCAAATACAAATCCTACAAGTACCGCGAGGAAGAATAGCCAAGACGAACGGCTGGAACCGGAATCCTCTTTTTGGACTTGCTTTGGCTGCTCTGTGATTTGGTTAGATTCTTTCTTGGGTTCCTTGATGTTCAGGGCCTTGTGCCAAATTTCACGGAATTCGGCAAACGTCAAGTCGCCTGTAGTCCTTTGGTTCAGGCGCTTGTTAATGTCGTTCGAGTAATTCGTGAGTATCTCGTAGATTTTTTCTTCGGAGTAGAGTGCCGGAATTTCGAGATGGTCCCAGATGGCACTGAACATCGAGACGAGAATTTGTTCGATGTCACCCCATTCGGGAATGGCCGTGTATGTTTTCCCTGCATCGAGCATGGTTACAATTGTCTTGTAATCTTCGTCCTTGGACCAGTTGGCGAGAACCTTCTTGGAGGCGGGGAGCATGCCGATCTGCTTGGTGTAGGCGTCCAGGTTTTCATCGTTTGTGAGGTATAGCAAAAGGTCGAGCGCTTCGCGCCTGTTGTTGCTAGCCGGAATGGCGAGGTTGCTTCCGCCGATAAAGCAGACGGAGCCCTGCGTCCCTGTCGGGATGGGGAGCGCCATAACGCTGTCGTTACCGATTCTCGTGTTGATGAGGCCGCCTTTTGTCCCTTCGAAACGGGTCTGCATGATGACCTCGGACGTGTTCACGATAAAGCCGAGTTCGCCTGCGTTAAAGTGCTGCACGATTTGGGCCGTGTTCATCTGCAATGCGTCTGTACTGACGAGTGTATCCAGCACGAAACTCAAGTATTTGGCGATGCCGTAGATTGTTTTCGGGGAAAGAATGCCTGCTTTCCATTTGCCGTCGCTATCCTTGGTGATGAAATCACCGCCGTTGCTCCAGACCCAGGGCGCAAAGTTGTGCGGAATGTTCCAGTCGCTTTTGCCCGGGAACGCAAACGCACGAACTTTGGTGCCGTCTTCAAGCGTTTCGTGGCTGTCGTTCACCTTGCGGATGGCGTTGACAAAGCCGTCGAACGTCGCCACATCTTCGGGCTTGATTTCGTTTTTCTTTAGGATGCGCTTGTTGGCCAAAATCGGGCGGATGTCGATAAACCACGGGACAGAATAGATGGTCGTATCGGCATCGATGCGGGTCGTGTTCCAGCTGACCGGGACAAACCTGCTGGAGTCAATCGAGGCGAGCCACGGGTTCAATGCCTTTATTTCGCCGCGGGATGCAAAATACGGAATCCAGGTGGTGCCGAGTTGCAGTACGTCCGGTGCATCTGTGCCGGAGGCGAGCGCTGTCGTGATGCGGTTCCAGGCTTCGCCCCAGTCCAAAACGACGACTTTCGTCTTGAGGCCTGTTTTCTTGGTGAAAAGGTTTAGTCTCTGTTCGAGCTTTTCTTGAGGAGAAGCGCCATTTGGCATAATCCAGACGGTTAGCTCTTTTTTGGTTGCTTGTTTTGCTGGAACCTTTGCTGCGAAAACGGATGAAACTGCGATGGCTGCTGCGATGCAAACAATTTGAGTTAGCCTTTTCATGGAATTCTCTCCTTTTCCAAACCGACAAATTATATTTAATATATACGTTTTTTTGTAGATTTAGCGGAAAGATAAAAGATTTTTAAAAGAAAAGATATGATGAAAATCTCAGGGGGAGGAGAAAAATGCTGGCTGTTTGCGGGATTGTCCGTCGAAAGGGGAAAATTTTGGTGTGCAAAAGGCCTTCTTCGGGTGTGTATCCCGGTTTTTGGGAACTCCCGACGGAAAATCTGGAAGAAAACGAGACCTTTGAAGACGCCTTGGAACGGCTATTCTTTGAACGGTTGACGGTAAATGTTAAACGGATGCAGGGTATCGGGGCAGTCTCGACCGAGAATATTCGTTTTTTGGGCTATGAAGTGGAACTTTGGAAAGATTTTTTCCATGTTTATGGATACGAGGATTTTCGTTGGATGAAACCTGGGAGATTGGGTAAAATGCGGATTTTCGAGCCTCATGTGATGCTTCTCACGGGGGCTACCGGAACTTTGTAAATTTATGGGTTACGAACCGCAAAATTCTAGCAAAGAACAGCAATGTTTCTTATATTTTTTCTGTCAAAGACCAAAAAAGACACTTAAATATAAGGAGTTTATAACTATGAAGAAAGGTATCATCGCTCTTCTCTGCGCTGGTGCAATCGCACTTACTGGCTGCTATGGTAGCTATGGCCTCACCAAGAAGCTTTATCGTTGGAACGGCACCTTGGGCAACAAGTGGCTCAACTCCTGCGTCCACTTCCTCTTGTGGGTTGTTCCGGTCTATGAAGTCTGTCTTGGGCTTATTGATGGATTGGTCTTGAATACTGTTGAATTCTGGACGGGTTCCAATCCGATTTCTGCAGACGATTCCTACTACCAGAAGGACGAACAGGGTAACTCCGTCGCCGCCGTGAAGAACGAAGACGGTTCTCTCTCCGTGCAATACACAACCTCCAAGGGTGAAACCACGAATCTCACCCTCCAGCGTGATGAAAATGTTGTCCGCGCTCTCGACGCCGAAGGCAACCTCGTTGCCCAGTACGAAATCGACAAGTAATCGATTGCCGAAATTCGTTCTTTTACACGTCACCCGGCCTCAATGCCGGGTTTTTTGTTTTGGTTGTTGGGCTATGGTCGTTGGTCAATGGTTGTTCCTACTGCAATTGCCCATACCCCAAAGGGGCGTAAGCCCCGACCCCATACCCACTAACCACTGTTTTCCCCCTTCTATCGTCTTTCGTCTATCGTCTTTCGTCTAAATTATATATACTTACTACCATGTTAGGACGGGTTCTCTATAATCGTTTGTGTAGCGCTGTTGGGGCGGTTGCCGCAATCCTTTTCGTGGTACTTCTTTGTGCATGCAACGGAAATGACATGAGTCGCGGTGACGAAGCGCTCCGCATTGGCGATTACGACCGTGCTATTGCAAATTTTTCGAAAGTCTTGGATGACGAACCTGCGAACCGGGATGCCCGCTACGGCCTTGCGATTGCCTATTATGCTATCGCTGAGGACAAGGAACGCTTGAAAGAAAATACGCTTGCCTTGTGGGAACGTACTGCCCGTGAATTCAAAATTTTGACCGCCATTGACAGCAGCGATAAAGTGACGCCCTTGTATTCGACGACACTTTTTTACCTGGCCCGTGCGATGCTTGCCGAAAACGAACATGCCAGGGTCATGCGGCTTTTGGATGAATCAATACAGCTCGATCCATCGAATTACTTTAGCTATAACCTGAAGGCGCTTATTCTTGGCGGCCAAGGTGATGTTGATGGCGCAAAGAAAATCTATGCGTACATCGTGACTCGCGAACCGAAATTTGCGTCGGCCTACGTGAACTTGGGAAACCTCTACTGGAACGCTCATGATTACGAATCGGCGTGGGATATCTGGTCAATGGGGCACGAAGCTTTACCGCAGGATCCGGTGCTTGCCAAGTGGACGCGCGTAGCAGAAGATTCGCTTAAGGCAATGGTTTATTCAGGTAAGCTGTGAACAGGTTAGCTATGAGGAAATCCGGGAAATCGCTCTTGGACTCCGTGACGGGTGGCGCCTTGCTGCATCGTGGCGGCGAAGCTTCCGCTTATCTGTTGAATGTTGGAGGTAAACCGTTTGTGCTGAAGTGGTACAACGACGGTTTCTCGTTTGACGAAAATGTTGTTGAAAATGTATATAAAGTACATGAGTCCGGCTTGTACCGTATTGAGGAATGGGGGCGCCGTGATGGGACTCCTTACCTGATTTATGAATTTGTCGAAGGTGTCGTTTCGGATAAATTGGGGCAAATCCCGGTGGCTGTTGCCCTTTTTGCTTTACGCCAGGTGACAAGTACGCTTGCATCATTGCGCAAGCAGGGCGTGTCGCATGGGGACTTGAATCCGGCGAACGTGATATTTTCGGCTGACGGATCGAATGTTGAACGTGCAAAAGTTGCAAAAACAGCTGCAAAAGCGGCGAGTGGCTTGCGGACGGTTGTCATCGACTGCGGGATTGTTGGCCCTGGGGCGCTTGCGTATGCAGCTCCGGAGCGATTCCAGG
>CAMJHM010000100.1 GCA_946405515.1 uncultured Fibrobacter sp. | reverse complement strand
TCCAAAGCTTGCGGTAGAATTCATCGCCCTGTTCGAGCTTGGTGAATGCGGCGCGCGCTTCGTCTTCGAGGCCCGGCTCTTCCTTAGATGCCTTGGAGAAGGCGGCATAAAGGATGTTGAGTTCCTTCACGGTGAGGCTATCGAGCGTGGCATCGTCGGTGGGGCGGTTTTCGCGCAGGTACATCACGATGAGCTTGCCGAAAGCGGTTCCCCAGTCGCCCAAGTGGTTGATGCGTTCCACCTTGTAACCGGCGGCCTTGTAGATGCGGGAAAGCGAGTTTCCGATCATCGTGGAGCGCAGGTGGTGGAAGGCGAGTTCCTTGCCGATGTTCGGGGAGCTGAAGTCGATGCACACGACCTTGCCATTCGGGGCGGCGTGTCCGTATTCAAGTCCCTTCGCAGCGATTTCTTCGAGCGTCGACTTCGCGAGGAATCCGCGGTCGATGAAGAAGTTCAGGTAGCCGTTTACGGCTTCGACCTTCGAAAGTCCTGCGGGGAGTTTTACCTGGGCGGCGAGGTCTTCCGCAATCATCTTCGGGGCCTTGCGCATCACCTTCGCGAGCGAAAAGCAGGGAATGGTGAAGTTTCCGTGGCTGGTGTCAGGCGGCACGGAGATAAGTTTTAATGCGGCTTCTTTTTCGAAGGAGCCGGTGGCGGCGAGCGCCTCTGCGATTTCTTGCTCAAACGAGTTCATTGTCGTCGGCCTTCTTGTCGGTTGTCTTTACAAAGTCGTTTTCGTCGAGTTCCACGATCTTGCCGTCGGCGTACAGGCGGTCAAGCGAAATTTCGTTACGCTTTTCTTCTTCGAACAGGTGGACCATCAGGTCGAGGCCGGCATCGAACACTGCCCAGCGCACGCCTTCCTTGTATTCCACGCCCACGGACGGGAGCTTGTTCGCCTTGAATTCCTTGCGCAGTTCGTTCAGAATAGCCTGCATCTGGGCTTCGCTCTCGCAGGTGGCCACGAGGAAGTAGTCGGTCACGTCCTTGATGCCGCGCAGGTCAATCAACTGCACGTTCTGGGCGCGGAGTTCAAACAGAATGCTCGCTCCGATGGTTACGGACTCTGGCAAATCTTGCTTATTCTTTGTCATTTGTTTCTCCCTGCTCGGGTTCGATGATTTGTTTAAAATCTTTCCCTATATAAATAGTCGCGTCTATGTCGTTCGCTCTCTTGCTTGCGACCTTCATGATGTTTTTCGTCTGGAGCGTCTGGGCGAGTGCCTGAGCCCCTTCCCATTCAGGATTTCTCAGGACGAGTATGGTCTCGTCGTAGTTCTGGAGAAGGTCGTTGCGGTAGCTGACCACGTCAAACCCGTTCCGGCGTAGGAACGAGGTCATCTTTGCGGCCGATCCCACTTCTCCACAGCTGTTTAGGACTTCTAGCGAGCCCGCATACTTCCGTTTTTCCTGAACTTTGGGCGGTTCCTTTTCCTTGCACCCAGTAGCAAGCGCAAGTAGAGCAACGAACACCAACATGATAAAAAAACGCATCACGGGTAAAAGTTAGAATTTCTCCAGGGACCGTAGTAGCGATGCATAGGTCCATAGGCTCTTAAAGCGTCATCTTCTTTGGTTACGCCGATGCGGAGGTAGGCATTGTTGTTAAAACGGTACTCCAACCCGACGTTTGGGATGATGGGACGGACTGTTCCTTGTTGCACGTCTTCCCTGGGAATGTTGTAGTTCAAATTGCTGTATAGCGGCATCCAGAGGCCGATTGCGCCGAAAAGGTGCAAATCCGGCGAGAATTCGTAGTTCCAATGGGCGAGGTAGCTCTGTTGCGCGAATGTTCCGAATGAGCCTCCGATGATGCTTGCCGAATAAGTATAGGCGACGGTCAGGGCCGGGTCGAAAGTGGGGTGGCGCAACAGGCGCTCTCTTGGGAAGTTTTCATGGTTCCACGGAATACCGTCGTCGGTGGCAACGTAGACCGTGTCGTAAATGGTGTCTATTACGGTAACTGCCGGTGAAAGTGTATCCCGAATTGCTTTTGGGGCCACGACCGAATCCGCCTTTGCCGGTGATTCGGCAAGGGCGAAGGTTATGGCAAGCAATATCACGAACAGCGTCAACCGCATGCCATGAATATAGAAAGTTCGTCTATTTCTGGGCGGAATCCTGCGGAGTATCGGGCTTGGAAACACCCGCGAGTTTTGCACCGAACATGGATCCGAGAACCGTTCTTAGGTCGATTCCGAGGGAATCCGTGAGCCCGTTCGTGACTTGCGTGAGCGTCTTGGTGATATCTCCGGTGAGTTTGGCCGTATTGCCTTCGCCGTACATGGTGATGTTGCCGATTTTTTCCATCGGTTTTGCAACAGCGGCGGCAATTTGTGGCATTTGTTCAAAGTACTTTTCAATGGTCTTCAGCTGCATTTCTTGGCGAGCCGCATCACCATAGAGTTTCATTGCCTCGGCTTTCTTGTTAAGTGCTTCGGCTTCGGCGAGGCCTTGTGCCTTGATGGCTTCAGCTTCTGCCAAGCCCCTCGCTCTAGTGGCTTCGGCTTCGGCCATGGCTTTTGCTTTGGTGGCTTCGGCTTCGGCAAATGCTTTTTCCTTTTCGGCGTCAGCAATTTGCTTGATGGCCTTGGCGCGCTGTTCTTCCTTGTAACGGTCGGCTTCGGCGTCTTTCTGTTGCTGGAAGAGTTCCGCCTCGGAGCGCTGGATTTGTGCCTGGCGTTCGGCTTCGGCCTTCTTCTCGATTTGAGCTTGGAGTTCCTTCTCGGTTACGGCGACCATGCGTTCGCGAATTTCGATTTCTTTTTCCTGCTTGGCAACTTCGGCTTCGGCCTGGGCCACGTTGATTGCCTTTTGTTGTGTTTGCTTCTGGATTTCGTAGGCTGCGTCGGCAATAGCTTTTTCGGTATCCGAAATCTTTTGCAGGTTCGCCTTTTTCACGGCGAGGTCGTTCTGCTTCTGGGCAATTTCAAGTTCGGCGGCCACGGCTGCGTCGTTTGCATCTTTCTTGGCCTGGGACTGAGCCACGCTGATATCCCTTTCGGCATTTGCCTTGGAGATTGCGGCAGCCTTACGGATGGCGGATGTCTTGTCGACACCCAGGTTCTCGATGACGCCGTTCGCATCTTCGAAGTTCTGGATGTTGAATGTCTGCACCACGATACCGAGCTTTTCCAAGTCCGGAATGGCGTTTTCGAGAACGAGTTCAGAAACTTGCTTGCGGTCGCCAACGAGGTCCACGAGCTGCATGCGGCCGACGATTTCACGCATGTTACCTTCGAGAATATCGACAATCATCGCGCGGATGTCTTCGGGCTTCTTGTTCAAGAAGTTCTGTGCCGATGACTTAAGCCTTTCCGGGTTATCCGAAATCTTGGCTGTCACGACGGCATCGACAGAAACGTTGATGTAGTCCTTCGTGGGGACCGGGCTACCCGTCTTGACGTCAATCTGAATGAGTTGTAGCGAAAGGTGGTCTGCACGTTCAAAGAATGGGATTCTAAGGCCGGCGCGCCCGATGATCACTTTAGGCAATTTGCGCAAACCGGAAACGATGATGGCCTCGTCCGGAGCGGCCTTGATGTAGGACATGACAAAAACGATAACGAGAAAGGCTACCGCGAAAAATGCGACTGTAAAAATGATACTGGTTTGCATAGGATAATCTCCATTTTTTTGCTACTATGAATATATATCAAAAGGAATGTCAAGAAATGACGTTTTAACAAAAAACGTCAATTTTTTTATGAATCTGAGAATGACCGAATTGGCTTAAACGATTTCGTTCTTTTCGTTCACGTGGACAACGGTGGGTTTCCACGTTTTTGCTTCTTCCGGGGTCATGGATGCGTAGGCAACGATAATCACTAAGTCGCCTGGCTGAACCAGACGGGCCGCTGCGCCGTTCAGGCAAATCATGCCGGATTTGGCGGGGCCTTCGATGACGTATGTTTCAAAACGCTCCCCATTGTTCACGTCGAGAATGCCGACCTTTTCGTAGGGGAGTATGTTCGCTGCGTCCATCAAGTCACGGGCAATAGTGATAGAGCCCTGATAATTCAGGTTCGCATCGGTGACTGTGGCTCTGTGAATTTTGCTTTTTAACAGCTCAAGCTGCATGGCTTTAGAACTTCACTTGCAGCATGCTGGCGACGCCCTTGTCCGGAGTCGGGAGAATGCCGAAACTGAAACGGTTTGCATCGGGGTTGTTGGCCCACTGCGTGCTGAAGAAAGCGTCCGCGAAGGACCAGATATGGGCTCCGACAACGGGAATCAAGAAATAGAACCAGTTGTCTTGCTTGTCCACGAGCATGTATGCTGTCGCACCCACACCAGCAACCCAGAGGGCGTCAATCCAGATGGCTTTGGATGTATGCCCGACTTTCCACTGGTAGAGTGACGGAATGAGCAGCGACATGTACGCATAGCCCTGGTCGCCAGAACGGTTCCTGTAAGAACGGTCGATGTCTGCATCTTCGAGACCTTCGGAACGCTGGCTTAACCATTGTTCTTCGGTCACGCCGAGACGCATCCACGGCTTTTGCAAATATTCAGAAGGACGGATTCCCAGTTCAACAAGATGGGTCAACTTTTCGCGTGTGACACCTTCTTCTTTCGCTTGCTGGAATTCCCACTGAGTCAGGCCCATTTCTTCGTAACGGAAACCTTCCCATTCGTCCCCACTCGCCTTGGCTGTGCCTACTTTCTTTTCTTCTGCGGTCGGAATGGGCTGGTCGGCTTCTTCTTTGGCCTTCTTTTCAGCATCGGCTGCATCCATCTTGTCGAAGTCATCGT
Source organism: uncultured Fibrobacter sp. (assembly GCA_946405515.1). Taxonomy (GTDB): domain Bacteria; phylum Fibrobacterota; class Fibrobacteria; order Fibrobacterales; family Fibrobacteraceae; genus Fibrobacter. The sequence goes on along the minus strand of CAMJHM010000100.1, from coordinate 2,435 downwards.
CTTCGTTGGATTCGCCGTAAGAATAAGACTGCTCGGTATCGGAAGTAGTTGATTCGTCATAGTCATAGTCGTACTGAGCTAGGGCCATAGAGCCAGCTACAAGCACCATTGTCAAAACGTTACGCCATTTAGCCATCTTAACCTCAATTTCCGAGCCTTAATGCCGGGGGAGGGAATCGAACCCTCACACTCTCGCGAGTACCGGATTTTGAGTCCGGCGCGTCTACCAATTTCACCACCCCGGCTAGGGTGTGTCTCAAATATAGTACATTTTCGTTACTTTGAAAGGTTAAAAAAAGGAAATAATTGCCTGTTTTGGTACAAAATCGGCAATTTTTAGGTAATTATTTCTTTAAGGTTGCTCGGAAATCCACATTTAGAGGGGATAGCTCTCTTGCTCCGTAATCAATGGCCTTTTCTTTTGAAACAAAATCACCGGATTGAACTACATATAAAGTCCTAGATTCTTGGGGCTGTTCCACGATGTTGCACGGAATTTTGCGCTTTTTTAAGTTCTCCACAAGGGCTTCGGCGTTGCTTTTCATGCTGAATGCACCCAGTTGGAGCGTCCAAGATTCTCCCTGTTGGGGTTGAACTGCGGCTGCCGGTGCGGATTTTTTTGCGGTTTCGTCCGAGTCAAAATCGGGAAGGTCGATAATTGCCGGTGCGGCCGGAGCTGCCGTATTTGCTGCGTTTGCGGCTTGTTTCGGAGTTTGTTCCTGTGCTGCGGGCTGGGCTGTGGCTGCCTTTGCGGGTTGTTCTTTGCCAAGGTTAGAACAAGCTTCGTTCAATGCATCTTGCTTGATTTTTGCTTGGACTGCAGTGCAGACTTTCTGGAGTACGGGGGCCTGTTCCGGTTTCGAAGTCTCAATGGCGTGTACGAGCGCATTGGCCGCGTTTTCGAATTTGCCAAGGTACAATTGGAACTGAGCGCGGGTCATCATGAGATCGGCGTAGACTTTCTTTTGCGGATTCGTCTTTTCGATGAGGCTGTCGAGACGCTTCCCGGCTTTGGCGAAGTCGTTCGCGTTGCCAGTCTGCGAAAGCGCGAGGACGTTCCACAGATAACATTCCGTGCGGCTGTCGGCGGGCTGCTTGGGGCATGCCTGTTCAAAGGATGTGGCCGCCTGTTTCCAGTTCCCTGCGACATAAGCCTTCTGCGCATCAGCCATCGACTGCGCGAATGAGTTTATAGAGCAAATTGCAAGTAGAATAGAAATTAACTTTGCATTCATGTCAAAAACCTCATACCTCAAAGTGCCGTAGGCACGACCTCATGCCTCATAGCTCTAAGCTTCCCCGAATCGTCCATCCTCTAATATCATCTAATTTAACTTTCACGTAGTCGCCCGGCTTCACGATGTGGCCTTCTGCGGGCTTGAAAACGACCTTCTTGAAGTTGTCGGTGCGTCCGCGCAGTTCCGTCTCGTCGCGCACGGAGTTCTTTTCGACCAGCAGTTCCTCGGTGCGGCCGAGCATCATCTGGTTACGCTTGAGCGTGATGGCGTTCTGCAGTTCCACGAGGCGCGTGTGGCGCTCGTTCTTTTCCTGTTCGGTGAGCGTTTCCGCTTCCTTGTACGATTCCGTGCCCTTGCGCGGGCTGTAGATGAACATGAAGGCGGAGTCGAACTGGCACGTTTCAAAAGCCTTGAGCGTCTGTTCGAAATCTTCTTCCGTTTCGCCCACGAAACCGCAAATCACGTCCGTCGAAATCCCGTAGAACGGGTCGTGGCTCCGCAGCTGCTCGATAATCGAGAGGTACTGCTCCATGTTGTGCTGGCGGCGCATCTTCTTGAGCATGGCGTCGGAGCCGCTCTGGATGGGAATGTGCGCGTAATGGCAGACCTTCGGGTTGTTCAGCAGCACGTCGATGAGTTCGTTCGTGTAGTGCCTCGGGTGCGGGCTCGTAAAGCGGATGCGGCGGATGCCGTCGATTTCGGAAACCTTCGTGAGGAGGTCGGCAAAGTTGCCGCCTTCGGTCTTGTAGGCGTTCACCGTCTGGCCCAAGAGCGTCACCTCGGTAATGCCCTTGTCGGCGGCCTTGCGCACTTCGGCGAGCACGTCTTCCATGTCGCGGTATTTTTCCGGCCCGCGGAGGTACGGCACGATGCAGTAGCTGCAGCGCTTGTTGCAGCCGCGCTGGATGGCGACGAACGTGCTGAAGTCATTCTGGAGCTTCGCGTATTCGCCCAGGTAGTTCTCGTTCAGGTCCTCGTCGATGAACATCTTGTGGTGTGTCTGGTGCAAGGGGCTCTGGGCGTCGCCGAGCAGCAGTTCCGGGATTTTCTTGTACTGGTCCGGGCCCACGATATAGCTCACGTTCGGGAGACACTTCAAAAGTTCCGGCCCGCGATTTTTAGCCATGCAGCCGCACACCACGACCTTCACGTCGGGGTTCTTCTTGTTCAGGTACTTGAGCTTGCTGATGTTCGCGA
>CAMJHM010000099.1 GCA_946405515.1 uncultured Fibrobacter sp. | reverse complement strand
CATGGGCAAGTTCAGTTCCGACCGTACCATCAAGCAGTACGCCGAAGAAATCTGGAATGCCAAGCCGTGTAGTATAAAATTGTAGGGACTAGGATCTAGAGAGGCTAGAGGCTAGGGAGAAATATCACGGCTTCGCCGTCTGTTATTGACGCACGATGTGCGTGATTCCTGTTCACTAGCCTCACTGCTCATGCCCTGAAACCATTAAACAGTCCCGCGAGAAATCGCGGGATTTTTTTGATTAGGGGCTAGAGGCTAGGGGGCATGAGGTCGGCACTTCGCGCCTTTGAGGCATGAGGAAGTAGGACAAATGCGTAAGGCGAGCGCCGCGGTCAAGCTTGCTTGAACATGGCCGAGCCGAGCATTTGGTACTTGAGCGCAGCGAGAGTACAAGTAGACAGTAGGCAGTGGTTGGTGGTTAGGGGGAGAACTCCGAATTTAACCCCTTACTGCTTACTAATCACTTGATAAACTCACTACTCATCGCTCATTGCTCGTGCCTCGTGCCTCGGGCCTCACTGCTCAATTGCAAGTCAGTGGCCTGCCATGGCCCTGTATTCATTAGCCTTACTATTGAATATCCCGCCGCAAACGATAAAGTAGACACCATACCCAATCAGAGGAATAATGATTGCCGTTGATGCTGTAAACTTTTTTTCGCTAGCGACATAGACTGTTCCAAGAGTTGTAAATATACCACCCAAAGAAAAGCCCCATAAGGATGCCTCGCTATAAAGGTCACTTACACATTGGTAAAAATCCGAGATGTTTGCTTTTTCGCGGCACTGAGCTTTTTTCTTAAGGGATTTAAAAGTATCGTCATTTAAAAGTTCAATGTAAGCCATTTTCACAGAACTAGAATCTTGAACATAATTGACTTTGATTTCATCATAGCGCTCCGTAAGAAACGCCTTCCGCTCTTTATACTCTGCAACTTTTTCTGGCAGTTCGCTTGTAGAAGACAAAGCGGCCCCTCCGGCAATGGTCAAGCCCAAGCCCCCAGCGATAAGCGCTGCAGGAAACACACCCGCACCAATGGCATAACCAGCGCCACCTCCCGCAATACTATGCAACAAATACAGACCAGAAACAAGGCTGACTGAGCCAAGGCCAATTTCCAAATAACCCCACGATCTATTCTCCATTTTAGCTTCAGTTTTATCAATTAGTTTTTGATAATATTCAATGCTATCCAGAAGAACAACCGGATCTACATTCTGAACATCCAATGAATCATTCTTTTGTGCAAAAGCATTCAACGAAAATAAAAGACCAAGCACAAAGAGTAATTTATTAATACGAAAATTCAGCATAACATTTCACAAAATAAAAAAAATGCATGAACGGATGGTATGAGGTCGGGGCGAATAGCCCCGAAGCAATCTCTAGGTATGGGTTAGGGATAAGAATCTAGGATCTAGAGACTAGGGAAAAATGTCACGGCTTCGCCGTCTTATATTGACGCACGAAGTGCGTGATTCTTTTCACTAGCCGCTAGTCTCTATTCTCTAGTCTCTCAAAGACTCATTGCTCACTGCTCGAACCTCGAGCCTCGAGCCTCATCGCTCACTGCTAACCTCACACAATCGGCGGCGTTTTGTGCGGCGCGTCTTCCCCAGTGCCCGCACACTCCGGCAAGGAGTTTCAGGAAAAACTTGTGTTCGTTGTCAAGAGAATCAGGAATATGGGCGATTTCGCCTTCCGGCGTGTAACGGGCGAGACTCACCGTATAGCTCGAAGACGGCAATTCGCCATTCCGGGGAAAATTCACGGTGATATTCCGAAGGTCCGTAGCGCTTTCGCGGTCCACGACAAAGTCTGCCGAAACACCGGCAAATGGTCCGCTTACCACCTTGAGCTGGGCTCGGGCGCGATTACCATTTGGAGATTCTTCAATACTTTCAATGTGGATATCGCGGTACGGGAACATGGTTAAGAACAAACTAAAATCATGAACCATCAAATCCAGCGAAACCCCAACATCCAGGCAACGGTTTGACGGGCGGTGCTCGCGACGGAACTCAAGATGGGCTCTGCTAAGCGAACGCAATTCGGCAAGGAAATGCTTGCGGAAATTGAGGAAAATGGGATTGTAGCACTCCGACTGGGCCACGAATAGCGTGACACCATTGCGCAACGACAAATTCACCAATTCCTGTGCTTCTTCGGCCGATGTTGCGAGCGGTTTTTCCACAAACACGGGAATGCCGCGTTCCAAAAAATATTTCGCATAGGCATAATGCGTCGTCGCAGGCGATGCGACCACCGCAAAATCAACAGCGTCATCGCAAACGGAATCTCCGACATCGACAATCTGCACAAAGCGGACTCCGCACGCCTCAAAACGAGCCCTGTGGCGGGCTCCCATAGTTCCGTTTCCAATCAATATGGCGTTGTACGATTTCATTGCGTTGCGGTGACAATATAGAAAATGGAAGAAGCACGCACCATCGCTATTCCGCATACGTCATTTAAAGTATATTTACCCTAAAGGACTATTTATGGATATCAAGAAGACGAATGCGGCACGAATTCTCGACCGCCAGAAAATTTCTTACGAGCTCATCCCCTACAAGGTCGACGAGAACGACCTCGGTGCACAGCATGTGGCCGACAGCCTAGGCGAAGACATCAATCAAGTTTTCAAGACAATCCTCGTTCACGGCGACAAAATCGGTTACCTCGTGTGCGTGGTTCCCGGCAACCTTGAAGTCGACCTAAAAGGCGCCGCGAAGGTCAGCGGCAACAAGAAAATTGACACCGTCCCGCTCAAGGACTTGACGCCGCTTACCGGCTACATCCGCGGCGGTTGCAGCCCGCTCGGTCTCAAGAAGAACTTCCCCATATTCATTCACGAGACGGCGATGCAGTTCCCGTTCATCTACGTGAGTGCCGGAGAACGCGGCTTGCAACTGAAAGTGGCCCCCGCCGACCTGGTGAAGGCGACCCGCGCGACCGTCGGCGTGATTGCGAGAGTCCCGCCCGAAGCCCCCGTAGATTAAGAGGCTCCCATGCGCAACAAGAAGTCTCCGCACACTTCCGCATTTTTCATGGCGAAATTGGCCACGGCATTTGCCGTCGCAGGAGTTCTTGTTGCTTGCGGAGACAGTGAAACTATCTGCGAAGAGCCCATCGAAGTCGTTGACTCAAGCAGTTCATCCACTGACGTCATCGAATCCTCTAGTTTTAAAGAGACGGATTCCACTTTATCTAGTTCTCAGCAGGCTCTGTCCTCGGCTCCTCGCAACGACACCCTTTCCAGCAGCATCTTCGCGCAGGAATCTTCCAGTAGTGCGAAGGCGGATCAAGGCCACCATGACGATTCAACGGCGGTTTCCTCTTCCAGCTCCTTAGCCGTTCCGAGCAGTTCTTCCGCCATCCCAGGCAGTTCAAGCGAATCGCCTCACCTCTGGAACGACGAGTTCGACGGAACAGTCATCGACACTTCCAAGTGGACATTCGAAATCGGTACGGGCAGTAGCGGCTGGGGCAACAACGAAAAGGAATACTACACCGGGCGCAAAGAAAACGCCTACGTGCAAGACGGCATCCTCCACATCCGCGCCAACAAAGAAGATTACGAAGGCTCCGGCTACACTTCGGCGCGCATGATTACCAAGGGCAAGTTCACATTCACCTACGGCACAGTCGAGGCCCGCATTGCGCTCCCCATAGGCAAAGGGATCTGGCCCGCCTTCTGGATGCTCGGAGAAAACATCGATAAAGTGAGTTGGCCCGCCTGCGGCGAAATCGATATCATCGAATCCATCAACGACGAGAGCATTGTCTACGGCACCCACCACTGGCAATACGAAGGGCAGCACGCCAGCTACGGCAACAACACAAGCGATTTCCATGGCGCAAAAAAGGAACTGGACATCACGCAGTTCCACACGTACAAACTCACTTGGGACGAAAAACTCATCGCCATGTATGTTGATGACTTCAAGTACCACGAAATGTCTATCGAAGACAACGCCGGTGGAACCGAAGCATTCCATAAGCCGCAATTTTTCTTGTTGAACGTCGCTGTAGGTGGAAACTGGCCCGGATTTGAAATAGACGACTCGCAGTTCCCGAACGAAATGCTCATCGATTACATCCGTGTTTACCCCAACTCCGGCACCCCCTAACCCCGTCTAGCATTTTTTATATTTTCTCCATGTTTTGCAATAGAATCCTTGGAACAACGCATCACGGAACCTACAAGAAAGTCGTCGACGTCCCGCTCCTGCGCGAGGAACTTTCGGCACACTCCATCCGCTGCATCGCCCGCGACGGCGTGGAAATTGAAATTGACATCTACGAAGACTTGCAAGAAGGCGATATTGTCGCTGAAACGGAACAGAACGTGTACGCCATAAAGATCTACGTTCCCAAGAAAAAAGAACAAGCCGAAATCACTCGGCCTGTCAAAGTCTACTTGTAATTTAGCAGGAGCACCAAGCCTTATTTAAGGCTCAAGCTTTCCTTGACGCTGACTCGTTCCTTGCCCAGCAACTTATACAGTTTGCAGCGGAACAGCGGTATAGCCGCGATGACGACCAATGCCACAAACCCGATGGAAAGGTAGGCAATACCCGGCTTATTGATTTCTGGCCGGAACAAAAGGCGCATTACGAGCAGCACCCACCAATGGACTGCAAGAATGACAAGCGCGTTCCGCGAGATGTTGCGGAGTATTCCCTTGAAAATGCGGACAGGCGCCACTTTCGGGATTCGACTTGCTAACAGGAAAACCGCCACAAGCCCAACAATCCCGAAAACGGAACTAGCCAGAAAAACGAGAAAACTTTTCCCAAGCACATTATTCATTATACTGAAATTTGGGTCGGGGACTTCGAAATAAGCATATAGAGCTAGGCTAACGACGGCAACCGCAGCGACGACAGCACCATGCAATTCCCCGGCCTTCTTTATTGCGGGTTTACACAACCAACCACAGGCAAAGAAGAACATCACGGTCAAATCGCGTTCAATCCCCAACGGGAGCCGGACGTGGTTCTTGAACATCAGCCATCCGGAAACTAGGCTCACCAAAGCAAACACGGCCACGGCAAACGATGACACCTTCCCCGCTTTGCTCGAGACCCGCTGCACAAGGTAAAAGAGCAAACTCACGGAATAAAGCGTAAACACGAACCAGAGCGGGCCTGAACCAATCGAAGATTTCCCGGCCACGAAAATCTTGGCAAAGTTCCAGCCGACATAGTCCTTGACCCCCGTAATTACCGGGTGGACGTTCATAACGGTCATGCGGGGAGCCTTCGGGAACAAGTCAAAGTTGTAGATAACCGGATCCAGCAGCAAGAACAGCAGAGACAAAGCAACATACGGCAAAAAGAGCACATGGGTCTTGTGGACAAAATAGCTCTTGAAATTGTTGAAACGACGAGTACTGAACAACACTCCCGAAATGAAGAAGAACGCGGACATGCGGAGAGCGCTCAGATGGAGCATTCCCATCGATGCACAAGGGAATGACTGCTCCACATGGTAAAGGCACACGAGCAACAGCACGAATCCCTTGAATTCGTCAATCCATTCTATTCTACGGGTTAGAACCATAGTTTTTCATCCGCAACGGTCGTTAGCGGCCCGTGCCCCGGGAGAACGACGGTATTTCCAGGAAGCGTCAGAATCTTTGACTTGATTCCATTCACCAAAGCATTGCCATCGCCACCAAAAAGGTCCGAACGCCCGATACTGCCGGCAAAAAGGATGTCGCCCGAGAACAATGCCGGCGCATTTTCCTCATCATTGACTTCGCTGCCCGTATTTTCGCAGTAAAAAGCAAGCCCCCCGGGAGAATGCCCCGCCACATGGAGTACGCGCAGCTTGATTCCGGGAACCTCGACAATATCGCCATCAGAAAGGAAACCGCCCAGCCCTGGAGCCAGGTCGTCGAAAGGCAAACCGAACATGGCACCCTGTTCCCTCTGCAGGTCCAGTAAGAATGCATCGGCTTCGTGAGCCTCGGCCTTGACTCCATAAGTACGCTCCACGAACGCATTGCCGAGGACATGGTCCAAATGCAGGTGAGTGTTCAGAACGCGACATACCTTGAGGCCAGCCCCCTGTATATAAGTTGCCAGGGCAGAACGTTCCCGTTCATTGCTCGCACTGGGGTCTATCAATATGGAATCCCCCGTATCATTACTCAATACGTAGGCATTTACTCCGAAGGGATTAAAAACGAATTGCTTGACCTTCATAGCGCAGAATGTAGAAAAAAGGGGAAATTACAACGGAAAAATGGGCAAAAAAGGGGGCATGGCAGAGGGGACGGCCCTTTTTCAAAAAAAAAAACTATTTTTCAGTCATATATTTGTAACATCTGTTTGACCAATAAAAGGCAAGGTAAACATGAAAAAACAACTCCTCCTGTCTGCATCCGCCCTCGCACTGGTGGTCGGCTGTACCGATAACACCGTCGTCAACTCTTTTGACGAGGCCAAGGCCAAGGCAAAAATCACCGTTTCCGTACTTGACGGAAGTTCTAAAGAAGCCATTGATTCGGCAAAGGTCAAGGCTCAGTTTGACAAAGAATCTCGCTATACCGACGCAGAAGGTTTCGCAGTTTATAACAAAAACGACATCGGAACATACGTCTTTGACATTTCTAAGCAGGGATTCTCGACGACCCGCGCCACTGTTTCTGTCGTAGAAATGGGTGCCAACGACGTGTCCCGTGTGCCGGATGTTGTTCTCACTGTTCCCCTGTACAAGGCCGATGTGACCGTCAAGGGTAAGGTCTACTACCGCGACCGCACGACGGGCAACCTCATCCCGGCAGAAAAGGTCAAGGTCGTCCTCTCCTATGCAGGTTCCACACAGGCCGCCACCAAAGACGACGATACAGACCTCAGCGGCTTGATGAAGAGCGAAAGCCGTGCAGTTGCTGATGAACCGTCGTTCATCATTTACCCGTCCGAAGTCTTTGCAACCACAAACGACAAGGGTGAATACGAATTCACCAATGTTGCTGAACTGGTCAACTTCCAAGTCGACGTTCTGCAATCCAAGATCGATTCGAAATACTACCGCTCTGCAGGCTACGTAAGCGCAAGCGGCTCTCGCGCCGGTTCTATCAAGAACATGGACGAAATCACCATGGTTGCCGACGGTGAAATTCCGAAGCTCCTCAATTCCAACCTTGACGCAATCGATGACTCCACGGACCTCGAATTCGGTTTCTCCACCGAACTGGACAAGGACTCTATCGATGGCTTCTGGACTGTGAAGAAGAACGGCTCCAAGGTTCTGTCGACCGCAACCCTGAGCAAGGACAAGAAGACCATCACCATCGCCCCGCTTTCTGAAAGCTGGAGCCACGGAGACTCCTACACCGTCGAAGGCGAAGTGTACAGCAAGGACGGCGTCCGCATCACTGTTAGCAAGAGCTTCTCGGTCGGTTCCGTTGCTATTCCGAAGCATGTGTCCAACTTCAAGGTCAAGCTGGACGAATCCTTCTACGAAGAAGATTATCCCGCCAGCTACAATTTCCAAGTATATGGCAGGCTGAAACTCACATGGAGTGCCAACACTAAGGACGTTACTGGCTACAACATCTATTACAAGACAAACGTCATGGACGACTTCATCTACTTTGCAGAAGTTGCCGACACTTCCCTCACCCGTAACATAAGCTCGCTCACATTCCTCAGCGACACCACGGTGACCAAGGTCTCGTTCATCGTCCTCCCGTTCAACGGAGCCGGCGAACCGAGCGTGGCTAAGGCAAAGGCCGTCACTTGGGAAGTCCCCGAAATCAAGGACGAAGATCCTGAAGAAGAGGAAGAAGAAGAGGAGGAAGAAGAAGAGGATGATGAAGAGGAAGAAGAAGAAGAAGAATAATCCTTCCCTCCATTAAGTCTTTCAAATCTTTCTAAAGGCAAAAAAGATGAGGCCCGATTCAAGGCCCCATCTTTTTTTATATAGGTTCAAATTAAGAAAGACAGACTCTAGCCCCTAGATCCTAATCTCTAGATCCTAGATCCTAACCCCTTATCTCCCAAGTCGTGCCTTCCTTGGAGTCCTTGATGACCACGTTCATTGCGGCGAGTT
>CAMJHM010000098.1 GCA_946405515.1 uncultured Fibrobacter sp. | reverse complement strand
CCGTGCGGGTCACCTTAGCCGGGTCGATAACGCCAGCCTTGATGAGGTCTTCGTAGGTGTCGGTCTTCGCGTTGTAACCGAAGGCGTCCTTGCCTTCCTTGACCTTGTTCACGACCACGGAGCCTTCGAGGCCAGCGTTCTGGACAATCTGGCGGAGCGGTTCTTCGATAGCGCGGCGGATGATGGCAGCACCAGTCTTCTGGTCGGCGTTGTCGAACTTGAGAGCGTCAATGGCCTTCTCGGCACGGATGAGGGCAACGCCACCACCCGGAACGATACCTTCTTCGACGGCAGCGCGGGTTGCGTGCATGGCGTCGTCGACGCGGTCCTTCTTTTCCTTCATTTCGACTTCGGTAGCAGCACCGACCTTGATCACGGCAACGCCGCCGGCAAGCTTGGCCAGGCGTTCCTGGAGCTTTTCGCGGTCGTAGTCGCTCGTGGTGGCTTCGATCTGCTTCTTGATCTGAGCGATACGGCCCTTGATGGAGGCTGCATCACCGGCACCTTCCACGATCGTGGTGTTGTCCTTCGTGATGGTGATGGACTTGGCCTGGCCAAGGACGGTGACCGGAGCGTCTTCGAGCTTAGCGCCCGTGTCTTCGGAAACCAGCATACCGCCAGTGAGGATAGCGATGTCTTCGAGCATGGCCTTGCGACGGTCACCGAAGCCCGGGGCCTTGACGGCGGCGACCTTCAGGGTGCCACGCATCTTGTTCACAACGAGCGTTGCGAGAGCTTCGCCATCGACGTCTTCGGCGATGATGAGGAGAGACTTGCCCTGCTTTGCAACGTGTTCGAGCATCGGGAGCAAATCCTTCATGGTAGAAATCTTCTTGTCGTACAGCAAGATGAACGGATTTTCGAGAGCGACTTCCATGCTGTCCGTGTTCGTGACGAAGTACGGAGAGAGGTAGCCGCGGTCGAACTGCATACCTTCGACAACGTCGAGGATGGTTTCAGCGGTCTTGGATTCTTCGATGGTGATCACACCGTCGTTACCGACCTTTTCCATAGCGTTGGCGAGGAGTTCACCAATTTCCGGGTCGTTGTTAGCAGAAATCGTTGCGACCTGGGCAATGTGTTCCTTGCCGTTGATCTTCACGGCCATCTTGCCGATTTCCTTGATGACGGCGTCAACCGCAGCGTCCATACCGCGCTTGATGTCCATCGGGTTTGCACCGGCGGCCACGTTCTTGAGGCCTTCGCGGGTGATGGCCTGGGCCAGCACCGTAGCGGTGGTGGTACCGTCACCGGCGGCATCAGAAGTCTTGTTGGCGACTTCCTTGGCCATCTGGGCGCCGAGATTTTCGTAGGCGTCTTCCAGTTCCACTTCCTTGGCGACCGTCACGCCGTCCTTGGTCACGTTCGGGGCACCGAAGGAGCGGGCGATCATCACGTTGCGGCCCTTGGGGCCGAGAGTTACCTTGACTGCGTTGGCGAGCTTGTCCACGCCCTTCATGAGGGATTCGCGAGCCGCCACATCAAACTTGAGTTGCTTTGCCATTTTGTTTTTTCCTTTTTTCTATTTAAAACTTTTTAGCGCGAATGCGCGATTGTTAAAATCTCTCGTCTCTCGTCTGTAGGTTCGAAGAACCGTTCTCTCGTCTAAAGAGTAGCGATAACGTCCGATTCCTTCACGATGAGGTAGGTTTCGCCGTCGACGGTGACTTCGGTGCCGCTGTACTTGCCGTACAACACTTCGTCCCCGACCTTGACTTCCATAGCGACGAGTTCACCCTTGTCGTTCTTGCGGCCCGGGCCCACGGCCACGACCTTGCCCTGCATGGGCTTTTCCTTGGCGTTATCCGGAATGAAGAGACCCGAGGAGGTCTTCTGTTCGGCTTCGGCCGGTTTGACAACGATTCGATCTGCTAAAGGCTTGATCATTTTATTTTACCTCATTTTTGCGGGCGTCCTTTGTTTCGCCCATTGTTAAATTTTTTTGCCCATAGAGGGCTATTATTGACTCGACCCCCTTGAAGCAAATTCCGTGCCAAATTGGCTTTTTGCTTGGTTTTTTCCCTGTTTTCGGGGTTTGGCAGGGTTTTTGCTTTAATTGTCATGGCGAATTGCGCATTTTTCGAGATTTTTGGGCTTGAAAGGATGATAAATTGTTTCAAAATGAAACTGTCGTTTTGGGCGCATTTCATAATGAAACGATGGCTTTTCTGCTGTTTCGGTGCCATTTGTCGTAATAAAGGCGTCTTTTGACCATTTTGCGGTTCCTTGTCGGGGCTTTTCCCCTGCATTTGGCCTATTTTTCTAAATTGAAGAACATGGTTAAGAGTTTTTTCGCATCAGCTTCCATACTTACTTTTGCTGTACTGATTGGTTTTTCTTCGTCTTTTGCTGCCGACCCGCGTGTAGAACAGGGAGCCCGCTTCGAGGCGAAGGGCGAATATGAAAAGGCCCTCGGAGAATACCGCTCCATCCTGGCCGACGATCCTAGAAATTCCGAAGCGTATTATCTGGCCGCCCAGGTCCGCATGAAGATGAAGGACTACAGTGGTGCTCTTGCCAATTTCCGTTTGGCTTACCGCTACAATCCCTCGATGAGCGAGGCCTACGAAGGTGCTGCCAAGGTCTACGAAGCGCTGGGCCAGAAACCCAAGGCCGAAGCCGAACGCGCGAAGGATCCGAAAAACAATCCCGTGGCAGAGGCTGCTGCCGAACCGGAAGTGAAAAACGAACCGGTGAGGGAAGAGCCCAAGACGGAGCCTGTGAAGGTCGCCGAGAGAAGGGTGGAGGCGCCAGTTGAGGAACCAGTTCCGCAGCCTGCAAAGGTTAAGCAGGAACCGGTAAAGGAAGTCAAGGCCGAACCGGAGGAACCCGCGGTTCCTGCGAAGTCTAGCGTCGATGAGTTGTTCGAAAAGGGTAAGGCTTTGTTCGATGAGGGCAAGTACAAGGAAGTTGTTCCTGTCTGGAGAGAAATTTTGGCCAAGCGTCCTGGTGACCCGGGTGCGTATTTCTATGCCGGTCTGACTCGCTTTGAACTGGGCGAATACGACAAGGCCGAGTACAACCTGAAAAAGGGGCTTACCTTTAAGGAACGCGGCAACGATGCCAATTACTTCCTCGCTCTCGTTTACGAAAAAAGTAAACGTAAGGAACTCGAAAAGAGGTATTTGGAAGCTTATCTGAAAAAGGCTGCGCCGAGTGCGGTGTTCCGCGCTACTGCCGAAAGCCGCCTTGCCGAATTGCGCGGCGATGCTGTCGAAGCCAAGCCCGAGGCCGAAAAGCCTGCGGCTCCCGTGCAAGAAAAGGTGGAAGCCAAGGTGGAAAAGGAACCCAAGGAAAAGGCTCCGAAGAAGAAGGCTGCTCCAGTATCGGATGATGGCCCTACAATCGAAGTGGCGAACATGCTTTTCAAGTCGGGCAACTTGGAACCTGCTCTGCAAATGTACAAGCAACTTTTGGATACGGAACTCGAACCCGAGGAACGCTATTTCGCGATGTTGCAGATGGGCAATATCTACCGTGAACTCCGCGACTTCCATTCAGCGGTGAACCGTTATCGCATCATCGTGCAGGAATTCCCGGATTCTGATTGGGCCACCGAGGCCGAACGCGCTCAGCTCGAAGCCATTTGGCAAGAAAAACACGCTTCTGAACTCCCTCGCGCCACTCGCCGTTGATTCGTTGCGCTGTAATCACTTCACACCCGTGAATGTGCCTTAAATTATGGGATGTTGACGGTTTTGCCGTTACCTTGTCTATTGCATTTTTCGTTGGAAAAACATAGATTGGTAAAGAAATGTGGAGTCGGTTATGACGTTAAAGAAAATACATTCTCTTGCTGTTTCGGCGCTGCTTGTTGCCGTGTTTTCGGCTTGCAGCAGTGATGATAGTAGTCCTGCTGGTTCGGGCAACGAACTTGGCGCATTGGATGGTGCGGATGTCGTGGCTGCGCAGCCTTCTCGCTTGCAGGCTCCGGACGAAAAAACTCCAGACGTGAATGGGGCTCTTGAATCGCAGGGTGCGTTATCTTCTTCTAGCGAAGAAATTTTTAGTGAAGGAGTTTCCTCGAGTGAACCTGAGGCTCTGAGCACAGAGGCCCTTTCTAGCAAAGCGGCGCTTGTCGGTGAACCGGAATCTTCTTCCGACGTCGAGTCTTCTGCTTCTTTGGATTCTATTCTCGCCATCCTTTTCCCCGACGGCATTAACGGTATCGATACGGCCCGCCATGATCCCGATAGCGTGGGCGTGTGGCATTTCTACGACCCCAGGGGAACGCACGATAATCCCGACTTCGCCTATGGAGAGATGACGGACCCGCGTGACGGGATGGTTTATAAGACCACGACCATCGGTGGCAAGACCTGGATGGCAGAGAACCTGAACTACTTCGACATCGAAGGGGCGGCGAGCTCTGTCAAGAATGACTGGTGCTACTGGGATGAGCCCGAGAACTGCGAATCGGCTGGCCGCCTCTACACGTGGAAAGTGGCGCAGAGAATTTGCCCCGAAGGTTGGCGCTTGCCGACGAACGAAGACTGGAGGGCTCTGTTGACTGCAGTCGGTGCGGATTCTGTGAACGAGATTCTTTGGACTGGCTCTAGCAAACTCAAGTCTATAAGCGGTTGGGAAAACGATGGCAGCGGTACAGATGACTTCGGCTTTACGGCGTTGCCTGCCGGCAAGAGATTCTTCGCCAAGGTCCAGGACGGGTTCTCGTTCCACGGATGCTCTGCGCTCATGTGGTCTTCGACTCAAGCGGAGGACGGCGCTGCGGATACATTGGCTTTCCAGATGAGCTTGGATTGCAGCAACGATAACATCGTCATTAACACGGTGAAAAAGATTGACGGATTGTCGGTTCGCTGCGTGAAGGAATAATAGGTGTGAGCGGTGAGCCTTGAGCTATGAGGGCTGCCGCTTTGTGGAGTTGGATGAGGAATATTTGATATGAAATTTTTAAATGTAACGTTGTTGACAATCTTGGCCGCAGGTGCTTCTTTTGCGGATCCGCCGTCGAATTTTAGCGGCTGGGAACTTGTTTTTGAAGACAACTTTGACGGGACTTCGCTCGATAAGACCAAGTGGAACCCCACGTACAACTGGGGCCCCACGCATAACCACCGCGCCTACTGCGCCGAGGAGAACGTGATCGTTTCCGACGGTACGCTCAAGCTGAAGGGCGAAAAGAAAAAGCATCCCAAGGCTACGGGAGACAGGGCCAAGGCGAAGTTCAACAACAAGGAAATTCCGGTCGACTACACTTCGGGCGCAATCGATACCAAGAACCACTTTGAGGTGAAGTACGGCTATATCGAAGGGCGTTTCAAGGCTCCGTGGCAGAAGGGTACGTGGCCTGCCTTCTGGACTTTGCAGGACGGTTGGCCTCCGGAAATTGACATCCTTGAAATTCCGGCTTCGCGTAAGCAGCACCATTACTACCTGCATTACACGGACCCGAGCTGGTACAGCAGCCATGGTTCGGCGTGGGACCACGAGGCATCCTTCGGTGGGCACAAGGACGACAATACGGACCGTTCTGCCGGCTTCCACAATTACGCCGTGGAATGGGATGAGTCGACGCTCAGTTTCTATTTCGATGACAAGAAGTTTGCCAGTTACAACCGTCCGACCGAAATCAAGCAGCTCTCGGCGCAGTATATCATCGTGAACCTCGCCATTGGTGGCTGGGCGGGCGATGACATTGAAATTACCGCGGACAAACCTGCGTATTTCGAAGCGGACTGGGTGCGCGTATGGCAGGCTAAGCCCGCGAAGCCCGATACCGTGCGCATCATGTCGATGAACTTCGGTACGTGTATGGTCCGGACCAGTGAAGACAAGCTTGCACTGGGCGACTGCAAGGGCGACAATGCGATTGCAACGATTACGCCGCTCTCGGGTTCGGCCTACCGCATCAATTTTGGCGACCTCTCCCTTGACACTCCGGACGAATCGAAGGAGGCGGGCCACACGATGAGCCTGTACAAGTGGAACGGCGGTGCCCACCAGAAAGTCTCGATGCAAAAGCAGTCCGGCTACGAGGGTTCCGTGGTGCGAATGAAAATGCAGCACAGCGATATGTACCTGCGCGCGACGACTGATGCCGAACGCGTGGTGCAGAGCTGGGAAGATGACTGGCGCTGGTACCAGATGTGGCGCTTGCTCAAGCCCGACGAAGAAATTCCTGAAAAGGATACGGTCCAGAAGGACCCCGTGCCAGCGGACACGACCGTCAAGGATACTACGAAAAAGGATACCACGAAGAAAGATTCCACGAAGACCGAACCTGCCAAGAAGGATTCTACGGAGAAGGATCCGGTCAAGAAAGATTCTACGAAGAAAGATACATCGGTGGCTGATTCGGGCAAGTCGGCAATTCCTGTGCTCAGCTCGATAGCGAATGTGTACGGGACTACGGCCCATTATGTCAGTGGTCATTTGTTTGTGGAAATAGGAAGTGCTTTCAAGAATGGCGCTTCTGTCCGAATCCTTGACTTGCAAGGTCGCGAAGTGATGCGGCAGTTTGTTGCGCACGGCGCGACGATGGATGTGCGCTCCTTGGCTCCGGGAATGTACCATGTAATCGTGCGCGACAAAAACCACATGGATATTCGCCAATTCAATAAGTAGTTTTTCTGCTTATTAAAAAAGTTCCCGCTTGCGGGAACTTTTTTATCAATGATTGGTGGCCGCTGTTTATCTTTCCAGCCTGAAGAATACGGCTGCGAGCGGCGGGAGCTTGATGTTCAGGCTGCAATCGCGGTTCTGCCAGGGCACATCTTGCGTCCAGACTTCGCCGAAGTTGCCGACGTTAGAACCTCCGAACATTTCGGAATCTGTGTTGAAGATTTCCTTCCACTTGCCGCGCGTGGGTGCGCCCAGGCGGTAATTGTAGCGGACCACTGGCGTGAAGTTGAATACGCACAAGATTTGGTTCCCGTGGTCGTCTTTACGGACAAACGAAACAATGGAGTTGTCGGCGTCGTCGCACCAGATCCACTCGAAACCGGTGTAGTAGTGGTCGATTTCCCAGAAGGGCGCGTTCTCCTTGTACAGGTGGTTCAGCACCTTCATCATCTGCAAAAGTTTTCCGTGGCTGTCCCAGCTGACCAGGTGCCAGTCGAGCGACTGCTTCTCGTTCCATTCGCGGAACTGCCCGAACTCGTTGCCCATGAAATTAAGCTTCTTGCCCGGGTGCGCGTACTGGAACGCGTAGGTGAGGCGGAGGTTCGCGAACTTCTGCCAGTTGTCGCCGGGCATCTTGCCCAGCATGGAACCCTTGCCGTGCACCACTTCGTCGTGGCTGAACACTTGGATGAAGTTTTCGCTGTAGGCGTAAACCATGCTGAAGGTGAGCTGGTTGTGGTGGTACTTGCGGTGGACGGGTTCGTGTTCGATGTAGCTCAGGAAGTCGTTCATCCAGCCCATGTTCCACTTGTAGTGGAAGCCGAGGCCGCCCTGCTCCGGCGGGCGCGTGATGGAGGGGAAACTCGTGGATTCCTCGGCAATGAGGATGGCGTGTGGCGTGAGGCGGCCCATGATGCTGTTCAGGTGCTTCAGGAACTCGATGGTATCGTAGTTGATGTTGCCGCCGTCTTTGTTCGGGACCCACTGGCCGGGGCCCTTGCCGTAGTCGAGGTAGAGCATGGAGGCGACCGCGTCTACGCGGAGGCCGTCGCAGTGGAATTCCTTGAGCCAGTACATCGCGTTCGCGATGAGGAAGTTCTTGACTTCGTTGCGGCCGAGGTTGAAGATGTAGGTGCCCCAGTGCGGGTGCTCGCCCTGGCGCGGGTCGGCGTGCTCGTAGCAGGCGGTGCCGTCAAAGCGGCCGAGTGCATGCGCGTCCTTGGGGAAGTGCGCGGGGACCCAGTCGAGAATCACGCCGATTTCGGCCTGGTGGCACAGGTCCACGAAATGCCTGAACTGGTCGGGGGTGCCGTAGCGGCTGGTGGGGGAATAGTAGCCCGTCACCTGGTAGCCCCAGGATTCGTCGAGCGGGTGTTCGGCGAGCGGCAAGAATTCCACGTGGGTGTAGCCCATTTCCTTAAGGTACGGAATCAAGGTTTCGGCAAGTTCGTCCCAGTTCAAGAAACGGTCCGGATTCGCGGGGTCGCGGCGCCAGGAGCCTGCGTGGACTTCGTAGATGTTCATCGGCGAACCGAAGACCTTGGTTGCCCAATGCGTAGACATGTAAAGGTCGTCGCCCCATTCGTAGCCGTCGAGGTGCGTGGTGATGGAGGCGGTTGCCGGGCG
>CAMJHM010000097.1 GCA_946405515.1 uncultured Fibrobacter sp. | reverse complement strand
AGGATCCTAAGGGTACAGACGCGGTAAAGCCGCTCGTCTTCAGGACTCCTGACTCGTATGCGGCAAGAAATTACACCGTATTCGACATGCAGGGCCGCCTCGTGGCAAAGTTTACGACCCAAGGTATCGAAGACCTGCAGGCGAAAACGGCTGCTGCCGTGAACCGCTCCGGCACTTACCTGGTGCGCTCCAAGACCGGCAAGACATTCCGCATCAACGTGCGCTAAGAAACTCCACACCCCATGCAAAGAACGCCCTGGCTTTGGCCGGGGCGTTTCTTAACTCTAGGCGAGGCTGTATTTTTGACTTCGTCCGCCTTTGCTTTCGGCTCGGACGATTCCCTTCTGGATCAGCGACTGGATGTCGCGAAGGGCGGAGTCGTGGCTTGTTCCCGTAAGGGCTGCCGCTTCTTTAACCGAGAATGCGGCGGGCAGCGTTCCCTCCCAGGCAGCGTTTACGATTTTACGTTCGCGCTCGCTCAAGGCGACGTCCTTATTTTTCTGGTTGAACTGGATTGTCTTGAGAGCGTCTGCGATATCTTTTTCGCGCGCTTCGATGGAACGCCTCATGATTTGCAGGAACCACAGAATCCATTCGGTCAGGTCGCCGTTTCCGGACTGTGCCCGGAGCAGTTGGTTGAAGTATTCATCACGCACTTCTAGAATCTGGGGGCATAGCGCGAATAGGCAATGGCCCGTGTTTTCGCTGCGGGCGAGGAGCATGGTCGTGAGGGCGCGTGCTATGCGTCCGTTGCCGTCTTCGAAGGGGCGGATGGTCAGGAACCAGAAATGGGCGACGGCGGCCTTGATGGCTCCGTCCGTCGTTGCGTTTTCGAACCAGTCAATAAATCGTTCCATTTCTAGCGGAATGCGTTCGGCACTTATTCCCGTAAAGGAACCGACGGTACTTTCCTTTGTCCTAAATTTCTTTACTTTGTTCTGGCCAATGGCGGCGTGCCACGCAAAGAGCCTTTCTGCAGTCAATGGCTGCTTGGCGTTTTGCAGAGCACCGACCATGTTTCGGATGTCGTCGCTCGCGTTATTCTTTTTGGCGATTTCGGCCTTGACCTTTTGAGGGTCGAGAATCTTGTCGTCTAGGGCGTAGCTTGCCGCGATGTCCTGGGCGAGCATTTGCATTTCCTCGTCGTTGTCGTTGACCAAGTTCGCGACTCCGATGAGTCGCCCTTCCTGCAGGCGCGTCTGTCCGAGGGCATCCATGACACTCTGGGAATTGTACCGGAATCGGGTCCAGTCGGGGTATTGATGTATGAACAAAGGGCGAAAAACGGTCATTTTACGCAAAATATACGTAGAAAGAGCCCTTTTGTGGCTTTTTCCAATTCGTAATGTTCCACTTTGGACTATGGATTTGAAAAAAAAGTGAGCTTTTTCACTTTTTCTTGTATATCTTAATTTACAAGAAGGAAAAAATGCTAGGGTATGGTTAGGAAAACCAAGCGATTTGAGGTGTTTACGCTTGGTAAAAAAGAGGTCCGGTTTGGAGCGCCGGGCCTCTTTCTTTTTAAATTTTGACCATGCAGAAAATAGATACTTGGTACAAGGCCGAGGGATATTGCCCCGCCGAAGAATATGAACTCGCAAGCTACCTGCTTTTCGAGGCGGGCGTGGCGACTCTCGAAGAACTGGACCCGAAAGCGGAAGGCCGGACGGATTTCTGCTTCTATACGGGAGACAAGGCTGAAAGAGACCGCATCGTGGGCGAGTTCCCGCAGTATCATTTTGTGCTCAGCGACGAACCCGCGAAGGATTGGGACAAGTGGTGGCGCGACCGTGCCCAGCCAGTTTCCGTGTCTCCGCATCTGTGGGTTCGCCCCCCTTGGGTAGAATTTACTCCTGACGACCCAGCCGCGGTCGTCCTCGAGCTCGAGGCGAAAACAGCCTTCGGTACAGGTGAACATGATACCACGAGCAGCTGCGCGACCCTGATGGAGTCGGTAGATTTCAAGGGGAAGACTGTGCTTGACATCGGTACGGGTACGGGAATCCTGGCGATGTATGCCCGCCGTCTGGGGGCACGCCTTGCGGTGGGTACTGAAATTGACCCGCTGACGATTCCCTGCATTGCCGAAAACTTTGAACGCAACGGCTTCGGTGAAAGCGACTGCGTACTGGGATTCCTGGATGCGTTCAGGGACGGGGCGAAGTTCGATGTGATCCTCTGCAACATGATCAGGAGCGAGCTGTGGCCCCTGCGTGACGACATCGAGGACCTGCTTGTGAAGGGCGGCGAACTTGTCATTAGCGGCCAGCTTGAAACCGAAAAGGATTATGTTCTTCGCTGGTTCGAAGAAATCGGCCTGACCGTCGTCCAAGAAAGAGTCAGTGGCGAATGGTGGAGCGTGCTTGCACGCTCCTGAATGAGCCTCGGGGACAAATGCGTAAGGTGAGAGTCGCGACCATGCTTGCATGGTCATGACCGAGCCTAGCATTTGGTAATCTCACGAAGTGAGATTACAATGGTGGAGCGTGCTTGCACGCTCCTGAATGAGCCTCGGCTCCCCGCCTTATTGTTGCAGTCGTTTGTTGAGTTGCGATTGCGCGTAGAAGTTCGATTTTTCTTCCATCATGGATCGAGAAATGCTGTCGATGAATTCGTTCATCGGCTTGCTCGTGTCGTAGCTTTGGCTACAGATGCAGACGGATAGCTTGTACGAACTGTTGAAGTTGTTCGCTTCCGACAACCCGGACCTGATGCGCGTGATGCACATGCTGATGGCCATCTCGTTCTGAGTGTTGACGAATGCGATGTATTCGTCGCCGGAATAGCGGACAATGACGCCGAGTTCCCCGATGGAGCGGTTTAGGATCTTTGCCATCTTGATCAGCACCTTGTTGCCCGTGGCGTGCCCGTAGTTCTGGTTGATGGTCTTGAACGAGTTGATGTCCACAAGGATTCCGGTCACTTGCAGGTCTTTCTTCTTGGCGTACTCGCGACCAAGGTAGTCCAGGTAGGTGTAGTTAAAGACTCCCGTCAGCTTGTCCCTGAAAACGCGCTCGCTCTGCAGGGTGGCGAAGACGCCTGCGATGGAAACGGCGATACTTGCCGAAATGGCGGAAATCCCGTAAAAGAGGGACTGGATGGCCGTGCCGATAAGGAGCGGTATAAAGTAGACCCAGACGGGGAAGGACTTGAATATGCCTCCCTTCCGCTTGCATATAAAGTAGAGAATCAGGCTGTCGACAAGGAAACCGTAGTCGATTGCCAGGTAGAACCAGTAACCGAATCTGCGCTCGTAGACGTTGCTGTAGGAAACATCGAAAATGAAGGGAACGAAGTTGTTTAGGATAATCATGGTCGTTCCCGTGATGAGTGCCGCCCCCAGGATGTATCGGTGGACGATGGAGAACCTTGCGTTCAGGTGCTCTGCCAGGAACAGCAGCCAGAAGAATGTACCGAACATGTCGGCCAGGTACAGGAGTGCGTTGCTCCCGTAAACGATGACCCTGGCCATGGCACCCGGCTTTCCGTCGGCGGTGTAGGCGATGGGGTCAAAAATGCATCCGCAAAATGCGAAAAAGAGGATTAACTGCAGGAAAGCGTTTTCCGCACCTTTCTCGCGGAATCTCCATATATTACCTGCCAACAGGACACCGATGAGAACGATGCCGAATATGTTACTCACATAAACAGTTGTCAGTTCAAAAGTGCTTTCCATAATCAATCCCTTCCATAATATAATCACTTTTTACAAAAAAAGAAATTTTTTATATAAATTATCGTTTTTGTGTGATATATCGCGTTTTTTTAACGCTTTCTGCGGTCCATGACCTTGTGGGTTGCGTAAAAGGCCTTCTTGTTTTCGTACATGCGGGAATCGATTGTATTGATGAAAGTGTCGATATTTTCGTTTTTCAGGTCTAGCTTGTGGTAACCGATAGAGGCAGACAGGGTGTATTTCTTTTCGTTGTCTGCATTGTATTTTTCGAAAAGGTACAGGATCTTCTCGATACGGGCTTTGATTTGCTCATCGTCCTGGGTGTTGATTAGCAAGATAAATTCGTCTCCGGCATAACGGACGACGCTTCCGAGGCTGCCCACGCCTTTTTGCAGGATGCGCGTGGTGGCAATGAGGGCCTCGTCACCGACGGAATGCCCCAGTTCGTCGTTGATGCGCTTGAAATCGTTCAGGTCGAGCATGATTCCCGTAATCTTCAATTTGGGGCGCTTGGCAAATTTCTTGAGCTGGTAGTCCAGGTAGGTCCGATTAAAGACGCCTGTCAGCGCATCGCGGTAAATCATCTCGTTTTGGAGGCTCGCAAGGATGCCTGCAATCGAAATGGCGATGCTTGTGGGGATGACGGAAATGCCGTAAAACAGCGACTGTATGATTCCGCCAACAATAATCGGGACGATGTACACCCATATCGGGAAAAACTTGAGTACGCCGCCTCTTTGCTTGCTCCTGTAATAGGTGAACAGGCTGTTGATGACAAGCAGGTAGTCTATGGCCGTAAAGAAAAAGTAGAAGGCCTTTCGCTCGTAAAGGTTATTTTCGTCGATAGAGAAGACTATGGGGTGGAATAGGTTGACTATAAGAACCGTGACTCCCGCCACGATGATGGCGTTCAGGACAATCTTGTGCCTTCTGGTAATGGAGCCGTTCAGGTAGTAGCCTAAAAAGCGGACCCAGCAAAGGACGGCGAGCATGTTTGCTGCAAAGAGCCAGGTGCTAGTCGCGTAGACCGCAATTTTGGGCATTAGGCCCGGGATGCCCTTCATGGTGTACGAGATGGGGTCGGCAATGCAACTGGTAAGCGCGAAGAACATCATCAAGACCAGGTTCTTGTTGGCAGAAGTCTTGCTCTGCAGACGCCAAAGATTACAGATAATCAAGATGATTATCAGCACGATGCCGATGATATTGGCAACATAGATGCTTTCTAGGTTAAATAAGGGGTTCATCGCCTTATGTCCAATCTGCCGGGTCCACCCGTACCAAATCTGGGGGAGCTAGCTGAGTTTCTCATGTCTTCTTGCAATAATTATACATAATTTTTTTGTATTTTTTGTAAAACGGAGATTTTTATGTCTAAACTGATGCGTTCTATTTCGGGTATCCGCGGAATCGTGGGTGATACCCTTACCCCCCAGGTCCTGAAGAGCCATGTGAGTGCCTTTTTGCAGATTACCAAGGCCAAGCGAGTCGTGATTGGTCGCGACAGTCGACCGACGGGCGACGCTATTAGTCAGTTTGTCGCGGGCATCTGTCGTCTGTCGGGCGTAGACGTTGTAGAGGTCGGCCTTTCGACGACGCCGTCGGTCGAAATCCTCACGACTGAACTGAAGGCCGATGCGGGCATCATCATTACCGCAAGCCACAACCCGCTTGAATGGAACGCCCTCAAGTTCCTGAACAACAAGGGGCTGTTCTTGGGACCGGACGATGTCAAGAAGCTGTTTGAATTGGCCGATGCCGACAACTTCCAGTATCCCGATTACCGCGGCATGGGCAAGTACGAGTTCATGAAGGATGCCGACGGCGTTCACGTGGATGGAACCCTCAAGATTCCGTTCGTGGATGTCGAGGCCATTCGTGCAAAGAAGTTCAAGGTGGCTGTGGATGCAGTGAACGGTGCGGGCAGCTACATCGTGCCGCGCCTTCTGGAGCAGCTCGGCTGCGAAGTGGTGCGTGTGCATTGCGAACCCGACGGAACCTTCCCGCGCGGAGCGGAACCGATTCCTGAAAACCTGGGCGATCTCCGCAAGGCAGTGAAGGACAACGGGTGTGCGGTCGGATTCGCCGTGGACCCCGATGCGGACCGCTGCGCCCTAGTCGATGGTTTAGGACAAAGTATCGGTGAAGAATATACGCTCGCCATTGCGACCGAAGAAGTTCTTAGCCAGAAGAAAGGTAGCGTTTGTGTTAACTTGTCCACAAGTCGCATGAACCAGGATGTCGCCGAAAAGTACGGCTGCGAATTTAGCCGCGCTAAGGTCGGCGAAATCAACGTAAGCTTGCAGATGATTGAAAAGGGCTGCGTTATCGGTGGTGAAGGCAACGGCGGTGTGATTCTCCCGGCCCTCCACTATGGTCGTGACAGTCTCGTGGCTGCAGCACTCGTGCTCAGCTGGATGGCTCATCACGATGGTGGCCCTGAAAAGTTCGTGGCTGAAAATCCGTCCTATGCGATGCCCAAGAAGAAGTTTGAACTCGGCGACAAGAAGGTGGCTGACATCTTGCCGAAAGTCAAGGCTGAATTTGCTGGCTGGACCATGGATGAACGCGATGGCCTCTGGCTCGGTCACGAAAAATCCTGGGTACATGTGCGCGCCAGCAATACGGAACCGGTTATTCGCGTGATTGCCGAAGCGCCGACTTCTGCAGAGGCCGAAGCCCTCTGCACTAAAGTCGAAAAACTTATATAGCCGTGTTGGCGAGAGCAAACTTATAGCAAAAAGGTCCGCCTTTGAGGCGGACCTTTCTGTTGTTGGAGGTGTGTAGGAAACTTAGAACTGTTCGAAGAACTTGTGGACTTCTTCAGGAACCCAAGTGTTACGGTAGTTGCCGTCGTCATTTGCGGTCCACTGGTGGCCACCCTTCCAGGTGCAGAGCTTGACAGGGAAACGCGGGTCTACGTTCTTGTAGTCGTAGCAGACGTGAGGGCCGCTGCTCCATTTGGTAGCCTTTTCGCCTCGGGCGTCTGTACCGTTCGGGCCGTTGTTGGCGAGGATTCTGTTAATAGCGTCGTCGACCTTGCTGTAGGTGCAGAGACCGTCATCGACGCCGTGAACGTCCATCCATGCGATCGGCTTGCCAGCATTAGCCGGAATGTAGATGTTGAAGTCGGCGACTGCATAAACAGCTACAGCGCGGATGCGGTGCTGGAACGTCTGGGCGAGAGAGTTCGTGAACATGGCGCCGAAGCTAAAGCCTGTTGCGAATACGCGGCTTGTGTCAATGCAGTAGTTGTCTTCGATATGGGAAATCAAGGCGTCAATGAACTGATGGTCCTTTTCGCCCTTTTGCCAGGTGCCGTTAGATTCACCTTGCGGAGCGACGAAGATGTAGTTGCCTTCCGTATCGAGAGCCTTCTGGCTGTAGTACGGAGAAATGTGGTCTTGGTCGTGATCCACCCATGTTGCGATATGGTTCGATTCGCTACCCATGCAGTGGTTTGCGATGAGGAGCTTGTACGGCTTGGTATTGTCGTAGTTCTTGGGGAAAGTCATATAGTAGGTACGGTTCAGTCCGCCAGCATTGATGCTGAACTGCTGGGCAGAGCAATCGTCCTTGCCGCCGCACTGGTAGTTGATGGTTCCCTTGAGGTTTCCTGTTTTGCCGCAACCCTTGCTCTTGCGCGGAGCATTTTTTAGGGCGTAGCCGAATGCGTAGGTCTGTTCGCCGGAGGTGAAAATCTTGCTCATTTTGATGGTGAGTGTCGTGTCAAGATTTGTCAGGTCCATCGTCAATGTATCGAATCCTTCTGCAACGACGCGGAGAACTTCGGCGGGGCCGCCGTTTGTCTTTTGCAGCGAGCTCGTGCTGCGGGCTTCGATAGAACCTGCGTAGTTGCCGTGGGCGTTAAAGCGGACGGTCTGCTGCGTGTTGCCGAGAGAAATCTTTGCGAGATAAGTTCCTTGCGCTTCGATGGATGCGGAAAGATCCATGGAACCGGAACCCTGCAGGGTCTTGTTGTAGACTTGGTTACCGACCAAGTCAAAAACCTTGACGTTAACCGGGGCATTGGAACCCTGGGAAAAATTCAGAATGCCGTTATTCAGGCTGAAAGAACCAACCTTGCGGGATTCCTGGATGCCCGAGATGTCTTTGCCGGTGAAGGTGAAAAAGCCCTTCGCATCCGTTTCGGTCTCCATGTTCCGTTTCATGAGCTTGACTTCTGCGCCCTGGATCGGGTTGTCTGTATCGTCGTAGACGGTTCCGCTCAATGTAAATGCTGAAGCTGTGCCGCACATAGCGGCAATCATTGCTGTTGTGAACAGCGTAGAAAATGGTTTGCCCATACTTACTCCTTTAGTACCCTATACACTAATCCCAAAATATATTCTAGGTATGTAAATGGCTCTAAAAAATAAATCAAGCCGTTGACAATTAATCCATAAGATTTTATTTACACAGAAAAGAGCCCTAAATGGGGCTCTTTCTGGGTTGGAGTACTATGATTGGAGGAAACTTTTACACACTTTGGCTGCCTTTTGGGGCGGTTTCTGTGTGTTTTGCTGTTTTTTTAGGCTAGTCGATCGTCAGCTTACGTGCTGCTGCTGTCTGCTTTTTTGACAGGGCGAATGACA
>CAMJHM010000096.1 GCA_946405515.1 uncultured Fibrobacter sp. | reverse complement strand
CCTCTCGTCTCTCGTCTAAACCAACATTCCTCTCGTCTCTCGTCTCTCGTCTCTCGTCTATTTTCACTACTCCCGCGCGGACCTGGAAGCTCTTGTACGCCAAATACAACAGGTAGGCGGCTCCGCAGCACTGCAACACAAAGAACGCCACCGGACTCGCCGCGATTAATGCGGAAACGCCCACAATCAGGAGCGTCGTCTGCACGGCAATCCCGGTACAAAGCCCACAAATCACGCAAATGCCGGCGCGCGTCCCGTGAGTCGCGCTCTGCGCAAGCACGAACAAGTTGTCCGGCCCCGGCGCGATGGCGACAACTAAAGCGGCAATAAAAAATTCAAACATATTTACAGGCTTTTCAAGAAGCTATCCGCATCCATCTCGTCCAGGCTCTTTTGCAGCTGGGCCAACGTTTCGTCCGAGATAGAGGGCAAGTGGGGCGCGTTACGTTCCGAGGCGCGCTCGTTGGAGGCATCCACCATCTTTTTCAGCGAATCCGCGACATCGCTCACCGAATCGCCATGCTTCATGACGACGTTCAGGACCTTTGTCAGGCGTTTGCGCAAGTGTTCGAATTCGTCCCGGTCCAGTTCCGAGATTTCTCCGTGGAAATACATCAGCGGGACATTGCACCTTGCACAAGGGAATATCATCATGTTCGAGATATCACCGTCAAACTGGACGTTGAACGAAGCTCCGCAATGGGGACAGCCGATATGCATTTCACTCATGCCCAAAATGTAGAAATTTTCGCCAGCGCAAGCCAAAAGCCACGGATTATTTTATCTTTCCCACGTCCAACCCGCTTTTTGTGCGCCCATTCTGATTTTTTGCATTTTTTACCCGTTTTAGCCAAGTTACACACCTAAAAAACACCTTCGCCCTCCACCGAATACCATGCTTTGCCGTTGGCTCTATCACGTAACCAGTCTTGAACTTTTCGACGGACGACTTTTCCGCGCCGGTTCCGCCGCGATGCTTTCTATCATCCTCGTCCTCTTCTTCATGCCCAAGTACATCCGCCTGCTGCAGAGAATCGACGCGACGAGCGACTTCGACAAGGACGGCAAGACAAAATCCCCCCCGATCATGGGCGGGCTGCTCCTGGTGGTCGTGGTCGAGATTGTCTCGCTGCTCGTGTGCAACATGAACGGCTATACCATATCTACGCTGGTCATCTTGCTCCTGTTCAGCACCGTGGGCGCTATCGACGATATCGCGAAAGTCCGTGCCAAGCGCCTCATCAACCAGGGCCGAATCAAGGCGGCCGACTACATGGACAAGGCCGACGGCATCTCCAGCACGCTCAGACTCTTCCTCTACTTTTTGTTCAGCCTTGTCGTCGCCATTTTCTGCTACAAGTTCATCCCCGAACTCAAGGGCGACCTGACTATTCCGTTCTGCCCCATCGACGTGTTCCAGATCCACCTCCCCAACTGGATTTTTGTCGGATTCATGACATTCGTCATCGCCGCCTCCGCAAACGGCACAAACTTCACGGACGGCCTCGACAGCCTCGTCTCGGTGCCCATCCTCACCAGTATGGTGTTTGTCGGGCTTGTCGCCTACGTGAGCGGAAACTTTATCTTCAGCCAGTACCTGAGCGTCCCGTACCTGCCCGGTTGCGACGAACTATTCCCGCTCGCCACGTCTATCGCGGGCGCATTGCTGGCGTACCTGTGGTTCAACAGCCCACCCGCCGAAATCTACATGGGTGACGCGGGCTCCGTCGGATTCGGCGCCACCATCGGCATCATGTTCATCCTGGTGCAGGCAGGGCTATTCCTCCCCATCGTGTGCATCATCATCATCGCCGAAGCCTGCTCCGTATTGTTACAGATAAGCTGGTTCAAATTCACCAAGAAGACGACAGGCACCGGCAAGCGCATATTCCTGTGCGCACCGCTCCACCACCATTACCAAAAGAAATGGGATGGCAAATTCCCGAGCAAGCCGCTGATGAATTCCAAAATCGTGTGGCGCATGCACCTGGTGAGCATCTTCGCGCTCATCTTCAGCATGGTCGTGTTCTTTGGAATTAGGTAAACTCATAGCTCATCGCTAATCAGTCCTGGATGCAGCGGATAGAATACGCATAGGGGCCAACAACAATTTTATTGATTTCGCTGACCGGAGTATAGAAGCGCGCAGACGAGTTGCTTTTAGACAATCCTACATATCTACTTGAGGAATCCCGTTCCGAGATACACCAGAATAAGGTAAATAAACCCATGTCGCTGGAATATCCTCCCGTGAACATATTATCGTCATGCCTACCTGCAGGTAGAGCGCTAAACCCATAAGCATCAATGCCATTACCATCTTCGTCCCAGCCGCTCGTGGACTTAAGCGCTTTTCCCGCTCCAACAAAATCATCAACAGCAACAGCGGCAAATAGGGTTTCATATTCCTCCACTGTCGGTAAGTGCCAGCCATTAGGGCACATATTCTCCGCACTCTTATTAGAAATAAAAGTATAAAGGCTACCATACTTGTCACAATTAGTTGAATCCAAGTCATAGCAGAAGCTATTACCACTTTTATAATTAAGGTTCTGAGCCATCCACGTTTGAGTGCCGATTTTCACCGTCTTATAAGTCTGATTGTCTCGCTCATCCGTCAACGTACCATATTCGCAGTTATCTTCGGATTCCGTCTTACAAGGTTTCACAAGCGCAATCTCTCCGTAAGGAATTGGCTGTTGCGTGACATTGATTTCCGTCCCATCATCCTTGATACAGCGAACAGAAAGCGCTTCGTCCTTGTCGTTGCGGAACAGACCATGATCCGACATATCATCGTATCCTAGAAACATGTCATACGCGAGAGAAGCATCATCTTCAGTAGAAGTCCAGAAAAAAACACTTGACCTCCAAGAGAATTTCCCACTTCGGTCAGTCTTACCATCAGGGAGGGCGCAAAAACCATAAACGTCCAAGCCATCATTCATTTCAATAGATTTAAGTTTTTTGCCCATCGAGGGGCCACCAATAGACTCAATGAGGATTTCAAATTCGGTCTTTGAAGGCAAATGCCAACCGCTAGGGCAAACTCCGCGCACAGATCCTGTCGATGGACATGACGATGAACCAACACCGCAACCCTTACCGTCAGCACTCCACCGCCCCTCACTGTCCATCGCTGCCGACCAGGTATAGACACGTCCATAACCAATATCATCTTTCCTGAAATCATCCCAGTAGAAGCGATAGCTGTTCTCCGTTTTAATATTAAGATTATCCACCATCCACCACTGTTCACCAATCTTCACAATTTTATAGGTCTGACCATCGCGTTCGTCAGTCAAAAAGCCATATTCACAATTGTCCACCAGTCCCGTTTTACAGGGTTGTGCCAACTTCTTTTTTACGCTGCTAGATCCATTGTCCTTGATGCAGCGGATTGAGCCTCCTTCAAAAGCTTTATATTCAGCCACAAGTCGCACTTTAAAATTCCGCTCATCTCCCAAGTTCATGGCAATTGCTGAATTTTCGTCCATTTCATCACTCCCCCAAAAAACAAGTCCAGAAGCAGAAAAACCATAGGAATCCGTTCCACCATACGTCCACCAAGTCTGCGATTTGAGAACCTCGCCAGCCACATCGACCCCCACAGACACTAACAGTTCATCCCATTCAGCCCTATTAGGGATGTGCCAACCATCTGGACAAATTCCCTGAACACTTGGGAAATTACAAGTCTTACCAATACCGCAATCCAACGGGTAAATCGGATCTGTAGCAAGTTTAACGGAATCCATTGCCGCCGCCCAAGTATAAGTACGACCTGGCCCTAGCGTATCACATTTTTTAGCATCTTTGTCGAAACACGCAGTCCGGCCCTTGAGACTAGGCGTCGAGACGCTGTCTGCGTAATTCAAATTCTGCGCCATCCACCACTGTTCACCAATCTTCACTGTTTTGTAGGTTTGGCCATCGCGTTCATCAGTCAAAGAGCCATATTCGCAATTATCGGCATTATCCGTTTTGCATGGTTTCACTCTAGCCGACTCCCCTGGTTCGAGTTCCTTGATACACCGCACGCTATAAAGTACAGGGTCATCATCAAAGTAAACTTCTACACGCGCCAAATCCTTTTCCATGACAACCACATAGTTATAATTATAACGACCAATGGTCCAAAAAACAGCATATCGGCCAAGGGGATAATAATGCCCTTCACCATTAACATCACCACCCCCCAAAAGCGCAGAAAAACCAACTGAATCTATACCTTCGGCCTTTAGATAACGAGCCGCAGTAGCTCTCCCTCCAAAACGATTAAACAGGGAATCATAAGACGCCTCACTCGGCAATGTCCAGCCACCAGGACAAACTTTCGAAGTCTCCCCTGCAAAATAAAGGCGTCCATACTTCGTGCAGTTAGAATCAACATTTTCATAGCAACGACTATTTTCCGTTTCATAATTCAAATTTTCCGCCATCCATATCTGACCACCGATTTGCACAGTTCTGTACGTCTTTCCATCACGAAGGTCCTTCAAGGTATTCTTTTTTGCATTATATACACTTTCCTTGGCATTGGATGAAGATTCTCGATTTGCGCAGTAATTTTGTTTTTTACCTTCAGAGTCCATGTAAATGAGCCATTGCCATGCTTTAAAGTGTTTGTCATAATCACAGAGGAACACGTCTCCCGTAGGTTCATAATACGCCTCGGTACAGGCAATCTTTTCTGTACAAGCTATTTGTTCCGACGAGTTATTCCAACAAAAATCCTTGCCGCAGTCTCCTTTTTTACGGTCTGACGATTCTTCAGCAAGGTCATCGATCTTTTGCTTAATTGTATTCGTAAGCGTGAAGTCCTCGGCCCAGTCGTCACCATCGCATACATAGGCATTTTCCTCGTCTTTCACATAGGCGGTAGCGCCTTCGTGCTTATCGGTACAGACCGGCAATTCGTCGTAGATTGCGACAACAAAATCAACTTCTTCGGCTATCGCCGCATCTCTAAGTTCGGCATCGTCAGCCGACTCAGCGTTCTTGCCGAAACTACCGTCACAAGCGGCTAGTACAAACAGCAAGGAGAACAAGACAGAGCAGACAAAATTATCTTTCAAGAAACCAACCATACCGTAAATATATGTTTTTCCAACGGCATTTGATGAAAGTTTGATAAACTCATATTGCTATATTGTAGCGCATGGAAAACATCATCGAGACTTTGAATGCGGCGGGGCAGCAAGAGTTGGCGGCCCGCCTTGAATCGTTGAGCGGGGATGCCCGCAAGAATCTGGAACGCGACATTTTGAGCCAGGACTGGGAAGAGCTCAAGGCTCTCTACGCCGAAAAATCAAGCGCATCGCTTGAAGACAACGTTTCGAGCAACTTGAAGCCAATGCCGTTCAAGATCGCGGTCGACGACCTGCGTTACGATTTCTGGAAAGAGACTGGCGAAATCCTGCTAAGCAAGGGCCAGGTCGCTGCGTTCCTCGTCGCGGGCGGGCAAGGCTCTCGCCTCGGCTTCGACGGTCCCAAGGGCATGTTCGATATCGGGCTCCCGAGCCACAAGAGTTTATTCCAACTGCAAGCGGAGCGCCTGCTGAACCTCTCTGCACGAGTGGAGCATCCCATCCCCTGGTGCATCATGACGAGCCCCCTCAACCACGAGGCGACCGTCAACTTCTTTACCGAGCACGACTTTTTCGGGTACGCCCGCGAAAACATCCGCTTCTTTGAGCAGGGCACCATCTGCGCTCTCGACCCGAACGGCAAGGCCATCATCGACGAGAACAACCGTCTCGCCCTCGTTCCCGACGGCAACGGCGGCTGCTTCCGCGCCCTTTCCCAGAGCGGCACGCTCGCCTGGCTCGTGGAAAAAGGCGTGCAGTACGTGTTCCTTTACAGCGTCGACAATGCGCTCTGCCGCATCTGCGACCCGGCCTTCATCGGAGCACTCGCTGCCGAAGGCCGCAGCCTCAGCGCCTCCAAGGTGGTCCACAAGGCGGGCGCCCAAGAAAAGGTGGGCATTTTCGCTTTGCAGAACAACAAGCCCGGCGTCGTCGAATACAGCGATTTGCCCGAGAACTACCGCGACATGACCAACCCCGACGGGAGCCTCACCTTCGACGGCGGGAACATCGCGATTCACTTGTTCAAAATCGCAGGGCTCAGGAAGCTGCAAACCAGCCGCCTCCCCTGGCACACCGCCCGCAAGACCGTCTGCGGCATCGAGAAATGCTGGAAGTTCGAGCAGTTCCTGTTCGACGCGTTCCCGCTGCTCGGAACGATGATGCCGTTCGGCGTCCTCCGCGAAGAGGAATTCTCCCCGGTCAAGAACGCCGAAGGGAACGATTCCCCGAAGACGGCCCGCAACATGATTGGCAGGCTCCACCGCGAATGGCTGCGCAAGGCGCACGTGGCAATCGACCCCAAGAAGCTCTACGAAATCTCCCCCACCATCAGCTACGCCGGCGAAGGCCTCAAACAGAGCGTGTTCGACAGGGAAATCGGGAGAAATATTCTGGAATTT
The DNA here is from genome assembly GCA_946405515.1 of uncultured Fibrobacter sp. Classification (GTDB taxonomy): domain Bacteria; phylum Fibrobacterota; class Fibrobacteria; order Fibrobacterales; family Fibrobacteraceae; genus Fibrobacter. The sequence goes on along the minus strand of CAMJHM010000096.1, from coordinate 1,930 downwards.
GAGGAATAGTAAACAGTGGTTAGTGGTTGGTGGTTAGGGGCAACGAACCTGGAGCCTCAAACCCCGAGCCTAAAGTAAACAGGTGAATAAATCAAAATACATTGTTTATAAATTAGCCGTAGGGGCACTCCTGCGGGTGCCGGATGTTTTCTATTCGGTGCTGTTTGCAGCCGTATTCCCGATATACAAGGCGCTCCACACCAAGCGGGCCTACGGGCGCGTCGTGAAGCACCTGGAAGCGGCCAGAAAATACATGGAAACGCAGGGTCAGGACAGCGGCCCCATGCAGAAAGTGACCGCACGTGACGTTTTCAAAGGCATCTACTGGAACGCGCTCGACTCCTACCGCGGCCTCGCCCGCTTCAAAAGCGTCACCCGCCGCATCGTCTACGAGAACGAAGAAATCATCCGGGACGCCGTCGCCGAATGCGCCAAGGCCGGGAAACCCATCGCAGGGATCAGCATCCACCAGGGCTCATTCGAACTCCTGCACCGCGCACTCTGCCGTTACAGCGAGCATGTCCACCTGATTACCGATTCCGTCGGCGACGAGGCCTTCCGCAAGTGCCTCGAAGACCTCCGCAGCGACCCACACCTCACCGAATACCACCCCGAAGAGACCGGACGGCTCATCCGCGACCTGTTCAAGACAAAAGGCATCCTCGCGATGGTGTACGACCAGGGCAAGAACACCAAGGGGAACACGGTCGAGCTGTTCGGGCGGCCCACCACGCTTTACCTGCGACTCCTGCAAAAAGTGAACGAGATGGGAGCAGGCATCGTCACGTTCCGCACCTGGACCGAGCGGAAGCGCATCATCATCCACTTCGAGACCTACTACCCGCCGCATTACGACAAAATTATAGGGGAAAATGCGCCAGCAGACGCAAAGAGTACCGAAAGTCCGCTTCTCGGCGCCATCGCCCGCGAGACCGAACAGTGGATAGCGGAGCACCCCGACCAGTGGAGCTGGAACTACCACGGGAACTTTCTAAATTTGTCGTCGAGGTTATAAAATGGCATTGAACGCAGACGAAGAGTTCCAGCTGGAATGGCTGAAGAACCACCGCATCGAGGACAAGGACGAGGAAATGCGCCAGCAGGCAGAAAAGGAAGCCGCCGAGCACCCCGTGCGCGCCCAACGCGGCCGCAAAATGCGCCGCAGCCCGGCAGCCTGGGAACTTCCCGTACCCGAAGACGAGATCGACCTCCACGGATTCACCGCCGACGAAGCCGCCGAGGCCGTGGAACGCCGCATCGACGACCTCCTCATCGCCGGACTGAGCGTACTGCGCATCATCCACGGCGGCGGGAACCCCGAATACGGGAACGTAAAGCACATCATCGACCGGAAAGTCCGCTCCGAATGGAAAAACAGGGTCGTTTTCTACAAGGTTGAACCCGACAACGCAGGGTCCAGCATCATGAAAATCGGGAAACCCCGCCCGACAGTCCCCCAGAAACGAAAAAAACGCTAAAAAAACGATTTTTTTCGTAACTTTCCCCTTTGATAACCGACAACATTTAACTATCTTTGAGCCCACAAGAACGGAATATAGCTCAGCCTGGTAGAGCGCTTGCTTCGGGAGCAAGAGGTCGTGAGTTCGAATCTCGCTATTCCGATACAAAAGGCACCCATAAGGGTGCCTTTTTTGTATCGGAATATCATGCGAGATGAGAACTCACGAAGTGAGTTCGACTAAATCGTCGATGAGCGAAGCGAATATTAGACGATTTAGCGATTTCGCCGTAAGGCGGAACCCGAAGGGCAAAAGCTGAGTAAAACGAAGGTTTTGTCCATCTCGCTATTTTCGATAAAAAACCTCCGCAGGGGGCTTTTTGTATCGGAATATCATGCGAGATGAGAACTCACGAAGAGTCAGCTTTCGTGTTGTTTTACAGTGCTAAAGCACTGAAACAACATCGAAAC
>CAMJHM010000095.1 GCA_946405515.1 uncultured Fibrobacter sp. | reverse complement strand
CAAAACTTAGCAATTTATTGTTTTAGTTTTGTTATCCACTATGTGGAAGAATCTATAAATTCATTCAACAGGAGATCCTTCGATTCCGTTTCACTCCACTCAGGATGACACGTTCGTGTCTTTGTTTACTTCTTAATTACTAACCACTTTTTACTAACTACTTCTTCTATGGGAAAAAAATCTTTAGCACTGGGTCGCAGCCTTTCCGATATCCTTAAGGATCATTTCGCTCCGGGAGCATCCGAAATTCAACAGTCCACACAGCCCGGTGAAAACAATTCACAATCCGTCGAAAATAGTGCGCAAAACAATGCCGCTAATTCTGCCGCTGTTGACAACTCCGAAAAGATTGTTGAACTGAACGTAGAACTCATCGACCCGAACCCGTTCCAGCCGCGCAAGGTTTTCAGCGACGACGAACTGGTGGAACTCGCCGAATCCATCGAGCAGCACGGTCTTATCCAAGCAATCGTCGTCCGCAAGGTCGGCGACCGTTACCAGCTGATTAGCGGTGAACGCCGTACCCGTGCCACCAAGCTCGCAGGCCTCCCGACCATCAAGGCCCAGGTTTACGAAAATGTGGGCGACAAGGCGATGGCCGAATGGGCCCTTATCGAAAATATTCAACGTGTTGACCTGAATCCGGTCGAAGTAGCCCGTTCTTATCAACAATTAATTGACAATCACGGTTACACGCATGAAGATTTGTCTAAAATTGTGAGCAAATCCCGTTCCGCGATTACCAACAGTCTCCGTCTTCTCAAGCTCCCGGAAGTAGTCCTTTCGTGGATAGAGGAAGGAAAGATTTCTGGCGGTGCCGCCCGCGCCCTCTGCAGCGACAAGATCGAGAATCCCGAAGAAGTCGCGAAGCGCGTCATTGAGGAAGGACTGAACGTCCGCCAGATCGAGGCGATAGCCCGTGGCGAAGATCTTTCCAAGCCGCAGGAAGCTCCTAAGACCGAGCAGCCCGCCGAAACGGAAGCTGACGAACAGCCGGAGGTCCATGCCGACAAGCCTGAAACCCCGGCCAAGCCGAAGCCGGAACTCAGCGCCGACATGAAGCAGTTCGAGTCCCGTCTCGAAACCTTCTTCGGTACCAAGGTGCAGCTCAACCCGAGCGCCTCGACCGAGACCAAGGGTACCATCGTCATCAACTACTATTCCATGGACGACCTTACCCGAATCCAGGAACTCATGGAAAACCGATAGGCGAAAATGAAAGGCAAGTACTACATCGTCCAGATTATTCCGGAAGATTCCAAGGAAATCAAGAAGTACCGTGTCAACACCAAGTGGTTCACGCTGCTCAAGATTCTCCTGGTCGTGATTGTAGTCGCGGCAGGTTTCACTATATATAATGCTGGCCGTATTGGGCACACGCTCGTGAACTACGAAAAGATCCGCAGGGCGAATGCCCAGCTCGTAAAGCAGAACGCGAACTACGAGGAACTTTTCACGCGAATTGACTCGCTCTGGGTCCTGGAAGAACGCATCCAGAATATCCTCGGTACCTTCATCGAGAACGATTCCAACAAGATCAACAGCCTGATCGACAAGAACCGTTTCGCCCATACGCCCTCCGAAAAGATCGACGTCGACTACGAAGGGATCAACGGCTGGAAACCAATGGAAGAAAAGATCCGTCTGGAACATATCCCGAACGTGATACCGGTCGTCGGAATCGTGAGCAAGAAATTCAGCGAGGAAAACGAGCACCTGGGCACCGACTTCTCGGCGCAACCGGGCGACCCCGTCTTCGCGTCGGGTAGCGGCGTCGTGGAATTCGCCGGATCCAAGGATGAACTCGGGAACACGATTGTTATCAACCACCAGAACGGATACGTGACGAGTTATTCACACCTGAAGGATATCCGCACCCGCAAGGGCCGCACCGTCGGCAAGGGTGAAATTATCGGGACCGTCGGCAACACCGGAAATTCCAGTGCACCGCATCTGCATTATACAATCACGCAGAACGGCAAGGAAATGGACCCGGAATTGTTTATAAACTATTAAGCATTTACAAATCAAGAGGAAAAAATGGCTACAAAAGAACAGGAAATTACTCAGATTGGTCATAGCGTGACCATCAAGGGCGACATCAGCGGCAAGAGCGACGTCCGTGTCGCCGGCACCATCAACGGAAGCATCTCCATCGAAGGCGAGCTCATCGTGGAACGCCAGGGCCTGGTTGAAGCCGAAATCAAGACGACTACCGCCGTTATCGCGGGTACGGTCAAGGGCAACATCGACGTGAGCGAAAAGCTCATCCTCGAGAGTTCTTCCCAGTTCGTAGGCAACATCAAGACCAAGCAGCTCATTATCCAGGAAGGAGCCATTTTCCAAGGTAACTGCCAGATGGGTCTCAGAAATGCAGGTGAAAAGCCCGCCCCTGCTCCCAAGAAGGAGATCAATCTCTAATTCACACCTATACTATTATTTTCCATATATTTATATAAATAGTAATAGTAATTGGTTGAGTGAATAGTGGATAGATTTGTGGAAACGGATTTATAACTTTATGATGGTCAAAAAGTTACAGATTTAAAATTGTTGACGATAAATGTTGAAAACTTTAAATCTGTTCACTTTTTTCAATGTTGATAAGTGTTGAAGTCCAGTTTTCAATATCAATTCACAGGGAATAGACAATCGGATGTTAAAAATTGTGACGAAAATCGCGTTTTGGACATGATTTAGGTCACATTTTACAATAAAGTTGTAAATTCGCGCTTTCATCTGTTGTTTAAAAGTTATATTATACAAACAAAATGTCGTCCAAGGTATTAAAGATAGGTCAAATTTCCGATATGCACATCGGAGAAGACGAAAGTCTGGTGCAGGGCATCGATGTCCGCGCCAACTTCCGCAAGGCGATAGAATCTAAGTCCATGACGGACCTGGATCTGCTTGTGCTATCTGGCGACTTGGCGAATGAGGATGCCGAACCTGGAGCCTACAGTTATTTTGTCGATTTCATCAAGAGCTATCCTGTTCCCGTGTGCATAATTCCGGGAAACCACGACCGTATCGAGGTCATGGAGAAGTTCTTCGACCTGAAAGGCAAGGTTCACAACGGTAAGTGCTACTATCGTTACGACTTGGCGGGCAAGAGCATCTTTTTCCTGGATAGCGCCTGTGGTGATGTCTCGAGCGAGCAGCTTGAATGGCTGAAGGCCGAAACGGCCAAGGTCCAGGGCGAAGTCATCCTGTTCATGCACCATCCGCCTTGTTTCTGCGGTCACCGTTTCATGGATTTGCGCTACCACCTGAGGAACATGGTGGAAGTCCAGGAGACGCTTTCCGCAATTCCGAACCTGACACACATCTATACGGGACACTACCATGCCCAGTTCGAGGTGAATATGGGCAGGCAGGTGGTTCACGTGGCACCCTCGACACAGATGCAGATCGACCCTAATATGCCCTATTTTAACTTGCAGAGTTCCGCTCCGGGCTGGCAATTGATAAAATGGGGTGAAAATTTTGTAGAAACTGAAGTTTATTTTGAATAACCCCTTGAAATTTTAAAACTATTTGACTAAATTTGGGAAAAATTTGGCGGCTTAGCTCAGTTGGTAGAGCGTCGGAATCATAATCCGCAGGTCTGTGGTTCGAGCCCACAAGCCGCTAGTATTTTGAAAAAGAGGCTGATATGTCAAGACGAATCCTAAAAGTGGCGTTATTGATGATCGCCTCTTTTTTCGTAGCGGCAGTGTTCACTGCTTGCGATAGCGCAAACCAGGATGTTCCTGAAATGACCCAGGTGCAGTCGTCCGCTCCGAAGACCGCTCCTATCGTGAAGGTCGATTCCTTTACCGCTCCCGCCACCTCCGTGATTACCGCCGAAAAGGCGAAGTACTACGTGAAGGCGAGTGCCGCCCTCGTGGAACTGGGAGTGCGTTGGTCCGAACGTATAGACAAGGCTACCAACGATACCGAAAAAATCCAGATTCTGAATGCCTACAACGTGGCCCGCGACCAGCTTTGCGCCCGCGTCGGTCTCGCCGGCATTGCTGAATACAATTGGATTACCAAGGTCGCGCTCCCTGACCCGAAGAACAAGGCCACTTTTGAAGCGGCTGGTCTCAAGACGAATAACTAATAGGTCTCAAATAACTGTTTGGAGGATTGCTGCGAGGCAATCCTTTTTTTTATTTTATGTGTATGCAGACGGCGAAACATTTTTTTAGTCTCGAGGGAATCGACGGTTCCGGAAAGTCGACGCAGATCGACAAGCTGATTGAAGTGCTCACCAGCGAAGGTTATTCGGTGGTGAAGCTGCGTGAACCGGGCGGCGCGAAAATTTCCGAAGGTATTCGCGAACTTCTGCTGGATCCTGCGTTCAAGGGAATCATGGGCGACAAGACGGAGCTGCTGCTGTACAATGCGGCGCGCGCCCAGGTAATTCACGAGGTAATTCAGCCTGCGCTCGATGCAGGGAAGATTGTGATTGCTGACCGTTTCGCATGGAGCACCTTTGCGTACCAGGGGTATGCCCGCGGACTGGGTGCCGACCTGGTGCAGCGCCTTACGGAAATCACTTGCGGCGGATGCTTCCCCGAACTGACGGTGGTGCTGGACTTGACGGTGGAGGCGAGCCGCGCTCGCACCGCAAGGCGGGGCGAGGCACCCGATCGACTGGAGAGCGAGAAGGCCGACTTTTTCGAGCGGGTGCGCCAAGGCTACTTGGCCGCGGCCCGTGACTACAGCGACTGCGTTGCGGTTGTCAATTCCGATCGCGAACCCGATAAGGTATTCGCCGATTTGTACAAGTTAATCAAGTCGCGACTGTAAATCGTAGCAGGCTGCATGAATTAACATGGTACTAAGGGGGGGGGGGCAATATTGTTGTATTTTGTCTTGAAAAAAACTTGGCCTATTTTGGCGATGCTGCTATTAATTTCAGTGGTGTCGTGCAGCAATGATAGCGGTTCAACGCATGAGTCATCTAGCGTAGATTCCCTAGAATTGGACATTGATTCCCTAAAAAATTACGATGGTTTTGTTCATGTCAAATCGAAAGGCGAATCTATCGTTCTTGGAACAGAGGCGAAGGATGCGAACGTCGATGAACGGCCTGCCATGAAGGTTTCTTTTGACTATGATTTCTATGTCGGGCGTCACGAGGTGACACAAGGTGAATTTGGAAAGTTGATGAAGCGTTCCTTCAGTGAGGATTCTTCTGAATATCCGCAGGCTAATGTGACATTTTATGATGCGGTGCTATATGCGAATGCTTTGAGCATACAACATAAAATGGATACGGTCTATACTTATAGCAATGCACAATTTGCCGAGGACGGATCATGCGAAAATCTTGTCGGGCTTAAGACAAATTATAATGTTTTTGGTTTTCGCCTGCCGACCGAAGCTGAATGGATATTTATCGCTAGTTCTTATCCTGATAGCTCTTCAAGGGGACACTCTCATTCTGTAGAGATATGTTCTTCCGGCAATAAGGAATTGGAGGTTTGCGATATCAACGGAAATCTTAAGGAATGGGTAAACGACTGGAAAGGCCCTCTTGCCGATACGACTATTGAAAATTTTGTTGGAGCGTCGAATGTTAACGGAATGTACGAAAAAGTCCTAAAGGGAAGTTCGTTTGTTGATGAGAATGTTCCGCATTATGCTCGTGGAGATTTCTATACAGTAACACCACTTTCGAAGGCGGAATATGTAGGCTTTCGTTTGGTTTTAGGAAAAATTGAAAATCCGGTTTGGCTAAATTCTTCTAGCGGTGCAGTATCGTCAATCATTACTCCGTTAATATTGGCGGAAGATGCTCGCAATTTGTTTGGAACCTATCAGGCTAAACTCGTTTTCCGGAATGACGAAACTGGTAATCTTGCCTACATAAATTATGCAAATGCGGCTAATTCTGTCATTGAAATACAGGATGATATTGATTCCTACCATCCTGATGTTTCTCCCGATGGCAGATATGTTGTGTTCTGTACGGGGCTTGAAGGTGTTCCGGGCGAGTCATCGGTGTATGTCCGCGAATTGAACGAGTCTGGTTCGGGACTTGTCAAGTTAAATGTGGAGGGGGCTGCGATTCCGCGTTGGCGTGTCTTGGATAATGGCGATACTGTGGTTGTGTTTGTAACAAACCCAGGGACGAATAAGTCCGAATCGACATGGGAAAAATATAGTACATGGTATGTTCCATTTGATAAGGGAAAGTTTGGAACGCCGAAAAAATTGCTCGAGGGGAGCTTTCATGGAGGTCTATCTTTTGAAAGTGGTTTTGCTGTGACGGGGTCGACTTTGCTGCGCGTAACACGGTTTACGGACAAATCACAAAATAATGAGTTGTGGTATAATGGAGAGCAGGCCTGTAATGTGTCACTTTCAATGGATGGTAGTAATAGAACGTTGTTCCTTGACTTTGCGGGAAAGGGCGGCGCTGCGTTTGTGGGCAGGAAGTATTCCGTACACGAAATGTTGCTTATTGCAGATAGTACAGGGAAACTGGTGCAATCGATAAATTCTCCAAAGGGCTATTTGTTTGATCATACGGAATGGGTGGCCGATAAAAATTTTGCGGTTGCTACGCTTTCCAATGTAAACGGTGCGCACCAGAAAATAGCACTGGTGGATGTAGCCTCTAATAAGGTTATGGAACTTGCAGAAGGCGAAGAACTCTGGCATCCTTGCCTGTGGGTAAAGCAGAAGAAAACGGTAAAGCTAGAAAGTTCTTCTTCCAATGAGAAAAGCTCTTCGAGCGAGACGCCAAAGAGTTCTTCTTCAAGTATAAGTGTTACGACTTCATCGTCGGTTGCCGTTCCGATTATTCTTGATTTAGATAGCGCTGGAATGTATCTGAATTCCAGTTATGGAGCTGTGGGCAACGGCCTGATGCGTAACAATATGGAACTTCTGTGGAATTTCCATGATCAGGCGAATGTTGTTGTGCTTGGGTCTTCTCGACCTCTGGATGGCATTATTCCTAAGCAGTTTAATGAAAAATTCCTTGTCCTGAATTTGGCTCAGACGCCAAACGGTATTTATATGTCCAAGTTCTACCTCGACCATTATGTTTATCCGCATGTCAAGAATTTGCGCTATATTATTTTGTCACTGGACTATGATTTATGGCGCTGGGGACCGAAAACGGATCATAATTTCTTTTATTCGGACTATAAGAAGTTTCCGGGTTATATTTATGACAAAAATCATGGATATTGGGCGGCAGGAGTTCCGGAAGGACTTGCGGAATTGACTGAAGATGGATATAGCGACCAAAATGGGGACGCCTTAAGGGAAAGCATGGGCTATTGGTCGGTAGGACGTTGCAATGGATGGGGAACCGGTACCTGTGGCTATGATTCGACTTTGCTTACTTCGGAACATATTGAAATGGCGATGGATACTCTTGTTGATCTTGTTGAAACGGCGGAAAAGCGGAATATATATGTCATCGGGATTGTTTTCCCCGTGAGTCCGAGTTATAAGAATACAGGTCGTTTTGCCTGTTATGGTACCCGCCGGAGTGTAGCAGATTCTTTGACGAATGTCTTGACTGCAATGCAAAAACAATATCCTCATTTCATTGTGATGGATGAAAACAAGATGGGTAATCACGATTATTCGGATGCTATGGCTGAAGATCAGCAGCACCTTTGCCCAGCCGGTGCAAAGCAGATGACGCACCGTGTGGATTCGTTGCTGATGTCAATCGAGGAAGGTCAGTGAGGAAATTAAACACTTGATACAGCGGTATACAAAATCACCGCTTTTTCTGTAACGCCTCTCGAAAAATCAATTTATTTTCTACCTTGAAGGTTAAACTGGTTGCGTCCTTCCGCTGCCGAAGTACGACTCGGAATGACGATGAAAGGATGATTATGCTCAAAAAAATTTTGTCTATGTGCGCCCTGGGCACCTCTGCCCTTATGGCGGGTATCCTCACCAACGGCGATCTGTCTTATGGTGACGGCGGCTGGTATGTCTGGAACAACCCCGATGGCCCCGCCAAGTACGAAGCCAAGATTGGCGAGATGGGACTCGGTGTCGACGGCAGCGAAGGTGTCAAGCTTACGGTGACTGAACTCCCAAACCCGACTTGGGGACTTCAGTTGCAACCGCCCAAGTGGCTCGCAGACTCTGCCTACTATACGCTCTCTTTCAAGGCGAAGGGCAATATGCCTATCAACGCCATCATCCAGGGCGGCCCTCCCGACTGGCGCCAGAAGGAAAGCGCCTCGTTCATGCTCACGAACGAATGGAAGACTTATACGATGACCTTCCTTGCAGACCAGAAGGGTTACGGCGTCAACAACGTTACCTTCCATGTGGGCCTAGCCAAGGGTTGGCTGCAGATGGACGATGTGGAAATTGAAAAAGTCGAAGGCATGAATGACATGACCTGGTACAACAATTCCGCTGCACGCATCGATAGCCTCCGCAAGAAGGACTTGACCGTGAAGGCGGCTCCCGGTGCCCAGGTGAAGGTGGAGCTCATGCGCCATGCGTTCCCGTTCGGTACGGCCCTCGCGCTTTACCCCTCCAAGGACAGCGTAGAACAGTGGTACCGCAAGACTGCCAATAAGTATTTCTGGTACGGCGTTCCCGAAAACCAGTTCAAGTGGCCGGAATACGAACCCAAGAAGGGCAAGA
>CAMJHM010000094.1 GCA_946405515.1 uncultured Fibrobacter sp. | reverse complement strand
TGACCAAGACCGTCTCGAAAAACGAGATGACGAACCAGCTCCTGGACGACATGGATTTGGAACGCGAACGCGGCATCACCATCAAGGCGCATGCCATCCGCATGGTGTACGAACGGGACGGCAAGGAATATATCCTGAACATGATCGACACGCCGGGGCACGTGGACTTCACATACGAAGTGAGCCGCTCGCTCGCCGCCTGCGAGGGCGCAATCCTCGTGGTGGACGCAAGCCAGGGCATCGAGGCGCAGACGCTTTCTAACCTCTACCTCGCACTTGAAAACGATCTCGAAATCATCCCGGTGCTTAACAAGGTTGATTTGCCGGGTGCCCAACCCGACCATGTGGCACAGCTCGTGGGCGACCTCCTGGGCTACGACCCCGACAGCATCCCGCGCATTTCTGCAAAGACGGGCCTCAACGTAGAGCAAGTGCTCGACAAGATTGTCGACGAAATCCCCGCACCCAAGGGCGACAGTGGCAAGCCGCTCAAAGCGCTGATCTTTGACTCCGTGTACGACTCCTACCGCGGCGTTATCAACTACATCCGCATTGTGGAAGGCACGCTCAAGGCCGGCATGAAAATCAAGATGATGAAGACCGGCGCCGAATACATGGTCACCGAAGTCGGAACCTTCAGCATGCGCCGCGACCCACGCGACGAACTTTCCGAAGGCATGGTGGGCTACGTGCTCGCGAACGTCAAGACGATTAGCGACGTGAAAATCGGCGACACACTCACCGACGCAGCCAACCCCGCCACCGAACCGCTCCCGGGCTACAAGGATATCTTGCCGATGATCTATTCCGGCATCTACCCCATCAACCCGGAAGACTATAAGGACTTGCGCGAAGCCCTGGAAAAGCTCCGCCTGAACGACTCTGCCATCAGTTGGGAACCGGAAACCTCCGAAGCGCTCGGATTCGGCTTCCGTACAGGCTTCCTCGGGCTGTTGCACATGGAAATCGTGCAAGAACGCCTCGACCGCGAATTCAACGTGGACATCATCACCACAGTGCCGAACGTGGAATACCATGTGTACATGAGCGACGGGACGATGGTGAAAATCGAAAGCCCCTCCAAACTCCCCGATGCAAGCCGCTACGACCACATCGAAGAACCCTACGTGAAGGCGCAAATATTCACGCCCAAGGAATACGTGGGCGCCCTCATGACGCTCTGCGACGAGAAGCGCGGCGAATTTGAAACGATGGAATATATCGACGAGGCGAAGGTCATCCTCAAGTACAACCTGCCGCTCGCCGAAATCATGTTCGACTTCTACGACCGCCTCAAGTCGGTCAGCCGTGGCTACGCTGGCCTCGACTACGCCCCGAGCGAATACCGCAGGAACAACCTCGTAAAGCTCGACATTCTGTTGAACGGCGACCCGGTGGATGCGTTCTCCGTGATTATCCACAAGGACAAAGCGCACACCTACGCAAACGCCATCTGCGTGAAGCTCAAAGACCTCATTCCGCGCCAGCAGTTCGATGTGGCCATCCAAGGTGCGATTGGCGGGAAGATTATCAGCCGCTCCACCGTGAAAGCCGTGCGTAAGGACGTGCTCGCCAAGTGCTACGGCGGCGACATCACCCGTAAGCGCAAACTCCTCGAAAAGCAGAAAGAAGGAAAGAAGCGCATGAAGAGCATCGGCTCGGTGGAAGTGCCGCAGAAGGCGTTCCTCGCAGTGCTTTCGCTTTCGGACAACTCGACGAATAACGGCGACTAATTTATTTTTCAAAAGCGATGGCATACCTAGACAGAAACGTGAGGCGCTTACAGTGGAGGACATCCAAGTCCCGCCTCTTTTTTGCTGTCTTCATTATGCTCGTGGCCTTTACCGGAGCCCTCGCCATCCGTTACTACGCCGTCGAACCGATTCTTTTGCAAGACACAGCCATGCAACCCCGCATCAAGAAGGGTTCGCTAATATGGGTCTGCAGGCTCCCCCAGTGCATCGACAAAGCGACTTTTGGCGAAATTGTCTGGGCCAGGCAACCTAACAACGAAACACTTGTCCGCAAGATTATCGGCTACCCCGGCGACACCATCGAAATTTCGGACAAAGGGCGCATAAAGACAAAGCAGAAGCGCTTTATGTGGCGTGGCGAAGATTCCTTTATTGAAACGCGCAAGTTCTACGTCCCTAGGCAAGGCGACACGATACTCCTTTCCACACTCAACGACGTGGAAGAAGACTACATCCTTAGGCTGATGAACGAGCAGGGGCTCCCCATCACCATCAAGTCGACCCTTTGGCAGGGGAACCGCGAAATTTCCATTGAGCGAATCGGTTCGACCAAGCTGGGGCACCGCCTCGTGAGCCTGAAGGAGCTGGACGTGCTCCCCTGGCAAGACAGGCGACTCATCGAAATGCAAATCCGCCAAGCAGAACCCGGCAACGCACCAATTAAGATCAAACGCCAGTTCTTCGTCGAAGGCGATTCCGTCCCGATGGACACGTTCATCGTCGCAAGCGACAACTACTACCTCGCCTGTGAACAAGGGAACCATTGCGTTGACTCGCGTGAACTCGGATTTTTCACCAAAGAACGGATTCTCGGGCGCTACATCAAACAACCCGACATCGTAAAACAGTTTGTCCTAAAAAAAGCTCAAGAGTTTCAGAAGACCTTCTTCCCCATCAAAAAGAAAGAAACCGAGAAAGAAGCCGAGAAGACTCCCCCGAAGAATGATTTCCCAGAAATAAAGGTTGAAGTAACAACCATCAAAATGGAAATTGACGAGAGTGGTAAAACCAAACCGATTCAGGAAACCAAACCCAACAACGGTCCCGAACGTGTCCAGCAAATCAAAAGGCCTCATGCCATCAAGGCAATCGATCCCATAAAGGAGCCCTCGAAAGGGCAAAAAAAATAACCCCGGACAGCGCGAACCATCCGGGGCAAATTCCAACTAAAATAAATTAGTCGAGCGAGTGGACCAGCAGGCCGTCGCGGAGCTTGGGTTCAAACCAAGTGCTCTTGGGCGGCATGATTTCGCCGGCATCGGCAATGTTCATCAGCTGGTCGAGCGTCGTCGGGTACATGGCGAAGGCGCAGGCACATTCACCGCTATCCACGCGCTTCACAAGTTCGCCCAGGCCACGAATGCCACCGACAAAGTCGATGCGCTTGGAAGTACGCGGGTCGTCGATATCGAAGAGCGGCTTCAAGATAAGCTTCTGGAGGAGAGCCACGTCGAGGCTGTCGACCGGACCGAGGTTCTTGAGGTATTCGGCCTTGAACGTGCAAGCATACCACTTGCCGCCCATGTAGAAGTTCACCTGGTTCTGCTTGGCAGGGCTCTGCATGCTGTCGAGTTCGACAATATCGAACACCTTCTTCATCTCGGCCATGAGCTGTTCCGGAGTACGGCCGTTCAAGTCCTTGAGCACGCGGTTGTAATCAAGAATCTTGAGCTGGGTGCTCGGGAAGAGGATGGCGAGGTAACGGTTGTATTCCTCGGCACCCGTATTGTTCGGGTTCTGCTGGGCGCGGTAGCTTGCAGCGCGGGCTCCGGCAGCGCTCCTGTGGTGGCCGTCGGCGATGTAGCTCACCGGCACAGCCTCGAAGGACTTGCGGATAGCTTCGATTTCGGCATCATCGTCGATAATCCAGACCGTGTGGCCAAAGCCATCGCCCTTGCTAACGAAGTCGTAGACCGGCGGACGCTTGGTCACAGCACCGAACACGTCGAACTGGCCCTGGTCACGATAAGTGAGGAACACCGGACCGGTATTGGCGTTCGTGGCAAGCACATGACGCAGACGGTCTTCTTCCTTGTCGGCGCGGGTGAGTTCGTGCTTCTTGATGATGCCGTTGAAGTAGTCAGCGGCAGGCACGCAGCACACCAGGCCGTACTGTTCGCGGCCGTTCATCGTCTGGCGATAAACGTAGAGGCAAGGCTTCTTGTCGTAGGCAATCACGCCGTCGGCAATCATCTTGTCCAAGTTCTCGCGGGCATGCGCATAGACCTTCGGGTCGTAGGCGTCCACGGAGTCGGGCAACTCAAGTTCCGCACGCGTGACGCGGAGATAGGAGTGCGGGAGCCCTTCGGCCATAGCTTTGGCCTCGGCGCGATTCATCACGTCGTACGGGAGGGCAGAAATAGTTTCGGCTTCGGCCGGGTTGACCGGACGCAAGGCCTTGAACGGATAGATGTGCATCATAGGCTTCTTTCCTTTGTGGGATTCCTTAATTAAAACTTCGTCCTCGGAGATGAGGTTGTGGATATAGCCGGTCTTGCCGTCAATCCATTTCTTCTTGCGGTAGCTCACCACGAAATACGCAATGGCAAAGAACACGAACGCAGTCACGGCGGCCATGATGGTAATACCGATCAGGAACGCAATCAAGTGATCGGCGGCATTCACCCAGAGGTTCTCGAGAATCACGGCGCAGTTGCGTATGGACATGCGCTCGAACTCACCCAAGAAGTCAAAGGAGATGGAGTCCGGATTGTAAATCTTGCAGCCGATGTAGTATCCGCCCGGGTAGAAGAACCCGAACTGCGTAACAGGATTCGCGACAAAATCCGCGATAACGCCAGGAACCTTGGGGAGCCTGAAAACGGCACAAAGGGCAACAGTGAGAATAATGGCAAAACCAATCGTGGGCCAAACGCCAATAAAAACACCAATAAACACGGACCACGCGACCTTGAGGGCATCTTGGCGGCGCGGGAACATACGATTATAGTAAATACGGCTGAGTCGCTTGTACTTCGACTCATTACGATCAATAGGGGTGTGCTTAAAACGAATCATTGCGTGCCAAATATAGAAAATTAGGGGCTAGAATCTAGGGGCTAGAGGCGATGAGGTCGGGGCTAAAGCCCCTTTGAGGTGTGAGGTATGAGGTCGGCACTTCGTGCCTTTGAGGTGTGAGCGATGAGCTCGCGACCTTCGGTCGCTTCGAGGTGTGAGGGAGTAGGAAGTGGTTAGGGGTTAGGATCTAGAATCTAGGGAGAAATATCACGGCTTCGCCGTCTGTTACTAACGCACGAAGTGCGTGATTCTCATTCACTAGCCTCGAGCCTGGAGCCTCGAGCCTCATACCTCATCGCTCATTGCTCACTGCTCGGACCTCGAGCCTCGAGCCTTTTTATATATTTTACAATCTATGAAGCATTTGATTTCCAAAGAGGGTTTCGAAAAACTCAAGGCCGAATGGGAACACCTCAAGTACGAGGAACGCCCCGCCATGATCAACCAAGTGCAGGCCGCCGCCGCCGAAGGCGACCGCAGCGAAAACGCAGCCTACACCTACGGCCGCATGCGCGTCCGCGAGATTGACCGCCGCCTGCGCGAACTGGACCGCATCCTGGATGGCGCAAAGATTGTCGAAAACGTCGCTCCCGAAGACGGCTCCATCAAGTTCGGCGCAACAATCAAAATGGTCGACATCAAGACCAAGCGCGAAAAGACATACAGCATCGTCGGCGAAAAGGAAATCGACCCGCTCAAAGGCCGCATCAGCATGAAGTCGCCCATCGGCGAAGCCCTGCTCGGCAAGAAGAAGGGCGAAACCGTGCAGGTACAGGCTCCCCGCGGAACAATCACGTACGAAATCTTGGAAGTAACATACTAGCCATGGGCACGCTCCCTACGGTCGCTTTGAGGCGCGAGCAATGAGCTGAATGCAGCGAGGTGACTTGTAGAGATTGCTTCAGGGCTGCGCCCTTCGCAATGACAAACCCTAACCACTTCCTACTGCCAACTTCCTACTCCCCCTAGATTCTATCCCCTAACCACTTTTCTCTCGTCTTTCGTCTCTCGTCTAATATGTTCATCGACACCCACTGCCATATTGATTCCTACGAGCGGCATGCCAGCGAAAGCTTCGACGCCCTCCTCGCCCGCCTCCCTAGCGACGCAGACGATAACGTCCAATTACCCGAAGCGTTCATCCACGTAGCCTGCGACCCTGCCGATTTCGATTACGCACGCGAACTCACCGAGAAATACCCGAACGTCTACGCCGCCTACGGCATCCACCCAGAATACGTCGAAACAGAAACCGCCGAAGACGAACAGCGCATGATGGAATTTCTCAAGCACCCCAAGTGCGTCGCCTGCGGGGAATTCGGGCTTGATTACCACTATGGTGCCGAAACAAAGGCAAAGCAAGTTGAACTGTTCGAGCGGCACCTGCAACTCGGCATCGAAAGCGGCAAGCCCCTAGTGCTGCACCTGCGCGAAGCCGACGACGATGCCCTCGCTGTTCTCCGTAACGCCGATATCCAGGGCAAAAAAATCCATGTCCATTGCTTTACGGGTTCGCCCGAATTCTGCGGGCAAATGCTCGACTTGGGTTCCAAAGGCGCTGAAATCTACGTTGGCTTTACCGGAATCATCACATTCAAGAACGCACAAAACGTCCGCGACGCCGCCGCCATCGTACCACCAAGCCAAATGCTCCTAGAAACGGATTCCCCCTACATGGCGCCCATCCCCTACCGTGGCAAACCATGCCATTCCGGCTATATCCCTTACATCGCGCAAGCGCTCGCCACAATAAAAAATTTGCCCGTAGAGGAACTCTACAGGCACTGTCGCGAAAACACTCGCCACTGTTACGGCATCTGAAACGCCATGGAAACCTGCGAAGGGGTCGACTCCCCTTTGTAATGCCTGCGCAAGTACGCAAGCGCCGCCTCGGAATTGAGCGGTTTGCTGAAGTAGTAACCCTGAATAAACTGGCAACCTTCGCTCCTCAAGAAGTCGAGCTGATCGCGAGTTTCGACACCTTCGGCAATCAGGCCCATGTTCATCGAATGAGCAATGCCGATAACCATGCGTGCAAAAGAAGCGTCTTCTTCGTCGTCTGTCACGTGATCGACAAAGGACTTGTCCATCTTGAGAGTATGCACCGGGAAACGCTTCAAATAGGCCAAGCTGCTGTAACCAGTACCGAAATCGTCGATAGAAATCTGCAAGCCCATGCTGGCAAGGGCGCGCATCATCTTGATTGTCTTCTCCGATTCGCGCAAAGCCGTATATTCCGTAATTTCGAGCTTCAAATTCTTCGGATTCATTTTCGTCTCTTGCAATATGCGTCGGACATCATCGACCATGTTATCGAGCGCAAACTGCTTGGCACTGAAATTGACCGATACCTGGATATTCTCGTAACCCATGTCGACCCAAATCTTGGTCTGTTCGCAAGCCATACGCAGAATCTGGGCACCCATCGGGACAATCAAGCCCGTTTCTTCGGCAATGGGAATAAATTCACCCGGAGAAATCACGCCCCGTTCGCTGTTGTTCCAGCGGACAAGGGCCTCGAAACCGACAATGCGGTCGCCGTTGACAATATCCACAATGGGCTGGTACACTAACACAAACTCGCGAGCCTGTATAGCCCTGCGAATTTCAAATTCCAGCTTGTAGAGGTTCATGGCCTTTTCGCGAATTCCACCCGTAAAGAACTGCACCCCACCATGGTTGCCCCCCTTCTTCATGTCGCGCAAGACAGCATTCGCATTCGCCAGCAAGTCTTCTACACAATCGCCGTCCTTGTTCACCACAACAGACATCGAAACACTGATGTAGAGTTCCTTCCCCTCCAATTTAAGAGGCATCTTGACCTTGGCGTGAAGATTTCGCACAATGGAAATAAGTTCCGCATTGACATCACTCCCCTGGATATTCCGGAATATCAGGGCGAACACATCCGGGCCAATTCGAGCAACACAATCTCCCGAACGAGACGACGCGTTGATGCGGTCGGCAACAATTCTCAAAACTTGGTCACCCACGTCGATGGAATAGGAATCGTTAATTGCGGCAAAGCTGTCGATATCCAAGAGGGCAAGGGCAAAAATATAGTCCGGACGATCCGTAGACTTCTTGACATCCTTCGCAAGTTCATTCAAAAACTCCTGGCGATTACTCACGCCGGTCAGCGAATCGCATGTCGAGAGGAAATCATTTTCACGAACAAGGTTGCGCGAATCCTGGATAGCCGAAAGAGAACCGATTACGCGAATCAGGAGCCCAGCCTCGTTGCACTGCGGCCGCCCCGAAATGACAATCGCCTCGCAATTGGCCATTTTGTTCAAAAGGCGCATGCGAATCGTGAAATTGCGTTTTTCATTCAGGCATTCCTGCAAAGACTTGCGGAAAGACTCCCAGTCACTTTCCAGAACACACCCCTTCACCACTTCGAACGAATCACCCAGGGCATCTATACCAAGAATTTTGCCCACCTTGTTCGACCAGAATACCTTATTCGAAGAAACATCAAATGTCCAGAACCCTTCAGAAGAAACATCAATCATCATCTGGAAAAGTCGATCTTTCTCGATGAGGTCCCGTTCGTAATTACGAATGGGTTCAAGAACGACCTCATTCACATTGACATCGCTACGGATTTTTTTCTGGGAATTAGAAGAAGGGAATCTATAAAAAACGGCAAGGTAATCCAAAAACAGAATGGATATGACATAAGGAATAACAACGACAATATTATCGGAATGTTCCACAAAGTCGGGAATAAGCGCAGCAAAAAGGAAACTGGTTATCAACAGCGCGAATCGCAAAACAACATGTTCATCAAAAAGTTTCATTTATGCTCCAAATTATTGCAAAAAATATACATTCAAAAACAAAATGGGTGCAGAAATAATGTTTATAAAAAGAATACATTCTCTTTTCAAAAAACAACCAGCCAAAAAATCGCTCCAAAACGCCCAAAATCGCCCCAAAAAACGGCTTTTTTGAGCACTGCATATAAAATAACATAAATAAAGGCGATAACGCAAGTGTGAGCCAGCCCACACAACGAACAAACGAAAAATATGACGCCAATCACATTCGAAGGAAAATGGCTCCAGGCTCGGGGCAAGAGAATTGAGGTTCGAGGAATTTGGCGGGAATAAAAAAGCCCCCGGCTTTGAACCGGAGGCCTTTGTGTTGTTACTCAAAACTGAGAACTGATAACTCAGAACTGAGAACTGATAACTGAGAACTGATAACTCAAAACTATTACACCGCACCCTGCCACTTCATGGCATCGGCAACCTTGAGGAAGCCAGCGATGTTTGCACCCA
>CAMJHM010000093.1 GCA_946405515.1 uncultured Fibrobacter sp. | reverse complement strand
TGCGGTTGAACACGAGGTGGCCCGGCTTAGAGTCTTCGCTATCGAGGCAGAAGTAACCTTGGCGCATGAACTGGAAGCGGTCTTCGAGTTTTGCGTTGGCGAGGCTCGGTTCCACCTTGGCCTGCTTAATCACCATGGATTCCGGGTTCAGGTAGTCGTGCCAGTCTTCGCCCTCGGGAACCGCGGCCGGATCTTCCAGCGTGAACAGGTTATTAATGAGGCGCACTTCGGCGTCCACGGCGTGTGCCGCAGAAACCCAGTGGATGGTGCCCTTGACCTTGCGGCCATCGGGAGTCTCGCCACCCTTGCTCTGCGGGTCGTATTCGCAGTGGATGACCGTCACCTTGCCGTTTTCATCCTTTTCGACGCTCTTGCAAGTGACAAAGTAAGCGCCCTTGAGGCGGACTTCGCCTTCCGGCTTCAGGCGGAAGTACTTCTTCGGCGGTTCTTCCATGAAGTCGTCGGCTTCGATGTAGAGTTCCTTGCCGAACGGGACCTGGCGCTTGCCGGCGGTTTCGTCGTTGGGGTTGTTCTCGACTTCGATCATCTCGACCTTGCCGTCTTCCCAGTTGTCAATCACGAGTTTCACCGGATCAATCACGGCCATCACGCGGTTCGCCGTCTTGTTCAGCTCTTCGCGGATGCAGAAGTAGAGCAGGTTCACGTCGACCATGGAGTCGGCCTTCGAGACGCCGATACGGTCGCAGAACTCGCGGATGGAACTCGGTGTGAAACCGCGGCGGCGGTAACCGCATACCGTCGGCATACGCGGGTCGTTCCAGCCCAACACGGCCTTCGTCTCCACCAGTTCGAGGAGTTTGCGCTTGCTCATCATGGTGTAAGTCAAGTTCAGGCGGGCAAATTCAATCTGCTGCGGACGGTTGTCGAGACCGAGTTCGATCAGGAACCAGTCGTACAGCGGGCGGTGCGCTTCGAATTCGAGCGTACAGATGGAGTGCGTAATGCCTTCGATCCAGTCGCAAAGCGGGTGGGCGAAGTCGTACATCGGGTAGATGCACCACTTGTCACCGGTGCGGTGGTGGGTGCAGTGCTTGATGCGGTAGATGACCGGGTCGCGCATGTTCATGTTCGGGCTAGAAAGGTCCACCTTCGCACGGAGGCACTTCTCGCCGTCGGCGTACTTGCCGTCGCGCATCTCGCGGAAGAGCTTCATGTTTTCTTCCACACTGCGGTCGCGGTAGGGGCTCGGACGGCTCGGCTTGCCGGCGTCGTTGCCGCGGTATTCCTGCATCTCGTCGCGAGTCAGGTCTTCCACGTAGGCCTTGCCCATCTCGATGAGTTTTTCGGCAAAGGCGTAAATCTGGTCGTAGTAGTCGCTCGCGAAGTATTCGCCGCCCTTCCATTCAAAACCGAGCCACTTCACGTCTTCGCGGATGGAGTCGACGTATTCCACGTCTTCCTTGGTGGGGTTCGTATCGTCGAAGCGGAGGTTCGTGATGCCGCCAAAATCCTTGTACTTGTTTGCCGTACCGAAATTCAGGCAGATGGACTTCGCATGGCCGATGTGGATGTAGCCGTTGGGCTCCGGCGGGAAACGGGTATGCACCTTGGTGCGCTTGCCCGTCTTAAGGTCGTTGACGATGATGTCCTGCACAAAATTCGAAGATTCGGGGATTTCCATTGTGGTATCCTTTGAAAATTTTACGGGGGAAAATATAGAAAAACGCCCACTTAAAAGGGGAAGACCTCAGCTAATCATTGAGGCAACAAACCGAATGCCCGTAGTTCTCACTATTACCCCAGTTCTGATAGGCGTTTTTCACGATTACTCTATCGATTTTGACTGTTAATATCATATAGGACACACCATAGGGACTTCCTTCAGAAGAACTCCAGAAGCTTGCACCAGGATTCTTCATAGCCGTAGCTGTTTTCAGTTTCATACAAACTTTTGTTTCACGTTCGTAAAAAAGCACACGTAAACAAACTTTTTCGGCTCATTTTCGCCGGAAAATCGTCTTACATATTACAGGGCCATTCCGTCCTGCCGCTTTTCGGGGCGAACCCGACTTAATCTCATGACAGGAAAGAAGCAAAGAAAACAAAAACCGATTCGCAAGAAACCGATACCCGAGCGACTGCAAGGGCAAGTCTATCTGGATCCTAGGTTCGACACGGGCTTCAAGGAACTCTTCGACAGCGAGGATGCGCTCAAGGACTTCCTGAACGGAGTTCTGCAACTGGAGGGTAACGACAAAATCAAGAACCTCACCTTCACCTTTGACAAGACTATGACGATGCGTTCCGCATTGAGCAAGAAGGTCATCTTAGACATCTTCGCCACTACGGGATCAGGACGATTCATTGATGTGGAAATGCAGAAGGCGGAGCACGACTTCTTTACCGACAGGGCTATCCTATACAAGGCATTCCTGATTATCAAAGGCAAACAGGAAATGGAACATTCCAAGGAATTCTTGGCACTCTCCAAAGTGGAGCGTGAAAGCAAGCGCTACGAGCTTCCGGAGACGGTGGCCATATGGATTTGCGATTTTGATCTGCCCGATTCCAGGGAAAATGAATACCTAGATGAATGGGCGCTATATAGCCGCAACTCCCTAAAAAACGGCAGTACCGCACCCATCTTCGCAAAAAATAAATATATTATGATAAGTCTACCCAAATTCAAGAAATCCATCAGCGAAGTTAACGATTCCGTAGATGCTTGGCTGTATCTGCTGAACCACGCTGGGGACGGCAAGGAGTTACCCCACTTCGGCAACGAAATCTTGGAAGAAGCCCTGGAGCGCATCCGGGTAGACAACGCAGACGATGAACTCTTAACGAGGCAGGAAAAGGACATGGTGACGAAGGAAGAATTATCAACGGTGATTGCCAGTAGAGTTCTTCGAAGTCTGGCAGGAGCCCAGGCCGAAGGCCATGCCAAAGGACTTGCCGAGGGACTTGCCGAAGGACTTGCCAAAGGCCATGTCAAGGGACTTGCCGAAGGCCGAGCCAAGGGACTTGCCGAAGGCCATGTCAAGGGACTTACCGAAGGCCGAGCCAAGGGACTTGTCGAGGGTGAATCCAAGGGGCACAATGATGCGATTGCCATACTGCAGGGCATGAACCTATCGCCCGAACAGATATCCGAGTTCAAGGCAAAACTTGCCGCATTGAGCAAATAGCCTCCCCCCCCCGAATCAGCGCAAGCCTACTCGTTCCAGAGCCAGGTGCTGAGGTAGCGTTCGCCGGTATCGGGGAGGAGCGCCACGATGCGCTTGCCTTTGAATTCGGGGCGTTTGGCCACCGTGAGGGCACATTCCAAAGCGGCACCGGAAGAAATCCCGACAAAGATGCCTTCCTCGGCGGCAGCCGCGCGGGCCGCACTCCCGGCCTTCTCGGTGCTGGTGAGGTACACCTCGTCGACCACCTTCGGGTCATAGATTTTCGGGACAAAGTTCGCGCCGATTCCCTGGATCTTGTGCGGGCCCGCGACTCCCTTGCTGATCATGGGCGAATCGTCGGGCTCAATAGCGATAACGTAAACGTTCGGGTTCTTCTCCTTGAGGTACTTCGCAGTTCCGCTCACCGTTCCGCCGGTACCCGCAGTCGCGATGAACACATCCACCTTCCCTTCCGTATCGGCCCAGATTTCGGGGCCGGTCGTGAGGTAATGCGCCTCGGGGTTCGCCGGGTTCTCGAACTGCTGCGGGATAAAGCTTCCCGGGTTCTGCGCAGCAATCTCGTTTGCCTTCTCAATGCAGCCGGCCATGCCCTTCGCGCCTTCAGTCAGCACGACCTCAGCCCCAAGCGCCTTCAAGAGCAGCCTGCGTTCCATGCTCATGGAATCGGGCATCGTGAGCACCACCTTGTAGCCCTTCACGGCCCCTACGTAGGCAAGGCCCACGCCCGTGTTGCCGCTGGTCGGTTCAATGATGAGGGCCCCCGGTTTGAGTTTGCCATCGCGTTCGGCAGCCTCAATCATGCTCAGCGCCACACGGTCTTTTGCGCTGCCGAGCGGGTTGAACATTTCGAGTTTCACATAGACTTCGGCTTCGCCCTTGTTGAGCTTGTTGATGCGAACAAGCGGCGTGCGCCCGATGGTTTCGAGAATGCTGTTGTAGATTGCCATAAAGAAAGTTCTCCGTACTGTACGGAGAACAATCTAGCATTTTTTTTGATTTACTTGATTAATCCTGAACGGGGTGGACTAAGGTTACATACATATTTTCACACAGGCTTGCCTGCTGGCCGAGAATAGCATCGAGCGTGACACCCGTGAAATTCTTGACGGCACAAGCCATCCCTACATTATTCACCATTCCCTTTGAAGGATAATTATAGAACGAACCCGCAACCGATTCACATTCCGTTCTGAACAAAGTTTCCACACTTTCACTCTCCATAGCTCCTGCCACTAAATAAACAATTACAGAATCAGAGTACTGAAGAATCGTATTGTAAAGATAACGCAAATTATAATACCCCGACAACCAGTGTGCAGAACTCTCTAGTCCGAATTTGTCCCTGAACACATTGACATCGCAACGAGTTGAAACTGGACCTACATAATATTTTTCTGAAGAAGAGCCGAACGCATAGTATCGAGCCGCTTCAGAGACCATCAGTCCATCAAATTGGTCTATCTCGGATTTTGAGGGGAATGCCATCGCAAGGCTATCCAATACAGCTCGCTCATCATCAGAGACATTCAACGTTTCGACATCCGGCTTTATGATAAAAGAACGATTTGCACTTGTATCGATACCCACTGCAGGCGACAAAGGCAGTTCCTGACGAGGATCAACAACGGGAGTATCCACGAGATCATTATCATCGCACTTCTTCCCTGTCTCTTCTATGCATTTCTCGTTAGGGTCAATAGGATCGTGAGACGTTTCAACAAAGACGCTTGAACTAGACACATCGCGCGATGTCGAAGACAGCGTGGAGAATATCCCCATTTTTATTCTTGCGTCTTTGTAAACATCATTGCATAGTTCTTCCGAGAACGTTGATAAGTTCCTAACGATATCATTGAAATTGACTGTCGAATCCGCAGGAATTGTTGTAACGGCCCTGTCGTCATAGCAATAGGACTTCACGTTGCCATTTTCATCGCAAGTTTTCTTGTCATCCTTTCCATTATAGACAACAGCCTTGGAGTGACATAACGTGATAAATTCCGCAAGTACGCTATCACAACCGCTACCGAAGTTCTTTAACTCCAGCGAATTCTTGACGACACCATCAGCATCTATTTGGATCTTGGAAATATACGACTTTTCATCGCCCGTACACTCTGCCGAGGCTCCGTTTTCTGCTTCGAACGTTTTCAGTTCGCCGCCGTCCAGCGCAACGACCGATGTAGCCGCCGTCTTGAACGCAATTTCAGGAAAATCAAAATTTGCGTTGTTCGCGTCACTCGACCCAGGATGGCTCGACGAACTGAGATTCTGCGCAATGGCATCCGGATCGATTGTCGCACCGGTCAGTTTATCACTGCTGGAATCGCTAGAACAGGCGATAAGGGAGAACAAGGCCATGCTTCCGGCAGCACAACCGACTGTGAGTAATTTCTTGTTAAGCATTGCTTTCCTCCTTTACTTTATTTGTGCAAGGGAAAAATTGAAAGTTGATTCGATAAACCTGGTTTAAATTCTTGTATTCGTCGGCGATGGAGACCACACGCTTGCAGCAAGCCGTAATCTCGTTGACGATCCTGCCATAGGCTTCCTCGTTTACGCCGAGCGTGACACCGTTGAAAAAGCGTTCGCCCTGCACATAACGGTCCACCGCACGGACGGCCATGTTTCCCATCTCCTTGTGCATGGCACGGATGGCAATGGGCAGCGCTTCCGGCGAGCCAATGACGGTCCGCTCGGTCTGCGAGAAGACCTTTTCGCCGTCCTTCTTGAGGAATCCCGCCTTGACGAGAAACGCCAAGATGTCGCGGACTTCCTCGGCGGAGACATACTCCTTGCATTCCTCGGCGAGTTTGCGGGGCTGGGCGCCCGGCATCATCGGGGCAAGTTCGCGAATGACCGGGTACTTCCACGATTCGTAATACTGGAAGGTATCGCTGTCGACGACGCGGGCCTTGTGTTCCCGCGCAATCCTTTCCATCTCGAGCAGGGCGGCCTTCTTGTCGGCATCCTTGGTCGCCTTGGCCAGCAGAACGAGGAGCGAAAAGTATTCCTCTTCGTACCCGGTGAGGCCCATCGCCTTGGAAACCTGCAGCATCTTGACCTTGCTCAGCCCGCTCTTCCCTTCGCATACCAACTTGAGATACGTTGGGGAAGTAAAACCGGCAAGCTTGGAAAACTCCCTCCACGAGAACGCGCCCGTACGTTTGCGCTCGTCGTAGAAATCCTGCATGTACTTGCGGTAGTCTTTGTATTCAGTAATCGGCTTCATGTCTATAAATATACCTTAAAGAACCACCTAATGCAACATTTGGAATGATACGAAAACTATGTTTTTTAAAGAAAATCAACAGAATGACAAATATTTTTTCAATATTTTTGTCGGAATGATACACCCCGTATCATTTCAGCAAAAAGCAATAAAAAAAGCTCTCCGTACTCTACGGAGAACTTTCTAGATTTTTTTAGCCCAAGCCTTTTTCAGATACTAATCGGGCTCCGTAAAAACAAGATATTCATTTTTGCACAGGTTGCGTTGCTGGGCCACAATCGATTCAAACGACACGCCAGAGAAGTTTTTGACCGCACACGTCAATGCCACCCTTTTTGGAATTTCTGACAGGAACACAAAATTATCGACATACACCCCCGCCGTCGCTTCGCACTCCGCTCGGAATATATCCTTTACCATAGGCGCAGAAGAGCCAATTTTGCCATAAGCCAAGTACACGATTATGGAGTCCATATAAAGAATCGTCGACTCAAGATTCCCCTCGCCATCAAACATGTCCGTCGTGAAGATATCAAAATAGCGCACCAAACCACGTTCTTCACTATACAAATCTACATTGCAACGATTAAGAGATGACGTGCCTTTAACAAAATATTCCTCTTTTGGTGTCGTCCATTCATATTGCGCATAGTCAAGCACCATGTGCACTACGCCATAAACTTCATCTTTTACAATTTTTTGACGGTATGACCACGCCAGACTATCCAAAAATTCATATTCGTGTTTTGAAACTACCATAGACAAAATTGCATTTTCGCGCTCAGAAACTTCCATAGTATCAATATTCGGTTTTATAATAAATAAACGTTTTGCAACAGTATCGACCCCTACAACAGAATCCGAAGGCAACTCGGGGCGGTCATCCAAAGAATCCGCCGCAACCGAACCTATAGGAATATCACTGCATAGGCTGTCCGATTCTTGTACAAAATCACTGACAACCGCATCGAAATCAATCACAGAATCCGGATTTACTCTAGAGCACCCTAGCGTCGTACACTTCCTCAAAGAATCAATATTGGTTACAAAGCAGGAAGCCTTCAATCGACCATTCCCACTACAAGCCGCTTCAGGATTAACACTCCAGATGCCACGCACGCAGGAACGTTTGAACAAATTAAAAATGCTATCGCAATCACTACCGAAATTATCCAAATACAGCATTTTTTGCATCGAACGATCTTCATTCATAATGAATCTCAACGTATAAACCTTTTGGCCTACAGAACACGACGCTTCGGCTCCATTTTCTGCAGCATAGACAGAGACTTCGCCTCGCTGGAGCGGTTTTTTCGATGTCGCCTCCGTGGAGAAAACAATTTCCTGAACTTCATCATCGCCACTGGACGAGGAACTGCCGACAACTTCCTTGCCAGATGAACTCTCGACATCATCCGACGAATTCGTTACCTCATCACCAGAAGAACTGCTACTCTTGTCCGAGGAGCTGGTGATTTCGGCACTCGCATTCGGAATCGTCGTAGTCCCGGCCACAGAGGAATCGTCCGAGGAGCAAGCAGCCAGCACACAAAAGGCAAAAGCGATATAAAAGATCTGTTTAAGGTTAAGCATTGCTTCCTCCTTCAATCTTATTTGTAAATGGGAAAAGTTGGAAATTGAGTCCGTAGACCTGGTTTAAATTCTCCGTTTCGTTGGCGATGGCAGCAATTTTCCTAGCGCAGGAGTCGATTTCGGCGACAATGCGCGAGTAGTTCGCCTCGTTCACGCCAATGGTCATGCCCGTGAAGTAACGTTCGCTCGCCTTGTAGCGGTCTACCGCACGCACAGCCATATTGCCCATCTCCTTGTGCATGGCACGGATGGCAATCGGGAGCGCTTCCGGCGAACCGGTGACAGACTTCTCGGTTTGCGTGTAGACTTTATCCCCTTTCTTCTTCAAGAAGCCCGCCTTCACCAAAAAGGCGAGGATGTCGCGGACTTCCTCGGCGGAGACATATTCCTTGCATTCGTCGGCAAGTTTGCGGGGTTGGGCGCCGGGCATCATCGGGGCAAGTTCGCGAAGAACAGGATACTTCCAGGATTCGTAATACTGGAAGGTATCGCTGTCGACGACGCGGGCCTTGTGTTCCCGCGCAATCCTTTCCATCTCAAGCAGGGCCGCCTTCTTGACGGAATCCTTCACGGCATTCCCGAAGATAACGAGCTGCCTGAAATATTCGCCCTCGTATGCGACAAGCCCCATCGCCTTCGCGACCGGTTCAACCTTGACCAGGCTCAGGTTGCTCTGACCCATACATACAAGTTTCAGGAAGTTCGGCGAGCTGAATCCGGCAAGCTTGCTGAATTCGCGCCAGGAGAACGCCCCGTGACTTTTACGATAATCGTAATAGTCCTGCATGAAAAGGTGGTAGTCTTTGTATTCGAGTATCGGTTTCATGCCTATAAAATAGATTCTCCAGACACCCGCCGCAATATATAAATTATACAAAAATCAATTTTTTTAACAAAAATCAACACTTTTTAGTAACATTTTTTCAGTTTTAAACTCTAAATTATACACTTCGTATTATTTGGAGCCAAACACTACTTTTTGGAGTGAAAAATAATCTACATTGAAGACAAGTACACCAAACACCAAAAGGATCCAAAATGGCAAACAAATACGCTGGTACCCAAACCGAAAAGAACCTCCAGGCCGCCTTCGCAGGCGAATCCCAGGCCCGCAACAAGTACACCTACTTTGCAAGCGCCGCAAAGAAGGAAGGCTTTGAACAGATTGCGGAACTCTTCCTCAAGACAGCCGACAACGAGAAGGAACACGCCAAGCTGTGGTTCAAGGAACTCGAAGGTATCGGCGACACCGCCGCCAACCTGAGCGCTGCCGCCGATGGCGAAAACTTCGAATGGACCGACATGTACGAAGGTTTCGCGAAGACCGCCGAAGAAGAAGGCTTTGCCGCCCTCGCCAAGAAATTCCGCATGGTCGCCGCTATCGAAAAGCGCCACGAAGAACGCTACCGCGCCCTCCTCAAGAACGTGGAGACCGCCGCCGTGTTCGAGAAGAGCGAAGTCAAGGTGTGGGAAT
>CAMJHM010000092.1 GCA_946405515.1 uncultured Fibrobacter sp. | reverse complement strand
CGTCGTTCACGGTGGTGATGTGCAGGTGGTCGCTGTCCGGGTGGGCTTCGCAGGTAAGAACCTTCGCTACAACGAGCTTCTCGTAGACCTTGCCCGGTTCCTCGGTGCCTTCGACTTCGAGGCCAATGGAGGTGAGCGCCTTTGCGACTTCTTCCGCATTTTCCGGAAGATCAACGTGACGTCTGAGCCAATTCAAAGAAACTTTCATTTTTTCCTCTTTGGCATGGATTTCGCACCATTAGTCGGGCGCAAAACACGTGCCTGCTTAAATTTTCGGCGGGAAATATAGAAAAAACGGGGCGGGAAAAGGCTCTTTTGCGCCGTTTAAGGGGTCAAATCAATGTCAAGTGTCCTGAGGAGGGAATCGAGGCGATTTGTTAGCTGTTCAGCGCCTTTTGTTGCCAAATGGTCATTATTCATTGCCATGTCGCCTGTATAATCATGGTCTCCCATTTTATTTTCATCCATTAGGATGAAGTTTGGGTAAATATCATGTAAGTTTTCAAGTTTTTGAATGAGCTCCCGAGCCTGACTTCTTAAGAAACCATATATTCCAAAGGATCCCGTTTCCTTGTAGCGCGGATTTTGTGGTGTAATAACCCCTATTAAAATGATATTTCTTCTTTGACATGCTTTAATCATGCTAATGAGAGTGTCTAAATTAGTTTGGATAAGGTCGCTTGAGGTGAGTGACCATGTGCTGTCTCCGCTAATAGAAGGATTTCCCCAAGAATTTTGATCGGAGTCTTTTGTATAGAATCCCCGTGCGGTACGAAGACTTTCGGCAGTACTTTTGATGCCAGGAGAATTATATGTTGCTGTAGCTAATCCTTCGGGGTATCCGTCTTTCCAAAAATTATGGTTTTTGTCATAAACATATCCAGGATAAAATTCGTATCCGCTATCCCATATTCCTTTAGTTAACCTATTTAAAAGGTCTATGTCAATATTTGCAATTATGAACCTTGTTTTTTTTGCGTGTGGTAAAACATAGTTGTTTAAGAAAAAGTGAGTGCCGGCAAGGTGATTTGATGGAACTGCCAAGTTAATTGCAAAGAAGGATTCGCCAAAAAGCATCGGGTCTATTCCATTGTAGTTTCGAGACGATCCGACAATGATGACATTTGCGGTATCTTTATATTTCCATAATAATTCTAATTTGTAACGCCAAAAAATTGCCCGATCGTGAGCTTCTGATGAGTTGTAATATATTCCTGCACTATCAAGGTCAAGTTCAAAATCTGAACCTAAAGGAATAGTTATTTCGCTTGAACTGGTCAGAACTTCGGAAGAACTGCTACTGGTTGCGGTGCTACTTGAACTCCGTTTCACCGTCTTTTTCTTCACCCACAGGTTCGGGTGCCACAGTTCTTCGCCCTCGGCAAGTTCCGTAACGCTGCTGTCAAGCGGGTTGACGAGGACAATTTTAGTATGCGCCCCGTTTATGTTGGTAAGGGTGGCGACGATGTTCGTTGTGGTGTTGTCTGTCGTCCATTCCGCATGGTCGAAGGTGTATCCGGATGGGGCTTGTATAGACTGTATGAGCGTTCCGGTGCTGTCTGCAATAAGGATTCTCTGGTGGGTGCTGTAGTTGCTTCCGACAAAGTCCTTGCCGGTCTTTCCGCCAAAGTCAAGAAAGGCTGTGCGTTTGCTTCTGTCCATGGCTAGCGAGGCGTTGCAGGCTTGCTCCCCGTTGTACCAGACGGTGTCGCGTCCGTCTACGCGTGCACGGAGCAGCCTAGCTCCCGTGACGGCGAGAGTGTTGTCTTCGCTGATTCCGCCGTGGTACGCTCCGTCGAATAGTTTTTGCGGAATTCCGAATTTTCCGCCGTTGAACGGAACTTGCCAAGTTGATGCAGACATGAATGTGGCTTCTTCCTTGTTGTTGCCTGCATCGGTGACATAAACGATGACGGTGTCGCCTGCTTCGAGGACCCTCCAGCGGGGAATGACTGCCTTCTCGGCATCAAGCTTTATGGGGGTGGTCGTATGTTCTTCGAGGCTCTGGACGTAGACTGTCGACTTGCCGGATACGCCCTCGAAACCGGTACAGTAGGCTATCCACTTGCCGTCGGGCGATATCTCGGGATGGTAGGCGTCAATCCCTTTTGTGATTTCCTTGACGGAAAGACTGCCGTTCAGGTAGTCGATGTAGGCAATGTTTCCTGAAACATCGTTGCGGAAGGCGAGCTTCGTGTTGTACGAGCCCGAGATTTCCTTGACGGTCTCGTTCCCCGCAAGCGGCGTGACGATGCTTGTCTGTGAAATCCCGTCGTCGCCCATCCAGAGTGCGTTTGGGATGCTCCCGAATGCGAGCCTGAATCCGACATATTCCGCTCTGGTCGATGAGGTGACTGTATAGACATCCCCGCGGCTGTATGGGCTGAGTTCTATTTCCGATGAGGTATAGCTACCACCTTTGACAATTCTTTCTCCCATGTTGCCGCCGTCGGGCGCTCCGACGTAGTTGGTGACGGTTGTGTCGCGGAAGACGCCCATCCAGTCGTTCACCCATTCCATGACATTTCCTGCCATGTCGCAGAGACCGGTAGAATCGGCGCCTTTGCTGCACACGGCATGGAGCTTGTATCCTGAATTGCTATTGTTCCAGCTCTTCTTTACATTCCATGCGCGGGTTGCCGCATATATCCATTCCGCTTCGGTCGGGAGCCTGAAGGCTTTCGTGTCAGGGTGAAAGGCGAATCCCTCCAAAAAAGTGCAGTGCCCTTCGGCGTCATAGGTGGGCTTGCTGTATGTATATGCCGTGTCGTACCCGTCGAGCTTGCTCTTGGCGTTTGCGTACAGGATTGCGTCGTAGTACGTAATGTCTGTCAAGGGTATGCTGTCGTTGCTGCTTTGTCCGAAAGTCTTGAGTTTTGTTTCCTTGGCAACTTTGCTGTAATCTCCGCAGGTTACCTCGTGGATTCCCATATAGAAATCGTAATCCAGTTGAACATTCATGGCCGGTCGCTCGTTGGCCTTGAAGTTTTTGTCGTTGGAACCGATAGTGGTTGTTCCTCCAATGAGGAAAATCATGCCGTTGATTTCAATGACGGAAGGAGTGTCGATGACGGATGTTGAATCAATGGCGGATGAAGAGTCTATAACGGATGACGAGTCAATGACTGTGGTTGTATCGATGGCGGAGGACGTAGTGTCATCTTCGATTATAACAGAAAGTTCTTCTGTTGAATCCATGGATTCGCTGTTACTACAACTAATTGTAAATAACATGAAGAAGATTGCCGCTACATACCACATTTTTTTCTTTCTTAATACAAGACTTTTGGGAAAATTTAGATAAATTTCTCGTTCGTCGCTTATTCTTTTGGCTGTTCTGGGGGTGTGATTTCTGCGGAATTTTCGGGTATCACGTTGGTTTCGGGTTCTTTAGGAACGGCATATTCGTCTGGATTGAAAATGATGTCGAAGAATATGATGCTGCTTGTGGCGATAATGGGGAGAATCCACAGGAAGCCGATTCCCAGTGTAAGAACACCTAGCATGCACCAAAGCGTAATATGAACCATGAAACCGAGAAATTTAAAATTGTATTTGGAAACTTTGCGATAGGTCTGCTTGATTAATTCGATGGGGCCGTTTGTGTCGTCTATTGCCATCTTGTAGACTAGGCCCATCCAGGTGGGGAAAAACTTGTAGCCGACAATGCAGAGTACAACTAACATGGTGATTCCTAATGTTAGGATTGGATACGGATTGGTTTCAACCGGGTCGCTGTACAAAAGGTATAGACTCATCGGAAGGGACGTAAGCAGGTTCATTACCAACGAGCAGATAAATAGGATGATTAGGTTGCGAGGAAGTTTTTTGAAACCGGCAAATAATCTGCGAAACGAGGTTGTCCGTTGCTTGTAGATATCGTAGAAATAGGCGTAAAAGCCTATTCCGAATAGGTAGATTATGACTGATTGCGCTATACCGGATAATTGGTCGATGATAGTATTCTCAAGAGAGATTACATTGGGTTCCTTGAAATTTACAAGGATAAAATAGATGGCGAAGACGACGGCAATCGCAATCAAATTCCCTATGACTGTTATGCCGGCCGCTCTAAGACGGTATCCCTTAAGCGATTTCCGTCCCATCTCCATGATTTTAGAATTGCTGATCATTGGCTACTTCCTATAAAGGCGTTAGTTTTATAAAAAAGACAATAGCATTATTTTTTCGTATCGTCAAGCCGAGTTTATTATTAGGGTGTCTTTTCGGAAAAGGTCTTTTACAAAAAAAGTCCCGCAGCGGGAAGGCTGTGGGACTTTTTTGAAATTACAAGAATGCGAATTAGTAAATCGCGATGACTGTAGAATCGTTCTCAGGGTAACAGATTGCAGTGGAACGTGTTTCCGCTTCAGCGGTATTGGTGTAATCTGTCAGTTCCTTGACGGTGATTTTCTTGTTTTCGTTCAGGTCTGCATAACGGCTTGTTTCGGTAAATATAGTACCGCTGCCGGAACAGATGATTCCCAAGCCAAGGCACCATTTTGCTGCAACAGGGCTAATGGTGCTGTTGCCTGCTGTATTTTCGGATGCCTTGCAGGAACAGACGACCGAGAATCCCGGGACAGCCAGGGCTCCGGCCTTGGCTTTGGTCGCTGCAGGGAAGAATACGTTCTTGATTTGTGTGTTGATAGCTTTTGTTGCACGGGTGATTTCTGCTTTTGAACGCTTGGGTAACGTGACTCCTGCAGAAATCGATTTGGCGGATTCGATGGCTGCTCCAGAATGGCAGGCGAATATGAGCGCAATCTTTTTGCAGGAAACGGTATTGAGAAGATCGCGGTACTCTGCGTATGTGATAAGTTTGTGTTGGGGGCCGTCAAGCCTGAGCCCTTCTTCACTGCCGTGCGATGCAGACCATACAATGGCAATGTCGTTGGGACCGAGGTCGCCAAAGAATGTCCTAATTTTAGTTTGAATGTCGGCTTTTGTTGCATCCACAAGAACATCGGTCTCAATTCCGTTGTACTCGAATGCGCGCTTTGTTGCGTAGGCGTCGTCGCTAGTCATGTCGTTCCAATCGGATCGGGTCCGGCTAATGGCAAGACAGAGAGCCTTTCTCTTCTGATAGGTGCAGAAGACCACTTTGGATACAGTCTTGTTCTTGGTTTTGATGGTGTATCTATAAATCTTGAAACTGCTGACTGTGGAGTCCTGGAAATCGTATCTGGAAGCCTTGCCATCCTTGACTTCTACGATGGTTATTTCCTTGGCAAGTGGAAATACGGCGATTTTGTTTGCATCGATGCTTTTGCTAAGTTCCTTCAATTCGGCGAGTGTATCGGCATCCGGGAAATCCCTAATAGTGTCTATCGGGAGGAAAGAAGAATTCTTTTCCTTGATAGTGATTTTGCCCGGTTTCTTCTGAAGAAGAGTTCCGAGAGAAAGTTCGGTTCTGGTAATTTTGAAAGAAACGGCTTTCCGTGCGGTGTTAATGAATTTTGCGGTTATCTGGGCGAAGGGCCTGTTTCCGCAGGTTACTTCGAAATCAGTGAGCAATGCAGGAAGGGGGAGGATTTTTGCTTTTGTAGCTTTCTTTTTAGCCATTTTTCATTTCCTTTTATGGGTTATGTTGTTGGGGGTTGGTTTACTGATTTCTAAATAACATTTTTCTTACAAGGATGTTACAAAAAGTTTGTAAATTTGTGAATACAAATAGACTTTGTTTAAAAAATAATGTTATTTTGCATGATATTCCGCTTTGTATGAAAAGCGGAGTTAGGATAAGTTTGTCAAAATTTTTAGATAACTTCTACAGTTAGCTTGTTGAAGGCGAGTTTGCCGCCCTCGCGAATTTCCAACGCTGCGCGGAAGGTGGTTTCGTTCTTCTTGAACGGCTCGAGAACGGGCGTGAACTTGTTCTTGAGTAGGCCCTCGACTTCTTCGTCGCTGAATTTACGTTGGTAGAAAACCTGTGGGATGCCGTAGCCACATTGCGGGTTCATGCAAATGTAGGCCGCATGGGATGTTTCTGTGCCGTCCTGGTTTATGGTGCCGCTGCGGAAGCGGAGCTGGTCGCCGCATACGGGGCAGGGGAGGTCCCTGTGTTGGAACTCGAATACGGCGCGGCCCTTGTCGGCGCCTTCGCCCCACTTGAGGGCGGCGGCGAATTCGGTTCCCTTCTTGCTCTTGAAACCTTGAATGAGGGGCGTGCGGCCGTTCGTGAACAGTTCTTTTATTTCGGCGGCGGTCAGCGCGTGGTCAGCGATGGTCTTGAATAGCGTGAAGTTGCAGGGCTCGCCGGACTGCGCGGTTCCGGTGCAGAATATCGCATTCTTGTTCTCTTCGAGAAGGCTTCCGCACAGCGGGCACTTGTAATCTGTCTTTTGCCCGTGGAACTTGCCGTCGCTCTCGAAAGCGAACTGGATGTTGAATTCTTTGTCGAGCGTGAGCTTGGCCGAGAATTCGTAGCCCTTCTTGCTCTTGAAACCGGAAAGCGGGCCAACGGTTTCGCCGGCGAGGAGCGCCTTGACTTCGGAATGGGCGAGCATCTTGCCTGCCACGGTGTGCCCGAACTTGAAGCCGCATTCGGCGTTCGGGCACACGTAGCCCCACGGGGCTACGTCGAGCGCGCCACCGCACTTGGGACAATTCAACTTTTCGGTCACAGTTTCGCGCTCGAACTGGCAGGCATAGCGGGCATGAAGGTCCGCAAAGAGCTGCTTCACGTACTCCACGATGCCGTCACGGAACTCCACCGGGGTGAGCGTCCCTTTTTCGACCTGCGAGAGCTTGTACTCCCATTCGCCGGTCATCTCGGGGGATTTGACCTTCTCGTCCATGAGCGCGATGACTTCACGCCCGCGGGCGGTACTGACCAGGTAATTCTTCTGCGCTTCGATGAACCCGCGCTTCTTGAGTGTCTCGATGATGCCTGCCTGCGTGGCCGGAGTGCCGAGCCCTCGGTCCTTCATGGCTTCGGCGAGTTCTTCGTTTTCGATTTGCTTGCCGGCGGTTTTCATTGCGGCAAGGAGTGTTGCCTCGGTGTAGTACTTGGGCTTGCTCTTCTTTTTCTTCTGCAGCTCTACGCTGTCGAAGGGGGAAGTGTCGCCCACGTTCCATTCCGGGAACGCTTCGACCACGTTCGTGATATCGTCACCGTCGCCTTTTGATTCTTCTGCCGTTGTGTTTTCTCTCGTCTCTCGTCTCTCGTCTCTCGTCTTTTTCCCTTTCTTGGCTTTTGCATCTTCCTTGACGATGGCGCGGAAACCCAAATCCTCATTGCGCTTCAGCTTCAACCGGAACAAATCTGCTGCTTCAGAATCCTGACCCGAGCCCTCTCTCGTCTCTCGTCTCTCGTCTCTCGTCTCAATCACCACCTCCATCTCGCTCCACACGTACGGCTTGAGCCATGCCTGCACGAAGCGTTCCTTCGCCAAATCGTAAATCTTCTGCTCCATTTCAGGGAGCCCGTTCGGGGTTTCTCCGGTCGGGATGATGGCGAAGTGGTCGGTGACCTTGCTCGAGTTGATGAAGACGAAGTTCTCGCTCTCGTTGCGCATCACGCCCTTCTGTTCGGGGCTGGCAAGCCTCTGGGCGAGCGCATAGGCCTCCTGCTTCATGGTGTCGGGCAGGTACTGTGAGTCGGTACGCGGGTAGGTGAGGAGCTTCTTTTCGTAGAGGTTCTGCGCGCAGTCCAGGACTTGCTGGGCGCTGAACTTGAAACGCTTGTTGCCTTCTTTCTGCAGTTCGGTCAGGTCGAAGGGCTTCTGTGGGAACTGCTTCTTCTGCTGCGTGTCGATTTTTGCGATGGTCGCCGGTGCGGGCGGCTTGCAGCGCTCCACGACCGCGTTCGCCTCCGCCTCTTTCTCAAAAACCGCAACTTTCAGATTGATCGCTTCGGCAGGCTCACTTCGACTTTGCTCAGTGCTGGCAGCGACCTTCTCTCGTCTCTCGTCTCTCGTCTCTCGTCTAGCTTCGTCTCTCGTCTCTCGTCTGACATACTGCGCCTGATACCCCTTCCACGTCCCCACGACGCTGTAATAGTACAGCTCCTTGAACTGCTCCACGATGGTATCGCGTTCCACGACCAGGTTGAGTGTCGGCGTCTGCACGCGGCCCACCGAAATCATCTTCCCGCGGCCGGCGGTGAGCGTGTAGGCGCGCGTCGCGTTGAGGCCCACCATCCAGTCGGCCCGCTGGCGTAGCCTTGCTGCATAGCTCAGGTTCACGCGCTGGGTGGCGTCTTCCAGGTTCTTCCAGGCCTTGTCCAAGTCCTTGGCCACGTAGCTGTTCACCCACAGGCGCTTGATTTGCTTCTGCTTGAAGGCGGGCGTGTAGTCGAGCACCAGGTCAAAAATCAGGTTACCCTCGCGGCCGGCATCCGCGCCGTTCACGAGCACGTCGGCCTTTTCCATCATCTGGCGCACCACGTTTAGCTGCTTCTTGGTGCTCTCGATTTCCATCAGGCGGAACTTTTCGGGCAAAAGCGGCAGGTTCGAAAGCCTCCAGCCGCCCTCGTAACCGGGGTAGGCATCGAGCGGCGCGAGCGTAATCAGGTGGCCCACGCACCAGGTGATGCAGTGGTTCTTGCCGATAAGGCATCCGTCGCCCTGGGTAAACTTCTCGCCTTCAAGCCGCTCGAGCATCGGGCGGTAGTGCTGGTTTGCCACGGAGGGTTTTTCGGCGACGAGGAGAATCACGCTTTAAAGGTAAAAAATAAGGGGCGCGTGTGCTAAAAATATTTTCTTGTGTAAACAATTTTTAAAATACGTCCTCGAATTTTTTGTAAAAACAAATATTACAATGACTAAGCACATTTTCGCGAGAAATTCAATTACATTTGTCAATAGCAGCGTAGGGACCTCGGGTCGAGCGCCGCAAAAGTCCACTGTCACCCCGGCAGTGGATTTTTGTTTATACCCCGCATTTTGGCTGACTCTTGCCAAAGTCTGGGCAGATTGTTAGATTTGGCTATATGAACAAGATTTTGGATCTACGACTTATTAACCTACTAGGATGCGCTTCTGGGGCGCGTGCCGGTTTTTAAGTTATAGGTTCAAGACGTTTTTAGAGTTTTAACCAAGGATTTAAACCATAAGGCCCGCTCCAATGAGGATGCGGGCTTCTTTTTATGGTCAAATTTCTATTTTTTGGAACAAAAAAAGAGCTTGCCGCCTTATTGGACGGGCAAGGAGATAAAAAATGAACGAGAATAACGCAAGACAACCCTTCTTTTACGACGTCACGCTGCGTGACGGCAACCAGGCGCTCCCGAAGCCCTGGAACAATGCTCAGAAAAAAGATGTTTACCTGCAACTGCTGAAACTCGGCGTGCAGGGTGCCGAAGTCGGTTTCCCGGCTTCGAGCGAGATGGACTTTGAGTCTTGCAAGGAACTGGCGCAGCTCACCGCGAAGATGGCCGAAGAAGGCGACGAGGTGGCAAAGCGCGTTGTGGTTTCCGGTTTGGCCCGCTGCGTGGAAAGCGATATCCAGCGTTGTTGGGAGGCAGTGCAGTTTGCTCCGCATCCGCGTATCCATACCTTCCTCGCCACAAGCCCGCTCTCGATGGAGCACGTGCTGCACCTGACCCCCGAACAGGTCAAGGAAAAAGCGGTTCATTGCGTGAAGTTCGCGAAGTCGCTCGTGGGCGACAAGGGCGATGTGGAATTCAGCGCCGAGCATTTCGGTGACTGTCTCGAAAATATGGATTTCGTGATTGACGTGCTGAAGGCCG
>CAMJHM010000091.1 GCA_946405515.1 uncultured Fibrobacter sp. | reverse complement strand
TCTTTTCAAGTTCATCTTGCGGCACAACGTCGATAACGCCGCGCATCAAAATTTCGAGCTGTTCTTTAACAGGGCGGAATTGCATAAGGTTTCCTTTGTTTTCTTTCAAAGTGGAAATATAGAAAAACTTACTATTATTACGATATGAATATCCTCGTCTATTTCCTGTTTGCCCTGTCCGGGTTTGCGGGCCTGATTTACGAAGGCTCGTGGGCTCGCTACCTTAAACTCTTCTTGGGGCATTCTAGCTACGGCCAGGTGCTCACGCTCTGCATTTACATGGGCGGCCTTGCCATAGGCAGCTTTATTGCGGGCAGGATGGTCGAGAAAACCAAGCGACCGCTCTTGGGATACGGCTTGGTGGAACTGGCTATCGGTATTGGCGGTGTTGCATACCACCCGCTGTACATTTGGCTTACCGGAATATTCTACGATTCTGCGTGGACCGCTTCGCTTACGCCGCGCGGTGCTGAAATCGCGAAGGTCGCTCTTGCCACGGGCTCGACGCTCCCGATTGCGATTGCGGTGGGCATGACGTTCCCCTTTATTGCTGCGGGACTTATGCGCAAGAGTGGCGCCGAAGTTTCGCTCCCGATGCTTTACTTTACCAACAGCTTGGGCTCGGCCATCGGTATTCTGGCGACAAGCTACCTGTTGATTCCTGAAATCGGTAACCATGCTACCTTGTGCGTGGCGGCCTCTATCAACTTCTTGCTCGCGGCGGTATTCAGCTTTATCGGTATTGCGACTTCGCCGGTGCCGCCTAAAGATGACGATGCGCCCGAAGTTCATGACGAAGACTACGTGGCCGAACATAAGCTTGCCATGCCGCCGAAGAACACTTGGTTCTGGATTGCGGCGATTACGGGCCTTACTTCGTTTGTCTATGAAATTGTCTGGATCCGTTTGCTGTCGCTGTTGCTGGGCTCTTCGAGCCATAGCTTTGACCAGATGCTTTCGGCCTTTATCTTGGGCCTTGCGCTGGGTTCTGCGGTAAGCGGCAAGCTGCTTAAGAAAGACAGCTTGATTGTGCTTTCGATGGCGCAGATTTTCATGGCGTTCTTCGCGCTTTGCACGCTGTATTTCCACCAGCCCTTCTGGGGCATGATGAACGAGGCGAACCAGATTTTCAATCCGACCTCTGACGGTTACGTTTGCTGGAGCCTGTTCAAGTATGCGCTTTCGATGCTGTGGATGATTCCCACGAGTTTCTTTGCGGGCATGACGCTCCCGCTGATTACCCTGATTCTCACGCGTGCATTCAAGAGCGAGGCTCCGATTGGCAAGGTCTACGGCTGGAACACGCTCGGCTCCATTATCGGTTCGGCAGGTGGCGGACTTTTGCTGTTGCCGATCCTGCAGCTCAAGGGCGCACTCGTGACGGCAGCCTTGCTTGACTTCGCGATTGGCTTTATCCTGCTGGTGATTTACCGCAAGCGTTTCCGCTACAGCGTGATGTTCTACATCATGGTGTGCGTGATGGTGATGCCCGCCATCTTTGTGAAGTTCGACCCGTCGCTCATTACCTCGGGCGTGTTCCGCAGCTACAAGAACATGCACCCGAACGAAAAGATCCAGGTGATTGACGGAAAGACGGCAACGATCAGTTTCCATGAATCGCCGGTGCATTACTACGTAAAGACAAACGGCAAGGCCGACGCGAGCATGAGCAAGGACCGCGAATCCCCGATTTCAAGCGACGAGCTTACGCAGGCGGCAACCGCCTTTATGCCGATGGCCGTAAAGACCGAATCGTACGACGCCGCAATGGTCGGCTTCGGAAGCGGCATGGGAGCGCATTACCTGCTCGCCGACCCCCTGCTCAAGGATTTCGACTGCGTGGAAATCGAGCAGGCGATGATGGATTTGGCGAAGGGATTCTACCCGTGGAACTACCGTGGCTACGACGATCCGCGCATTCACATTTTCATCGATGACGCGACGACGTTCTTCCATACGAACCGCCGCCAATACGACATGATTATCAGCGTGCCCAGTAACCCGTGGGTGAGCGGTGTGGCAGGACTTTTCGCACACGAGTTCTACGCCAAGAT
The DNA here is from genome assembly GCA_946405515.1 of uncultured Fibrobacter sp. Taxonomy (GTDB): domain Bacteria; phylum Fibrobacterota; class Fibrobacteria; order Fibrobacterales; family Fibrobacteraceae; genus Fibrobacter. The sequence goes on along the minus strand of CAMJHM010000091.1, from coordinate 7,911 downwards.
GCGTCGCTACATGAAGCCAGGCGCCCTCTGGGTACAGTGGATTCAGACCTACGAATTTAATGACCTGATGTTCCTGAACATTCTGAAGGCACTCGATACGGTATTCCCGTACGTAAGCCTCTATAAGTCTACCGACGAGCCCGACATCATCATGATTGCAAGCGACCAGCCGGTATTGCAGAAGGGCATCGGGCGCTTCTCTACCGATACGGCCCTAGTGGCGGAATTCAACCGCATCCACCGCGACCCGGAATTCTTCGGCGAAAGGAACTTCCTCTTCACGAACAAGATGGTCAAGTCACTGCTCGACGGCGTAAAGCCGAACAGCCTCTTTATCCCGATCGTGGACAACAAGGCCGAAGAGGCGCGCTTCGTGCATTCCGAGGCGCACATCGTGAACGTGTTCGACAGCTGCGAAGTCTGCTGGCAACAGTACCTAGATCCTGAAGACTACGCACTCCGTCGCCCTGCACGCGTAAAGGCAATGCTTGCCGAGCCGAAGGATGAATTCAAGAAGACAGCCCTGCTGACCTATGTAGACGAGCTCATCGCCGCAAAGACGACAGCGGATTCGATGGCAACAATGATCGAACCAACAGTCACTTTGGCAAGCTCAGTGACCTCAACAAGCGTCGTGACCTTGGATAGTGCAGCCGCCAAGGTTGCTGCAGATTCTCTCGTCGCGGACTCCGTTCAACCGGAAGACCCGCGTCTAGCCGCACTTGAATCTTCTGTCGGCTACCAGAAATTCCGCGAGAACTACATCGAATGGATCCGCACGATCCCGCTGGAAGCGCGAGATTCCGACGAGGTCTACGTCAAGGTGAGCGAAGCGGTGAACGCAGGCGCCCTCCCCCGCAGCTTTGCCGACGAATTCAACATCATGGATGCGGCGCGTCAAGGCGTGTACAAGCAGGCGGCGCTCCTCATCGCGGACTTCTTCGACCGTTACGAGATGAACGACATGGGCGACATTTTCCTGCGGAACTGCATCGTGATTGCGCTCCTCGCAGGCGAACCCGAACTCGCGAACATCGTCTACGAAAATGCCATCCAGAAGAACGAAGACTTCTTCGCTGTCGAGAAGCGCCTGATCGAACGTGAAATCCAGCAGGCAAGAAGAAATAAGTAGAATCCTCTACTAAATGCATAAAAAAGACGAGCCCTCGTGAGCTCGTCAAATAATGCCGTATAGAAACGATTAGAACAGGAAGCTTACGCCAACGGTCGTGTAGAACGTATTGAGTGAAGATTCCAAGAAGATGTCTTCGCGCATAAGCGACTTGTTCGAAAGGCTCGTGAAACACTGCACCACGCGGATATTCACGTGGACCCAACGGGTAAGCATATAACCGAGATCAAAGGCTCCACCCACTTCCATTCCGGAAGTCGAAATGGTGTTGTCCTGGGATTCCGTCGCGGCACCGTTCTTGAACTCAGAGGTTCCGTTGAGCTTGAGACCCATATTCAGACCCAGGCCGACATAGAAATTGTAGTCTTCGAACGTGTAGCGGAAAATAATCGGAATATCGAAAATGAATATGTCGATGCTACCCGTATTCGTGTAGATGTCCATATCCTTTTCATAGACGTAGTGACGGTAGTTGAAGGTGAGTTCCGGAACAAGGCTCAAGTCCTTCAGCATGAAGTTCATCTTGAGCATCAAGCCACCACCCGCCTGGAAGCCCATCTTCCAGCCATCGGAATTTTCGCCAAAGAACGTGTTGGTACCGACCTGCGCACGGACACCGAGCATCACGGCACGGGCAAAGCCCTCGTTACGCATACGGTTGATTTCCGACTTCTTTGTGGTCTCCGCCTTGTAGCGGGCATACGCACTGGCATATTCCTCGTCGTTCGCAAACTCACTATCGGTAGAACCATCGTAAGCAGGAGCATCGTCCCCCGAGGAACTCTCGGCGGAAGGCGCAGTAGCCCACCCCTCGTCATCGGAAGCATCGTCTTGAGCCATGACGGGTACGGAAAGCGCAAACGCCGTGGCAAGAATCACACTCAATCTCTTAAAATCCATAATTCAATAATAATAAATGAATATGTAAAGCCCGCCTAAAAAATAATTTCAGCGGGCCAAAAGAGTGCAGAAAATTTTTTTTACTTTAAGGGGAAGGCCTTTTAGACCATGCTAGAGCAGCAACGTCGCCCCGAGCGAGACATGCATCGTGTAAAGTTTTGAATGCATTAGGGTCGATTCCGCAATCAGGTCCAAGTCCAGCAGGTTCGTGAAGTTCTGCACGACCCTGACATCCAGAACCAGCCAACGGTTCACCACATAACCGATATCGGCAAGCCCGCCAATCTCGACACCGACCGTCGGAATCGTATTGCTGCGCTTATCCTTCGACTTGTGGCCCTCGGCAGTAATGGTCTGCTTGAATTCGGATTCACCGCTCATCTTGAGTCCGAGGTTCACGCCCAGGGCAAAGAAAAGGCCGTCCTCGTCAACGACGAACTGTCCCATGACAGGAATCTCGAACAGCATTTCCTTGATGGTCGCCTCGTATTCGCCGTAATCGGATTCGCTTTCATAACTGTAGTTGCGGTAGCTGTAATTCAGTTCGGTCGCCACCCCAAAGATTTCGCCGAGCGGAAGCCGCGCCATAAGGCCAGCCCCGAATTCAGGCCCGATATTCCAGTCACCGGATTTTTGTCCAAAGCTTTTGTTTGCTCCCCCCGAGACACGGACGCCGAACTGCACTCCTCTCGAAAAGCCCTCTTTGCGGGCTCGGTATTCCGCCGCATTTTCAGTAATATAATGGGGAGTATCGTCGTCTTCCTCGTCGATATTCATCGTCGCCACCTTGGCGGAATCGGCAAGGGTACTGTCGGAAACGGCGCTATCGGCGGGAACCTGCTCGCCAGATGCAGAATCGGCGGAGGCCACTTCCGAATTTTCGCCGTAAGAGAAGCCTTGTTCAGCAGCCTGCTCGGCAGGGACATAGCCGCAACCGTCGCCCACGCAGTTCGGGTCACTCACTTCGCCGGAGCCTTCAAAAACACCCTGCGCAAAAGCGAGAGGGGATGCAAGGGCACCTGCAAGAAGAACGACAGCCAAACGGTTCGACAGCGAAAAGGTTTTCATACTTTTAATTATAACAAAAAATCGGGGAAAGCGGACAAAAAAAATGCCCGTCAATAATTCTAAATTTGTGACATGCCTATTCTTTCTGCCCAGAACCTGTTGTTGCGAATAGGGGCAAACGCCCCGCTGCTGGATAACGTGAGCTTCGACATCGAGGCCGGCGACCGGATTTGTCTGGTCGGCCGCAACGGTTGCGGCAAGAGCACCCTTTTACGGGTGCTTTCGGGCGAGACCGAGGCGCAGTCGGGCGACATCGTGAAAAAGACGGGGCTTCGCATTTCGCGCATGATCCAGGAGATTCCCGCACACATCGATGGGACGGTTCGCGACGTGGTGATGGGCACCGTTTCTGTCGGAAATTCTGCCGCATGGAAGATTGGCGATGACTCGGCGCGCGACACCCACGCCGAGGCAATTCTAGGAAAAACGGGAATCGATCCTGAGGCTTTATACGACAGCTTGAGTGGCGGACAGAAGCGCCGCACCCTTTTTGCACGTGCCCTTGCGCAGGACCCGGACCTGTTGCTACTCGACGAACCCACGAACCATCTGGACATTCCCGCGATCCAGTGGCTAGAAGGAATCGTGACGCGACTGAACTGCGCACTTTTGTTCGTAAGCCACGACCGCACCTTTGTGCGACGGGTTGCGAACCGCATCTTTGATTTGGACCGAGGCCGTGTACGCTGCTGGGATTTCCCGTATGACAAGTTCGTACAGTTTAGGGACCAGGCGCTTGCCGAAGAGGACAAGGCGAATGCGCTTTTCGATAAACGCCTCGCCGAAGAAGAAGTTTGGATTCGCAAGGGAATCCAGGCGCGGCGGACCCGGAACGAGGGCCGCGTGCGGGCGCTTATTAAAATGCGCGAGGAGCGTGCTGCGCGCCGCACCCGAACGGGCAACGTGAATATGCAGATTACCGAGGCCGACCGTTCGGGGCGCCTGGTGGCAAGACTCACCGACGTCAGCTACTCCTACGATGGGGAGCCTCTCATCAGCGGACTTTCGACCGAAGTTTCCCGCGGCGACCGCATCGGAATCGTAGGACCGAACGGTTCTGGAAAGACGACGCTTTTACGCCTGATTCTGGGCGAACTCACACCCGATACTGGCGATGTGCGCCTGGGAACGAACCTGCAGATAGCCTACTTTGACCAGATGCGTACGCGCCTGCGCGAAGACAAGTCGCTTGTGGAAAACATCGGCGACGGACAAGCCTACATTACATTGAACGGCGTCAAGCGCCACGTATTAAGTTATCTGCAAGACTTCCTTTTCTCGGCGGACCGTGCCCGCGGCCCCATCAGTGCGCTTAGCGGCGGTGAACGCAACCGCCTGCTGTTGGCTTGTCTCTTTAGCCACCCGAGTAACGTTCTCGTTCTCGATGAACCGACGAACGACCTCGACATGGAAACGCTTGACCTGCTCGCCGAACTCCTTGCGGATTACAAGGGAACGGTGCTTACCGTAAGTCACGACCGCGCCTTCCTCGATTCCGTCGCCACAAGTATTTTAGCCATCGAAGATGGCGGCAACGTTTTCGAATCGGTAGGCGGCTACAGCGACTACGAAGCGAAGAAAAAAGTCCGCGACAAGGAAGCCGCAAACGCCGCGCGTATTGCCGCCGAAAAAGAAGCGGAAAAGGCGGCGAGGTCTGCACAGAATTCTTCAGCGGTTTCGGCGGCGCAGGCCCCTGCGGGGTCTGCCGGCGCTCCTCCGAAAAAGAAAAAGCGCAGCTACAACGAGGAACGCGAATACGCCGCCCTCCCCGAGAAAATCGAAAAACTCGAAGCGGAAATTTCGGAACGCCAGACAGAACTTTCAAAACCCGAAGTGTTCACGAACGCCGCACGCATCGTGGAACTCCAGAAGGAAATCGCCGACCGCGAAGCCGAACTCGAAAAAGCCTACGAACGCTACGAGGAACTCGACTCGCTCGGGTAAGGGGAGAACCCTTCAAAAAAAGCTATATTCGCCATATTGTTTAAATTTATTTACATTGTAGGTTGGAGGCATTCGTTTTTGCAATATTCCAAGTTGCAATATTCGTATTCTTATATTACATTTAGAGAGATGGATATTAATGGGAAATCATAAGAGGTCTATTATGATGAAAAAAATGGTTTCATATATGGGTGCCTTGGGCATCCTGGCAAGTTCCGCCTTCGCGGCTTCTGCAACGGTTTGGGGACCTGAAGGCGATGGCGAAAAGGCTCCCGCCTACTGGTACGCCTACAGCTACGGCACCGGGGCTTCGTTTGACACAACTACGACTGCGGAGAACGTCAAGGTTGCCGACATGGTGGCCAAAGCAGGCAGCGCAAGCAACGGAGCAGGTTTCGGTTTCGCATGGGAACAGAACGCCGCCTATAAGGACGTTCCTGTTTCGCTTTCCGGTTACAAGGGCATGTGCCTGACCTACAGGTCCACGGCTCCTTTCCGCGTGGACTTCAAGCAGTCCACCATTACCGATGACAACTACTTCGGCTCGGAACTGAAGGCATCCAGCGGTTTCAAGAAACAGTACATCGCCTTTGCCGACCTAAAGCAGGGTTGGAAATCCACGACGACGGTCGCCTGGAACATTACCAAGCAGACCGGTGTCCAGTTCGGTTTCAAGAACACCCATGCGACTACGACCCTCAACACGAACACAGTCGAAATCGCAAGCATCATCCTCGGTGACAAGTGCGAGACCAAGCCTCCTGTCCTCGTAGGAAAAGAAACGGGTACCGCCACCTTGAACGAAGGCGATACCCTGGATATCGACCTCTCCACGATTTTCAGCGACGAGGACGGCGATGCTGTCGTAACCGCCCTGATTACGAGCGGCAAGACAAACGCCTCGTTCGTCAATTCGAAGACCTCCTATGAGCAAACCGACCACATCTACATGGTGGCTGCCGCCAATACGGATGGCACAGCAACGGTCGTCCTGCAAGCAGACGATGGAGAAAACGACCCCGTCTCGTACACACTCACGGTAACAGTTGTGGACAGGGATAATGCCCCGGTCGCCGTGAACGACTCCTACACCGTCAAGGAAGACTCCGTACTCAAGGTCAAGGTCCCTGGCATCCTGAAAAACGACTACGATGTTGATGACCCGAGCGCCCTGTCTCCGCTGACGATTACTGTCGTTACCGAACCGGAGAACGGAACGCTCGTAATGGAAACGAATTCCGCTGGCAACCTGAACGGTGGCTTCACCTACACACCCAACCCGGACTTCTACGGAACGGACGTCTTCACTTATACCGTCACCGACGCCACTGAAAATGTAAGCGAGCCGGCAACGGTAACCATCAACGTGACCGCCGTCAACGATCCGATGGTTCTGGTGAGCGTCGATGCCGACCTTTTCAAGGACACCCTCCAGCTTGACGAAGACTTCGATCCGGATGCAACGGACGCCTTCGAAATTCCCGCAACCGCATTCGTCGTCGACGATCCCGACGGTCTTGAATCTGTAACCTACGGCGTGACCTCCAGCGGAATCGTAAAGGCCGAGTACAGCCACGCCGCCGGTTCCCACTATATTCTGTTCACCCCGATTGCCAATGCAGCCGGACTTGCAAAGCTTACCTTCTGGGCCAAGTCCGGCAAGGATTCCGTCGGTGTCAACTTCTTCGTGAACGTACTTGAAGTAAAAGACCTGCCTGTCGCAACCAATGACAGCTACAAGGTCGTACAGGATTCCCTGAACAAGATTGCAAAGCCCGGCGTGCTGAAGAACGACCTGAACCCCGACAACGCAAAGTCCACTCTCACTGCCTATCTCGTAGAAGATGCGGCTGAAGGAACCGTTAAGCTTGCCGAAGACGGTTCGTTCACCTACGATGCAGGACATTACGAGGGCCTTGACTCCTTCCAGTATGTCGTGGTGAATGCAGAAGGCGACACTTCGGAACCCGCAACGGTCGTCCTCACTGTTGGACACAAGAACCAGCCGCCGCAAGCCATTGCCGGTGTCGCCGACACGATCAAGCGACTCACGACACTCACGGAAGACTTTGGCGGTGCGGTGACCTTCCTGAAGAAGGAAATGCAAACCTGGTTTACCGATGATACAGACGACGCCACCAAGCTGACCTTCTCGGCCCGCAGCGACGACAGCCTCCTCGCCCCGTCCGTGATTGCCTCGACGGGCGCCATCCAGGTCAAGGCGGTCAAGAACGCCTGCGGCAAGGCCGAGCTCATCCTTGTCGCCAAGGACTCCCAGGGCGCAACCGGTGAAATGGTTATCCCGGCCGTCATCGCCTGCTCGAATGACCGCCCGACCATCGCAAAGTCTATCGACACCCTGTATGCAGGCATTGGCGAAACCTGGAACCTCAAGTACGAATTGAGCAGCAACGTCACCGATCCTGACGGAGATTCCCTGACCTTCAAGGTGGAACCCATCAAGAATTCCACCCTGGTCACCTGGTCCGTGGAAAATGGCGTCGTTTCGATCGTAAGCGACAAGGACTCCGTGATTGCCCCGGGCTCCATGTTCCCCTTCTCCATCACGGTTAGCGACGCCGAATTCTCCGGCACGTTCAAGCTGCTCGTGATTGCCAAGGAAGCTCCGGCATCGATCGCTCCTGTGCTTGCCGCCCCGAAGGCGACCTGGCAGAGCGCCATCGTCGCAAACCGCGGCACGGTCGCCCTGTTCGACATGCAGGGCCGCGTGATGTGGCAGGCAAAGCTCCCGGTGAGCGAAGCGGATGTGCGTAACGCCGCCGCCCAGGTGCAGGGAAGAAAGATTCTGCAGGTGAACAAGCAGACCTGGACGATTAAATAGACGAGAGAACGGGCCTACGGCCCTA
>CAMJHM010000090.1 GCA_946405515.1 uncultured Fibrobacter sp. | reverse complement strand
GGCTGAAGGTCTTGACTTCGCCACGGAGGTTTGCACCATAGAAGCCCGGCAGCACGTAGAGCTGGTTCTCGTCGGAGAGCGTCTTCGCGATGTCTTCGTAGGTCTTCGGGACAATGCGGTACTTGTCGTCGAACGTGATCAGCGGGAAGGTGTCGACGAAGTTTGCGCCCAGGTACTTGGCCATGAGGCGTGCGCAAAGGAATTCGCCACGGCTCACGAGGAAGTCCGTGCTCACGGATTCGGGCTGGTTCTTCAGCTTGTCTTCGAGGCTGTCGAGGTCTTCGGTCAGCTTGTCTTCGAGACCCAGGTCCTTGCAGATTTCGTCATAGCGCTGACGGATCAGGTTCCACGGGGTCGAAAAGTCGAGGCCCTTGGAGGCGAGGTCGTAGGTGCTGTAGAGGAGGTCGGTAAGCTTGGTTTCCTTAGGATTGCGCTTGCCGGGGGCGGAAACGACGATGACCTTGCGGTTCTTGTCGGATTCAACGATGGCCTTGATCTTCTTGAACTGGCCGGCATCGGCGACAGAGCTGCCGCCGAACTTGCATACGATTCTTTGACTCATTTTTTCCTTTCGGGCCACCAAACCTCTCAGCTTCGAGCGCAATCGCTTTCCTCGCGACCGTCGTGCCCAAGCCTACCCATCTGGCCAGCCACTTTGGTTTCCGGCGCCCACCAAAAATTCATTTTCAGAAATTTGGCTGCGACTCTTCGTGCATTTTCGTCACTCGAAGTGGTAAAGACTTCCAGTATTCACCACTTCTCGTTCCTGCCTGCACTCGGTCTCGCTCAAATTTCTTTTTCAAAGCAATTTTTTGCGGGCGCCTTATTGTGTCTATGTCTGCCACAGTAATTAACTGTTGCGGGGCGAAATTTAGAAAAAATGACAAATCACGGCAAGGTTTTACCCCAAAACGCCCAAATCGGGCCATATTGGAAAGTCAACTGCACAAATTGTCATGTATTCTTATGCACTTTAGATAGTTTTATGTTATATTAACAAAAAAACGATTTGAGAAGGAATTTTTCTATGAAAAAGGCCCTGTTCGCCATTACAATTTCACTTGCCCTTGCCGCTTGCGGCGACGACAGTTCGTCCGTCAATAGCGACACATCTTCGCCCAATGCCAACGATGATCCAAACACGACATCGTACACAATTAAGGTTGACGAGGCTCAACAACTAATAATACGAACCATTGATCACCTATCTTCAAATTTATGCATTCAAGAAAATAATTCTTGGATATGGAAATCCTTGGATTTTTCCGCTCAAACAGATACTTTAAGATACGAATTTCGGGGAGATACTCTGTTATTATACGAACTTGATATGAACGAAGGTCTCGAATACATTGGCGGTACAGGAGGGAATCTCTATGGAACTTGGAAAAACACGCATTGTTCGTTTAATAAAAAAGACAGTACGACGTCATGCCCAAGAGTTCAGCAATTCTTTGAAGCAATCACCGAAATTTCGCCAAATAAAATAACAGCAAAAAAAATTATCTCCTATGAACTATTCTCTTCCTTAACAGATTCCACAGACTTCATGAATTCTTCTTTTATGGATGATATATATATCATCCTTAGTGGAGGTTCCGACTATAATGATGAAATTGCAAGAGAGATTATGTTAGAAAAAGAAAAAGAAGGTATTCCCGAAAAATATGGCGTGAATATCATCGAAAATTCCAAAAGAGAACAAACTTTTTCTTTGCACGACAAAAGATATACCGTCACGGTAAGAAAAATAGAGCGATCAATGATTTCTTTGAATGGAATCAATAATGAATTCAGTATCGATGTATCAGATGAAAATACCGTTTGCAATGTCACTTATATTTCAAAATGGATGACAAAAGAATTGTGCTCCGATAGTTATAAAGAATATTATAAAACAAGTTCAATAACCGACATTGATAATAATGAATACAGGTGTGCTCACACATATTTTATTTCCAACGATAGAGAATTCAAAGAATGTCTCCGCGGAATCGCTGTGACAGGCCCTTAACCATTCTAAAAACTATCCAGATATTCTATCATGAAAAAACTTCTCCTTGCTATCACAATTTCACTTGCCTTTGCTGCCTGCGGGGATGATTCTTCTTCCAACGCAAATGATGGATTCAGCGGGCTAGAAGACGATGCCTTTTCATGGACAGTAGCGCTTTACGTCAACGAATCGGAACATATGCTGATAATGGGGCTTGAAGACTACGAAACCATGATGTGCGTCGTAGAAGAGCAAGGCTATACTTGGAAAACCGTACACATCACTGAAGAGCCGGATCCCATGATGTACGAATTCCGTAACGACACGCTGATACTCTACGATATTTACAATGGCCAGCCAGAATTAGATGACGGTGACATACTGGTCGGCGGCACTGCGGGGAACCTCTATGGTACATGGACATACACCGGATGCGATTATAACAAGAATAATAACACGACTACATGCCATGAAAAGACCCTACGGTACACACTCCGCACCATAACCTTCTCCAATGGAAAGGCCGAAATCTACTACAAGGTCTACTACGACCACTACTTAGAACACAACAGCGACTTCATGAATTCCTATTTCATGTCGTCACTCATCCGCACGCTCAACGGCAACTATCCCGAAGCCTACCTGTCCGATATCTGGCTCATGGATTCCTCGAGCGTGCAAGCCGCGACAGAAAAGGATAGAGTGGTATTTACATCAAAGACCAAGACAAGCGCCACCTTCGTGCTGGGCGACAAAACATATTCCGTCAACGTGATGCATGTGGATATGAACCTGAACCGCGAAGGTTTCTATGTCGCAAACGAGAACAGGGATGTCCAAGTGGAAGTGAGCGACGGCATTACAACCTGTACGGGCGAGTACTTCTTCCACTACATGAATGCCGACTACTGCAAGGTAGAATACAAAGACAACCTCAGCACGTATGAAAAAAAATACTCCAATGGCGAGCAGTTTATCGAGGCAGAAAAGTACAACCGCAGCAACGAAGAAGAATTCAAGCAGTGCATCACGGGTATCGCATACAAGAAGTACGACCCTCTTGATGGGTACTCCTCCCCCGAAGTCGCAAAAGCCCTCAAGAAATTTCAAAAGAAGCAGTTGCGTCCCTATAGCTTATTGTAAAAATTTCAATGCGATTGTAAAAAACATAATTTTTTTGGGACAAATTTTCTTATAAAAACGTCATATAACGTAGAAGTTATATGAACTCGCACGAATCTATGTTACGCATTGCGGCAGGCTCCGATATTTCGGTGCTTTTACTTGGGGAGTCCGGCTCCGGCAAGGAAGTCGCAGCGCAGTTTATCCATAATCACAGCAAGAGGGCAAGCGGCCCTTTTGTTGCGCTTAACTGTGGCGCTATCGCGAAAGGGCTTGCCGAGAGTATTCTGGAAGGGTACCGCAAGGGCGCATTCACCGGAGCTTCCGAAGAACGCCTCGGTATCGTGCGTTCAGCGAATCATGGTACGCTCTTTTTGGACGAAATCGGTGAAATGCCGCTCGAAACGCAGTGCAAGCTCCTGCGAATATTGCAAGAAAGGACGGTTACGCCCATTGGCGACTACGAAGCTTTCCCGGTAGATTTCCGGCTCATCTGCGCCACAAATCGGGACCTGCGCTCAGATATCTGTGCGGGCAAATTTCGCGAAGATCTCTTTTTCAGGATAAACGTTTTCCCTGTAACTATCCCGCCTCTCCGGGAGCGCGCTGATTTTGAAAACATTGCTAATGACTTATGGTACGATGCCCAAAAGATTTATTCTGCTATCCCTAATGCATCAAAACAAGGTAGGCCTTTTGATGAATTCGAAATGTTCTTGCTCAAATCCAAGCAATGGCCCGGCAATATTCGCCAACTAAAAAACATCATACAGCGTTACGCATTGCTTAAACCGCATGGTTACTCGCTCACGGGAATCCTCAACGACGAATTCTCGAAACTAGCCGCAGGAGAAAAGGGGCAGCCGTACGAGGCGCGGATGCACGCCCCGGAATGGGAAATCATCGAGAAGGCGATTAAGTGCTGTGGTGGCAACAAGAGTCAAGCCGCACAGGTACTTGGCATAAGCAGGGGTTCGCTTTCTTACCAAATAAAAAAGCGCGTCACCGACGCGCCGCAAACAGGTTCCGCGAGGAATTAGAACTTCATGCCCAGCGTAAAGAGATGGTTCCCGGCATTGAATGCCTTGCGGGGGCTGTAGCCGTAGTCAAAGACGATGGCACCGAATGCAAGACCAACACCTGCGCTTATCGCATCCTCAGTATCTGGGCGAATGGCATAACCGCCACGCAAGTAGAGGATTTCGTAGAACGAGAGTTCACCGCCAAATAACCACTGCGGATTGGTATCGGAACGGCGGTAAGCATCGGCCGAAAGGCTCAGGACCCAATTTTCATGGAACGGAATCGTTCCCGTCAAGCCGGCTTGCAAAGCCATCGGCGGATAGTTCTTCTCGTCAATATACTTGGTCGCATAGCCTGCATTCGTGAGCGTTGTGGCAAAGGCGAGATAGCGGTTCACGCGGAACGATCCGCCCAAGTCACCCGCAAAGAGGTAACCGGTCTCGTCGTCGATGGTCTGGCTTGCAAAACGGCCAGAAAAGGCCCAGTTGAAAATCTTGTTATGGCTACCCAACCCGGCCTGCAATGCCCAGGCATAGGCGCCAAACTCGGATGTCGGATTTCCGTCTTCGTCGTAACCCTTCAGGTCGTCGTAGCCCAGGTATTCGAGAGCGAAGGAAGTCGCATACTTTTCCCAGAACGGGAGCCCATAATAGACAGAAGTGTAGCTCCCCGCGTTGGCCTCGTCAAAGACAATCTGGTTGAGTCCTATTTCGGCCTTGTCGGCAATGCTCATGGCAAGCGGATTGCGCGAAACTTCGGACACGCGCCCAGCATCGGCGACTCCAGCACCGGACATGGCCGCAGACCTTGCCGACACTGACATAGAAAGGAATTTCATCGTGACGTCGTCATTATGCCAGTATTCCCCGGCAAAAGCGAGGGAACCAGCAACGAGAGCAAGTGCGAGGGATCTCTTGAACATACGGGGAATAAGATACAAAAAATAGTGGTTAGTGGTTGGTGGTTGGTGGTTAGGAGAGTATTGTACTTGGGCACTAATCACTAAAAGCTATGAGCGATGAGGTATGAGGTCGGTCGCTACGCTCCCTTTGAGCTTTGAGGTGTGAGGCGCGACCTTCGGTCGCTTTGAGGTATGGGATAGTAGGAAGTGGGATTGTCATTCGCCTTGGTTGTCATTGCGAGGGGCGAAGCCCTGAAGCAATCTCCGTTAGAGAATCTAGAGGTTAGAATCTAGGGGCTAGGGAGAAATATCACGGCTTCGCCGTCTGTTACTAACGCACGAAGTGCGTGATTCTTTTCACTAGCCGCTAGTCTCTATTCTCTAGTCTCTCGAATACTCATCGCTCACTGCTCGGGCCTCGGGCCTACTTCCTCCACCCTTCCATGATTTTCATGCAGCCGGCGAGGAGTTCGGCGGAGCGGTCTTTCGACTCGGTTTCCACGTAGCAGCGGAATTCGGGAGCGTTGCCGCTCGGGCGCAGGTGTACGATATCGCCGGAATCGAATTCCATGCGGTAGCCGTCCGTCTCGTCGATGGAGACAACTTCACCGTGGAACGGCTGCGGCGCGGGGGCATCCTTGGGCTTGAACTTGGAAGGCACCGCGGTGAGTGCTCCGAACAACTTTGCGCCGAGTTTCTGCTCGCGGATTTCGGCAAGTTTCGCTTTCGAGGTCTCGGTCGGGAATTCCTTGAGGCGGTCGCTGAGCGTAAAGCGCTTTGGGAGCTTCTTGAGCAAGTCGACGACGCACATGCGCTGTTCGCGGACGCTTACCATCACCGCAATCATCGGGAGGAGCGCATCGCGGGTCGGGAGTGCCGGCAGCGTGCGGGTGCCGTCCTCGAATTTGCGCGTGAGGTCGGTCTGCAACAGGAATCCGCCGTTCGCCTCGTAGCCCGCGACGGATATACTCGGGTCGTTCACGTCGACCAGGCTTTCCATGCCGGCAATCACGTAGGGGCTGCCGATGCGGGTACGGCAAATCTTCTCGAAACTGCCGGACTTTTCGAGCGACGTGTTGCAACTCACCGGAGTTGCAATGCGCTTGATGTGAAGCGCCTGGGCAGCGAGGATGCCCAGCACGTCGCCACGCAGCCACATGCCCACATCGTCTGCCAAAAGCGGTCGGTCGCTATCGCCGTCGGTACTGAAAATCGCATCCACGAAGTCCTTGTGCGCGAAGTTGCGGGCAAGGTCTTCGTCTTCCTTGCGAATCGCTTCCGTATCCACCGGGATAAACGTTTCGCTGCGCGCGAAGGGCTTCACCGTGGCACCCAGGCTTTCGAGCACCTTCACCACGATATCGCGACCCACGGCGGAATGCTGGTACACGCCGATGGTAAGGCCCCGCAAAGCGTTCGCACCGAAAAATTCCGGATAGCGCTTGCAGTAATTTTCTTCGGCTTCGGTTTCGACAGCCGGGAGCGCGGGCGCATTCTTCAGCATGCCCTGAGCATCAAAAATGCCTTCGTCAAAATCCACCGCCTGCGAAACGATTCCCTGTTCGTCCTTCTTGGAAATCTCGCCCTTCGGGTGGTTGAACTTGATGCCGTTACGGTCGGCCGGGATGTGGCTACCCGTCACCATGATGGTCGGGAGCGCCTTGTCGATGCCGTACAGCGCAATCGCTGGGCTCGGGATACGGCCGCAATACACGACCTTCCACTCACTGTCCTCACCCGCCTTCACGAGCGCTTTCAAAATGCGTTCGGTACTGGGGCGCAGGTCGCCCGCAATCGCTATCGTGTGTTCGCACTTGTAGCTTGCCTCGCAGTACTTGATAAAGCAGCGCGCATACACATAGCAAACGCGGTCCGTCATCGCGGTCACCAGGCCGCGCGCACCGCTCGTGCCAAAAGCCACGCCGGACTGTTTCATCACATCTTGCATCGAAACGCTCATATAAACCTCGAGATATAGTAGCTAGTTAGTGGCGTAAGTTCGGAAAACTGTGAGACTTTAAAACGCCGCTAGAGACAGCCTATTGTTTACGGGCTAAAAGATAAAAAACGGCTTGTGGGGCCGGAAAGAAAGGCAATGGGTTATGTGTTTTAATGGCTTATTATGGCCGAGGCGACGACGCCTGCATCGGCATAGAGCACGAGCACCTGGCCCGGGGCCGAGGCGAATTGCGGTTCGTCAAAGCGGACGCGGATAAGGCCCTTCTGCGTGTCGAGAGCCTCGATATGGGCGGGAGCACCCTTGTGGCCGAGGCGGATATGCGCAGTCAGTTCGCCCTGGAGGAGCGGAGAATTTTCCGATACCATCAGGTTCAGGTCCACACCGGAAACTTCGGTGCAGTTCAGCGCACTGCGGGGTCCGAGAATCACCTGGTTCTTTTTCACGTCAATTGCCACCACAAAGAGGGGTTCAGGCTGACCGCCAATGTTCAAGCCCTTGCGCTGGCCGATAGTGTAGTGGATGATACCCTTGTGCTGGCCGAGTACCTTGCCCTGCATGTCCACGAAGTCGCCGGGAACGTTGTCGGATTCGTCGAAGAGTACAGAATAGTCCCCGCACTCGAGGAAGTCCATGCTCTCCTTCTTGGTGGCGAAATCAATCCAGCCGATCTGCTTGGCGAGTTCCTTCACCTCGACCTTCGTCATGCCGCCTAGCGGGAAGATGACTGTCGAAAGCTGTTCTGCGGTAAGGCGCGAGAGGAAATACGTCTGGTCCTTGCCGTGGTCGAGCGCGGCGTACAAAAAGGGAACGTCGGGGTTCTTGAATTCGAGGCGGGCGTAGTGGCCGGTAGCGAAGTAGTCGAAATCGATTCCCATGCGGCGGGCCGCCGTCTGGAGCGCACCGAACTTGATATACTGATTGCAGCGCACGCACGGATTGGGGGTGCGCCCGGCGCGGTATTCCGCACGGAAGTAATCAAGGACCTGGCGCTTGTATTCCTCGGAAATGCGTACCACATGATGCGGAATTCCGAGCCGGGCGGCGACCGTCTTCGCTTCGGCAATGCTCACATCTTCGCCGGGGCCAAAACAGCCCTCGCGGCCTTCCACGTGCGGCATGTTGATGGAACCGTCCCACGTGGCCATCGTCATGCCGATGACCTCGTAACCCTGCTGTTTCAGTAGGAAAGCGGCGAGGGCGGAGTCCACTCCGCCGGAAAGTCCGACTGCTACCTTCTTTGTCATACTCGTGCCTGCTTTCTTTCGCGGGTTAGAATTTTTTCGCCTAGAGGTTTGCGTAATGGAACATCGCGTCGATGCACTTCTTGGCCTTCACGCGGATGTCTTCGTCGAGTTCCACGCGGTTCGCCTGTTCAGGGTGACGCAGCGTCTCGAGGATGTTTTCAAGAGAATTGGACTTCATGTACTTGCACATGCTGCAGCTGCCGATGAATTCCATGTCGGGGTGCTCGTAGTGCATGCGGGCGTTGAGGCCGCATTCCGTAAGGAGAAGCACCTTGCTCTTGGGCGGGAGACCGTCGATGTACTTGACCATCTGACCGGTACTGCCCACAAAATCGCTGTAGAATGCCGCAGACGGGTTGCATTCGGGGTGGCTCACCACCTTGAGGCCTGGATTCTGGCTGCGGAAGAACTGGATGAGTTCGGCATCGTAGGTTTCGTGCACGTAGCAGCTGCCCGTGTAAAGCACGATGTCCTTCTTGACGCCGCGGCTTTCCATTTCGCTGATAATGTTCTGGCCCATGAGCTTGTCGGGGACAAAGCAAATCTTGTCGTTCGGGTAGGCTTCCACAATCTTCATCACGTTGCCGCTCGTGACGCACACGTCGCAGGCCGCCTTCACGTCGGCGGTGGTGTTGATGTAGCAGATGAAGGCATGGTCCGGATACTTTTCGCGGAGCGCCATCACGTCTTTGCCGGTAATGGAATCGGCAAGGCTACAGCCGGTGAGCTTGCCCGGGATGAGCACGTCCTTTTCGGGGCTCAAGATTTTGGCCGTTTCGCCCATGAAACGCACCGCAGAAAATAAAATCGTCTTTTGCGGAACCTTCGTCGCATCTTCACTGAGCTTGTAGCTGTCGCCCGTGTAGTCGGCAACGCCGAGCACGATTTCGGGAGCGCAATAGCTGTGTGCGAGAATGACAGTGTCCTGGTCCTTCTTGCGCTCGTTGATTTCGTTGATCAGCGGGAGCATCTGGTCGACTTTTTCACGGGTGTAGTGGCAAAGCACGGCACCCGGCTGGATTTTGTTCAGTCTGTTGAAAAGTTCGTCTGCGGTCATAACCCAAATATAAAAATTAGGGCCCCGAGCGTAAAGCCCGGAGCCCTTGGAGATATATTCCGCTATTCAGCGAACAAGGCCGTAGAGAGGTAACGGTCGCCGGTATCCGGGAGGAGCGCGACGATGGTCTTGCCCTTGTTTTCCGGACGCTTGGCGAGTTCCTTGGCGGCCCAGAGGGCGGCACCGGAGGAGATACCCACGAGAACGCCTTCCTTCTTGCCAATTTCGCGACCGGCTTCGAAAGCGGCCTCGTTCTCGACAGCGATAATTTCGTCATAGACCTTGGTGTTCAGGGTGTCAGGAACAAAGCCCGCGCCAATACCCTGGATCTTGTGGGAGCCAGCAGTACCCTTGGAAAGCACCGGAGAGCTTGCCGGTTCAACAGCCACGACCTTCACGTTCGGGTTCTTTTCCTTGAGGTATTCACCCACGCCAGAAACAGTACCACCCGTACCGACACCGGCCACGAAGATGTCCACCTTGCCGTCAGTGTCTTCCCAGATTTCGGGACCCGTGGTGGCCTTGTGGGCAGCCGGGTTGGCCGGGTTCACGAACTGGCCCGGGATGAAGCTGTTCGGGATTTCCTTAGCGAGTTCGTCAGCCTTGGCGATAGCGCCCTTCATGCCCTTTGCACCTTCGGTGAGCACGAGTTCGGCACCGTAGGCCTTCATCAGCTGGCGGCGTTCCACGCTCATGGTTTCGGGCATCACGATGATGATGCGGTAACCGCGGGCAGC
>CAMJHM010000089.1 GCA_946405515.1 uncultured Fibrobacter sp. | reverse complement strand
CTATGAAATTCTTTGTGACAGGTGTGGGTGGCCAGCTGGGCCACGACGTGATGAATGAACTCGCCAAGCGCGGGCATACGGGCGTGGGCTCGGACATGGCTCCCGCTTATAGTGGTGTTGCCGACGGTTCCGCCGTGACGACAATGCCCTACGTGCAGCTCGATATTACGGATGCTGCGGCTGTCGAGAAGGCGATTTCTGAAGTGAACCCCGATGCGGTGATTCATTGCGCTGCATGGACTGCTGTGGATTTGGCCGAAGACGATGCGAACGTGGCGAAGGTCCGCGCAGTGAACGCAGGCGGTACGCAGAACATCGCGAATGCCTGCAAAAAGCTCGGCTGCAAGATGACCTACATCAGCACGGACTACGTTTTTGACGGCCAGGGAACGGAACCTTGGAAGCCTGACTGCAAGGATTACAAGCCCCTGAATGTTTATGGACAGACTAAGCTCGAAGGCGAACTTGCCGTGAGCGGGACTTTGGAAAAGTACTTTATCGTTCGTATCGCTTGGGTGTTCGGCCTCAACGGCAAGAATTTTATCAAGACGATGCTTAATGTGGGCAAGACTCACGATACTGTGCGCGTGGTGAACGACCAGGTTGGCACGCCTACGTACACGCTTGACCTTTCGCGCCTGCTGATTGACATGAACGAAACCGAAAAGTACGGCTATTACCACGCAACGAACGAAGGCGGATTCATCAGCTGGTACGACTTTACCTGCGAAATCTTCAAGCAGGCGGGTTACAGCACCAAGGTGGTGCCTGTGACGACCGCTGAATACGGCCTCAGCAAGGCAGCGCGCCCGTTCAACAGTCGCTTGGACAAGAGCAAGCTCGTGGAAGCCGGTTTCAAACCGCTCCCCACATGGCAGGATGCCTTGGCGAGATATTTAAAAGAACTTTCCTAACCACCAACCACTAATCACTAACCACTATGGAAAAGCAAACTTACCGCGAAGTGATGCCCGGGGAACTCCCGTGCGAAGTGCCGGAATGCGACGGCGTGATGGTCGTCGATCCCGACAACAGCTACAAGCTCACCTGCGACAAGTGTGGGCATATCAAGGAGTGATTGATGATTGATAATTGATGATTGATAATTTTACATCATCCATTATCCATTATCAATTATCCATTGCCAAATGTCTTACGAGAACTTGAAAATCACCTACCCAGAGCTTCCTGTCGTTGAACATCGGGAAGAGTTCTTCGAGATGCTCGAGAAGCATCAGGTGGTGATTGTCAAGGCAGACACTGGTTCCGGCAAGTCGACTCAACTGCCGAAATTCTTGCTGGAATGGTTTGATAGACGAGAGACGAGAGACGAGAGACGAGAGAATGCGCGACCTTTCAAGATTGGAGTCACGGAACCTCGCCGACTTGCGGCGATTTCTATTGCGGATCGCCTGCGCGAAGAATTGAAGGACGAGACACTCGTCTCCACGAAAATCCGCTTCTGGGAACAGGGCCAGAGCGACGCCCCCATCAAGGTGATGACGGACGGCATTTTGTTGCAAGAATTCCGTCGCGACAGGCTCTTTAGGCAGTATTCGGCCATCGTGATTGACGAAGCGCATGAACGCTCGCTGAATATCGACATATTGCTCGGCATTTTCAAGACTGTTTTGCATGAACGCCCGGAATTCAAGCTGATTGTGGCCTCCGCGACGCTCGATGCCAAGCTTTTCGAGGAATTTTACGACAACAGCTGCGTGCTCGAAGCCGAGGGCCGCACGTTCCCCGTCGATGTGGAGTATTTTTTAGACGAAAGACGAAAGACGAAAGACGAAAGAGGCGAGGGGTGTGACATCTCCGGTAAGGGCGATTCCGGGCTTTTGGACGAGGCGCGCGATGCGATTCTCGATTTGGAAACGCGCCATCGCGACCACCTGCTTTGTTTTTTGCCGACGGAACGCGACATTCAGGATTTGGCGGGCGAGCTCGCGCACGAACTGGACTCCGCGACTTTCGACATCTTGCCGCTTTACGGACGCATGAGCCCCGATGAACAGCGCCGCATCTTCAGGCATACGGAAAAGACCCGCGTGGTGCTCGCGACGAACATCGCGGAAACTTCGCTCACAATTCCGGGAATAGCCTATGTGGTGGATACGGGTACGGCCCGCATCTCGCGGTACAACGCGCAGTCCCGAATCCAGGGGTTGCCCGTCGAGGACATTTCGAAGGCGAGTGCCCGGCAGCGCACGGGGCGTGCGGGGCGCGTAAAGCCCGGTGTTTGCATCCGTCTCTATTCTCCCGAGGATTTCGAGAAACGCGACGAGTTTACGGAGCCGGAAATCCGGCGGAGTAATCTCGCGAACGTTGTCTTGCAACTGCGCAGTCTCGGGCTGGAACTCGAAAATTTCCCTTTTTTGCAGTCGCCACCGCATTCGGCATTTCGCGGCGCGTACAAGACGCTTTTTGAACTTGGCGCATTGACCGCCGATAACGCCAGCGGGCATGTGACCAAGCTTGGCCGCGAGATGACGCGCCTCCCGATGGACGTGGCGCTCTCTGCCGTGCTTTTGCGGGCACGCGATGCCGGCGTGTTGCAGCCCGCGCTGATTGTCTGCTCTGCCTTGAGCATCCAGGACCCGCGCGTGGTGCCGAGCGAGGAACCCGAACGCACCCGCATTCGACAGCTGCACCGCAAGTTCGCGGGCCACAAGAGTGATTTCCTCACGTTCATCTGCATGTGGAACGCCTTCTGCGCCGAATGGGATGGCAAGACCTGGAACAAGTTGCGCAAGTTCTGCGATAAGAATAGCCTGCATTTCTTGCGGTGCCGCGAATGGATTGATTTGTACGAACAGTTCGGGCGCATCCTCGACGTGAAATTCGAGAATCGCGTATGTCCGCTCGACAGTTTCCACCGCGACAACCTGCACATCGCTTTGCTTTCCGGATTCCTGGGCGGCATTGCGCTCCGTGACATGGAAAACGGCTGCTACCGCTTAGTGAGCGGCCGCGAAACACACGTGTTCCCGGGTAGCGACCTTTACGGCAAGAGTGTGGAATGGCTCTTTAGTGCCGAGGTGCGCGAGACGAGCCGCATCTTCCTCAACAAGGCCGCCGAAATCAAGCCGGAATGGATTATGCAGGTAGCGGAACCCTTCTGCACGCGTCGCTGGTATGCGCCTACGTGGAACCAGGAACGCGGTTTTGTGGAAGCGGTGGAGGAAGTGAGTTTCCGCGGTCTCGTGATTAGCCGCGGCCACCGCGTGGATTATGCGCGCGTGAACCCTGATGAATGTGCCGAGATTTTCTGGCGCGAGGCCGTAGTGCTTGGTCAGATGGCGCGTCCGTTTGCCTTTATGACGCATAACGAGCGCGTCGTCGAGGATTTGCATGCGCTGGAAGCCCGCAAGCGCCAATTCGGGCTTGCTCCGAGCGAAGATGCCCTGGTGGATTACTATGTGCGCATTGCGCATGAGGTGAATTCCATCAAGACGCTCAAGGACTACATCCGCGAACATACCGACCAGTTCCTGAAATTCGATGCTGCTTTTTGGTTAGAACAGAATGAGGGTGGCATCAGCGGTGTCATTGCGAGCGAAGCGCGGCAATCTCTAGCGGATTTTTTCCCTCGTTCCTCGAACCTCAAACCTCGTGCCTCGAAGGCGCAACGCGCCGACCTCCAACCCTCTCTCGGCGGCTCTCTCGAACAGTTCCGCATTGAAGGGCTTGACGGTTCCAGCCGCATGGTGATGGGCGAGATGGTCTTCGATGCGACTCGCGACTGCGACGGTATCACGCTTGACTTGCCTTACGACATGCTTCCGCAGGTAACGCCCGCGACGCTTGCTCTCTCGATTCACCAGTGGCGCGAATGGATGGCGGAATCCGTCATCCGCGAGATGCCCAAGAATGCGAAAAAGCAATTGGAAGGCAAACGCACGTTTATCGACGACGCCTTCTGCGACAAACTCAAGGAAAAACCGCACAAGGCCCCGCTCTTTAGCCTCTACGAGGTCTTTGCCGAGATGAAACAACTCGATTGCGACATCCCGACGGTTACGCCTGAAAAAGAAAATCACTTGCGGATTCATGCGAGAATCTTCAAGCAGGGATTCCCGGAGAAATTTTCCACCGAAATTAACCCGGAATGGGGGAGTTTCCGGCTCTTTGCTGCGGTGCGACCTGTTCTGGTGACGTTCGGTATTGACTTTGCTCTTGGTAACATGCGCTTTGGCTGGCGTCTCGGGGAATCTGCGCTGATGTCTCCGGCAGAATCTGCGTTCTGGCAAGCTTTCCGCAAGCGCGTGGAAGGCCGCGCGCAGTCCGATACGGATTCTACACTCATTGTTGACCGCCTGAACATGCTCGAGACGGGGGGCCTCTATTCCGATGGATTCAAAACGGCGCTCAAGTCGTGGGTTTTGAAGTCTCTTGTCGCTGACAATCTGGACGCAAACCGTTGTGTGCGCTTTACGGGCCTCGAGTTTTCCCGCGGCAAGAAGATTCGGGACTTCAAGAACCTTGCCGCAAGCACCCGCAGCGAAGACGAAGAAATGCGCCTCGCGCTTGTACGTGCCACCTACGAATCCGGCCTTCTCGGCGCCGAAGCTTTCGTCAAGTTCTGGGATATCCTTCGCGAATTCTCGGTTGCCATGCGCCAGGGCGACGACCATGCCCGCGATGCCATCGCCGCGCTTATGGCGAAGAACAAGTCCATCCCGAAAATTGCAGCGCTCTACCTGCCGGACCATAAGGAAAATACTTTGTTCGAAAGATTGGCAGTGCTCGGCGCAGACTTTACAACGGGAGATTTCTTCGCTCAAGTGGCTCGCAATGACAAGGTTGACCTCTCCGTCAAGGACCTCCGCGAAAAGTTCCGCATTTTCCTCAAGGCCCGCTTCATGAAGGACCACGAACTGAAAACAGCCCGAGACATCCTCTCGAAAATGGAACGCATGCCGCAGGATGATTCGGAATATCCTGAACTTTATTTGCAGGCTTGTGCCTTGCTCGAGGACTTCGAAATCCTCAAGTTCAAACGCAAGGGTAACGATGCCGAAGAAGTCATCGAAGACGATGCCTTGGCCAAGCTTAAAGGCCGTTTTGGTCGGTTGAAATAGATAATATGGACTTTTTTGCGGTTTTTTGCCGTGGGTGTTGACTCCTGCGGCTTTTTATATATTTTATATGTATGCGTACTTGTTTGTCCAAAGTTCCATCTTTTTTGCTCTTGGCGTTGTCGGGGCTTTGCCTGTGCGGTATGGCTTGTGACCCTGATTGGGAAATTCATGAATATAATCTCAATATTGAAGCGCAGAAACCAGCTGGCGTAGATTCTTTGGAGATGTGCGTCTCGTCTTCTGTTTTGGATACACTTATTTGTGATTCTACGCGTTATAGCCAAGCTGATTTCCGTTTTGACTGGGATAGTTTGAAAGTCCCCACGGATGAAGCTGTATTCGTTGTTGACATCTCTTTTTTCTGTGATGAAAAGAAAATTTCTTTGCCGCCCTTCACCATAAATGAAACTCGTTCAGAACGGGTATATTATTATTTCTGGGAATTTGACGAACGGAATCCTCCTCATCCATATGATTGGCATGGCGAGTTGTTGACTTTCCTATCGCCCGAAGATACGTCTTGTGGAAAATTCGCAAACTATGCGGTATTCAAGGAAATAAAGTAATTCTACAAGCCTCCGCCTTGCTCGAGGACTTCGAAATCCTCAAGTTCAAACGCAAGGGTAACGATGCCGAAGAAGTCATCGAAGACGATGCCTTGGCCAAGCTTAAAGGCCGTTTTGGTCGGTTGAAATAGATAATATGGACTTTTTTGCGGTTTTTTGCCGTGGGTGTTGACTCCTGCGGCTTTTTATATATTTTATATGTATGCGTACTTGGTTGTCCAAAGTTCCATCTTTTTTACTCTTGGCGTTGTCGGGGCTTTGCCTGTGCGGTGTGGCTTGTGACCCTCATTTGGACGACGATATTATGCATCCCCATGACTTTTCTATTAGTGCTGTTCTACCTGCCGAAGTGTCTTCTATGGAATTATGCATTTCCTCGTCTGTGAATGATTCGACTGTTTGCATGACAAATGAACGTCGGCAATACTCTCAATATCAATACAATTCTGGCTCGATTCTTTATGCAATTTATTGGGATAGTTTGAACGTTTCTTCTGAAAGAGTGGAATTCGTTGTTGACATATCCTTCTTTTGCAGTGATAAGAAAATTCCATTGCCATCATACACCATTGAAACGAGTGCTTCTGAGCGGATTTCATATGAATTTACTCCATTCGATGAACGAACCCCTTCGTGCCATGATTGTAATATGGAAATACTCACGTTCCTCACGCCCGAAGATACGTCTTGTGGCAAGTTCGCGAATTACGCAGTACTCAAGCTGAGCCCTAAAAAATGAGATTGCTTCTATTCATTATTCTAAGCTTGGTATGGCAGGTCTATGCGGACGTGCTATCGACGGAGAACGGTCTCCCGAAAAAGCATCGGCGTACGGGCGCTGATTTTATTTATCCGTATTTTGATTTTTCAATTGGTGGCCTCTTTATGAGTTCGAACCATGAAAAGGAATCAAGATACAACTATTATTACGACCGCGAAAAAGACGTAATGGTTTATGACGAGAATTTGCATATCGACTTATCTTCTTTTGATGGGTTTGGTCTCGATTTTGATTTCAAAGCCGGTGTGGCCTTGTTTAGGGGCTTTTGGCCCGTCACATTGATTCCTTTTGTGGATGTCGCTATATTTCATGTGAGAGGCACCGAAGAATACAAGTATTATTCTCTTGATAAGGAATGGATCCGTAGGGATTATGATATAACTCCTTTAATGTTCCTTTTGGGAGTGATGGTTTATCCGTTCAAATCGGAAGATTCCCCACTCCATGGACTTTTTGTGGGTGTGGCCGTTGGTTCTTCGGACCGTAATGACAATCCGTTGGAGGGCGTAGAGTATGGCCGACAAGAAACGATTCTCAAACTTGAACTGGGAAACGTTTGGCCAGTGTCGGAACATTACTTCGTTGGTTTTGCTGGGAAAGCGCTTTGGGGTTTCGGTCTTGACGATGATGCGGTTCCCGTCAACAGCAAAACATTCGGCCTCGCTGTGAAGATTGTACGAAAGTGAATTTTGCCTTTTTGTAGGTGGAATTCTTGCGAAAACGGATTGATTTAGGCGATAAAGCCCCTGTTTGCCTACTTTCTCGACATGGGATTTTTCTAAATTTTATCGGGATGAAGTTTCGTTTAAGTTTAATCTGCTTGTTGGCTTTCGTTTTCTTTACTGCCTGCTCTAACAGCGAGGATCCTGTCATTGTGTCGGTGGGCAGCACCAAGTTGCGCCTTTCCGAGATTAGGGCAATGGCTCCCGAGTGGGATTCCTGGGGTAACCGCGAGCGTCTTTCTTTTTTGGACCACTGGATTGACGAAGAAATCATTTTCCAGGAGGCCGAGTCCAACGGAGTCTTGGAAGATTCCGCTCTTTCGCAGCAAATTGAGTCGATGGTTCGCAAAATGGCGGTGGATTATTTCCTCCAGACCTTTACAGATTCCATGCTCGTGACGGATGCCGAAAAACAGGAATACTACAAGAGCCATCCGGAGCAGTTCCTGCGAGGGAAGACTGTCGCGTCCGGTGCTATCTTGTATTTTAGTGAATGGAAAAATGGCGATACCTATTACCGGAGTCACAAGAGCCTTGTATATGACAGTATCCCCAAGCAACACTATCTCGTGCGGAAGATTGTGGAGTTCGATTCTGTAGAGACGACGCCAGACAGTTGCATCATTCCGAATTTACAAGAAATCCCGGTTGGCCATATCACGCCGATGAAAGCTTGCGAGGGTGCTCTGAAAATTGCCGTTGTCGTGAATCGGCAGGATTCTGCGGATGTTCTTCCGTTTGAAGAAGTTGCAGAGGATGTCCAGACTCGTGCATGGCTTGAACACCAGAAAGTTGTCTTGGAACGCCTTAAAAAGGAATGGAAGAGCTCTCGTCCCATTTTCATGAAGACAAATGTATTTGAAAAGGATTAATAATGCCTAGATTTTTTCGCAATGTTGCGCTTTTAATTTTTGCTTGCTGTACTATGGTTGCTGCCGAGCCGGTCCTCATGGAAGGTATTGCCGCAGTCGTCGATGGTAAGCCGATTATGCGCTCGGAACTCATGAACAAACTTTACCAGTTCCAAGAAATGCCCGAAGCGGCAGATATGAGCGAAAAGCAGCAAAAGGATTACGTCCTTGAAAAGTTAATCGAAGAGAAGGTTTTGCTCAGCCGCATTGACCGCGACTCTATCGTGGTCACTGAGTCCGAGGTGGACCAGCGCGTGACGGCTCACATGACGCAGCTTGCGGCAAGCCAGAATATTGATTTGGCCACTCTGGAAAAGGCTATCCGTACTCAGTTGGGTATCAGTGTCGCTCAGTACCGCGACCAGTTGGCGAAGCAAATCCGTTCCCATATCGAGATGATGCGCGTGCGCCAGATGCATGTGGGGACAATCCATCCGACTAAAAAAGAGGTGGATGCTTTTTACAAGGTGTACAAGGATTCTCTCCCGAGGCAGTACAATTGCGTGCTCTTGAGCCACATTCAAATTCCGATTGTTCCGGATTCTGCAATTGTGGATTCTGTCAAGAATGTAGCGGAGTCGCTTATCGATAGCTTGAATTTAGGTATGAGTTTCGAATTGCTGGCGAAAAATCACTCCCAAGATACCAGTGCGGCCAAGGGGGGCGATTTAGGTTACTTCAAACGTGGCCTCCTAGATCCGGCCTTCGAGCGCGCTCTGGATAAACTTTCTAACGGCCAGTATGCGGCAACTCCGGTCCAGACGAATTTGGGATGGCATATTGCCCGTGTCCTTGGTCGCAAGGAAGATGGTGTCCGTTCTGCGCAGATTCTGTTGCGCACCATCCCGTCGCCGAAGGATTCTGTGGCGGTCTTGCGCTTGGCTGATTCTTTGAGGACTGCGATTAAGACAAAGGCAGACTTTGCTGTGGCCGCAAAGAAATACAGTGAGGACAAGTCTAGTAACTATGCTGGCGGCCTTTTAGGTTGGTACCAGAAGAACGAAATGGAGCCGGCGTATGTCGATCCCGTAGCCAACTTGAATGTGGGTGAAATTTCTGAGCCGGTCCTAATTGATGGAGCTTATCATTTGTTCCGCCTGGACGATTCAAGGCAGATTCGTGAATTGACGATGGAAGAAGACTACGGCAAGATTGAACAGCTTGCGGCAAACCATCTCGAAGACCAAAAGCTCGAAAAGCTCGTCAAAAGGTGGCGTACAGAAGTCCATGTGGAAATCCGCATGACGGAGTAATCGGCGAATTATGATTGACTTTACCCATGTCACCAAGTCTTACGAAGAAAACTGGAAGGCGTTGAATAACGTCACTTTCCGGGTGAACAAGGGTGAATTCGTTTTCTTGACGGGACATTCCGGTGCGGGAAAGTCGACTGTCTTGAAACTAATTTATATGGACGAGCGCCCTGACGAAGATCGCGGCGGCCAGGTGATGGTAAAGTTCACTGGGGATTGCGTTTACGATAGCAAGAACACGCCCGACAGCAAAATCCAGGCGTTGCGCCGCAAGATGGGGATTGTTTTCCAGGACTTCAAACTGCTGCCCGATAGGAACGTCTTTGAGAACGTGGCGCTTGCGCTCCGTATTGTGGGGACTCCGAGCAGCAAAATCAACTCGATTGTTTTTGATGCGCTGGCGCTTGTGGGCGTGAGCCAGAAACGTTTTGCTATGCCGTACACGCTTTCGGGCGGTGAACAGCAGCGCGTGGCGATTGCGCGTGCAATGGTACACAATCCCTATGTGCTCCTGGCCGACGAACCGACTGGTAACCTTGACCCGAAAAACGCCGAGGAAGTCTTCAGCATATTCAAAGAAATTAACGCCCGCGGAACAACTGTCGTGATGGCAACGCATAACCCTGACTTTTACTTGAACAGCCCCTTCCGCCGCCTAGTACTCGACCACGGCGAACTGTTGAACAGAGATATGATTTAGGGGCGATGAGGTCGCTTCGCTTTGAGGTCGCTTCGCTTTGAGGTCGCTCGCAAGCTCGCTTTGAGGTGTGAGGTAAGTAGGAAGTTCGAGCATCATAGCTCACCGCTCACCGCTCGTACCTCGCACCTCGAGCCTCGAACCTCGAGCCTAAAAATTTGTCATTCGCAGGCGCATGACTTGTCGGCTCAGCCATGCCGAAACGCAAGCGTT
>CAMJHM010000088.1 GCA_946405515.1 uncultured Fibrobacter sp. | reverse complement strand
GGTGTTGATGAGGGCTGCAGGCGTGTTGGTGAAGACTGCGCCCACCAAAATCAGGGCGACCGAGATCAACGTCATCACGACCTTGGAAGGCCCCTTGCCCAGGAACTTGCGGGAAAGCGCCGGAACGTTCATGCCGTTGTTGCGGATGCTCACCATGCCGCTAAAGTAGTCGTGTACTGCGCCGCCAAGCACGTTTCCGAGCGGGAGCAAGATGAAGACGATGGCGCCGAACTTGATGCCCAAAATCACGCCAATCACAGGACCGATCCCTGCGATGTTCAAAAGCTGGATGAGCATGTTTTTCCAGTGGGGGAGTGCCACGCGGTCAACGCCATCCGGGTTTTCGAGGGCGGGAGTCTTGCGGTCGTCGGGGCCGAAGACATGTTCAACGAATTTTCCGTAGGTAAAGTATCCGCCGATAAGAATCGCGATACCGATCAGGAATGTAATCATATTATGCCTTCTTTGTTTTTGGTTAAAGTCTGCTATTCGTCAGAGGAATCCTCGGAGAAGTCGTCTGCAGGAGCTTCTTCTGCGGAAGCCTCTTCTGCTTCGGCAGAGCCTTCCGGTTGCTCGTAGGTATTGTCTACGGGTGTCTCGTTAGCCGGTTCTGCGCTTTCTGCTGCGGTCTCGGACTTCTTTGCTCCACGGACAAATCCCTTTTCCTTGGCGATTTCGTCGGGGGTTTTGTCTTCGCCGAATTGTTGCTTGAAGTAGAGAACGTTGGTCGTGAAGCTGCTCTTGCCGGCGTAATCGAATCCGACAACGGGGTGGAAGGACTTGCCTAACTGGAATGCAATTTCTAGACCGAAGCGGAAACCGTTGTTGCCCTCGACGGTAATGTCGGGATCGATGGTGGCGCCGTAGCCACGAGAGTAGTCGGGATTGCCGAATTCCTTGGCCACGCACTTGAGGTGTCCCGAGGACTTCATTTCGGCGCTCTGGTATCCGAGGGACATCATGACTTCGATAAAGCTGACGGGCTTGTAGCCGATGACGAATGCGAAGTTTGTCGTGGAAACGTCGAGATTGAGTTCGCCTTCGTAGTCTTCGGGGCGGTAGCCGATGCCGCTGGTGTTGTAGCCAAAGACGATGCTTACATCGAGCGGCTGGGCGGCGGGGGGCAGCATGTACTGGAAAAAGTGACCGAAACTGTACTGCAGGCCGAAACCGAACAGGTTGAACTTGGTCAGTTCGCTGATCGAGGGCAGGAACATTCCGCGGAAGACCACGCGGGCATGGTAGAAGCTTGCGCCCAGCTGAATGTAGGGGTAGGTGAACACGCCGAGACCATTCAGGGTCTTGTTACCGTAAATCCTTCCGTCGTCAGCCTGGGTCATGTCGCGGTGCTCGCCGAAAATGGTCGGTGTCTCGTAGGCGATGGACTGACCGAGGAATTCCGCATTCTCGGTGTAATTCCGGTCGTCATCGCCAATAGAAATGATTGAAATGGGGAGGCCCGCTTCGAATGTGAAACTTTGCGGCACCGAGGCACTTACATACCAGTTGCTGTTGAGCACGTTGCCCAGGTTGTCGATGATGGGCTTGACGTAACCGGGACGGTTGGCGTAGGGGTTTAAGGTCCCGTCTTTGGAAACGGGGCTTTTCTGGAAAGCCGAGAGAGATTCGTAGGTGGAGGCCCAGCCGTTTTCGTCGGTGGCGAATGCGGAGCCGAGACCCAAAATAATAGATGCTAAAAGCGCGGATTTTTTCATACCGCGCCCAAAGATAGAAAAAACTATTCTACTCTGCTAACCCAGAGTTAGAACTGGTATTGGATAGATACGGTGGCGAGAACGAAGGTTTGCCACAGGTACGGATCCAGGTCGTTGTTGTCTATGCGAGAACAGTGGACATTCTTGAACCAGTTCTCGTAAAACTTGAGGGCGGGAACCATGGAAAGATGGTCTGTAATATAATAGTGGATGTTGGCGATAAATGCCACGGCCGATCCCATGAATTCCGCGTCGTAAGCGTCGGTGCCGAAGATTGCCGCATTTTCTGCCTTTACGCTAGAGTAGGAATATCCGAGGCCGAGGCCAATTTGGAAAAAATCGGGCCAGAATAAGTTGTATGTAACCTCAAGGCTCGCTCGCCAGATTCGTGTGTCCTGTCTGTAAGATTCGTCGGGAAACCCAGCCATGACCTGTTCTGATGTCCAATACTGAAAGCCGAGACCGAGCGAGAATGCTCCCAGGTTGACGCCTACCATCAGGTCTGGGGTCGCGACGAATTCGAGTGCAGGCGGGTGTATGTATCCCTTGACTCCTGCGGAATCCGTTCCGGAGATGGCACGCTCGTTGAAATCACCCTTGGAAACCTGGGCTCCAAAACCTGCGCTTACATAATAAGAACGGGGCCAATAGTATTCCTCGGCAAAAGTGAATCCTGCACAGAGGCAAATCAACAATGCAATTATTTTCAACTTCTTCATGACAATTTTCTCCAACCCAATTTCCTAAACAGGACTACTTTCCTGCGTAGTAGAACATGGCGTCGATGCACTTCTTGGCGGCAACGCGGGTTGCTTCGTCAAGTTCTACGTGCTGAGCCTTTTCCGGATGACGCAAGGTCTCCAAAATGTTTTCGAGCGAATTGGACTTCATGTACTTGCACATGCTGCAGCTGCCGATAAAGGTCTTTTTCGGGAATTCGTACTGCATGCGTGCGTTCAGGCCGCATTCGGTGAGCAGCAGGAACGGAGTGCCTTCGGGCTGTTCCTTGATGTAGTTCACCATCTGGCCGGTGCTGCCTACGTAGTCGCTCAAAAGGGCAACACCCGGGTGGCATTCGGGGTGGCTGACCACCTTGAGGCCCGGGTTCTGGCTGCGGAAGAAGTTGATGAGTTCGGAATCGTAGGTTTCGTGCACGTAGCAGCAGCCGCTGTGGAGCACGATTTCTTTCTTGATGCCGCGCTTCTGCATTTCGTCGATCAGGTTCTGGCCCATGAGACCATCGGGGACGAACACAATCTTGTCGTTTTCGAGGCTAGAGACAATCTTCATCACGTTGCTGCTGGTGACGCACACGTCGCAGTTCGCCTTCACGTCGGCGGTGGTGTTGATGTAGCACACGAAGGTGTGGTCGGGGTACTTTTCGCGGAGAGCCTTGACCTCGGCGCCGGTAATGGAGTCGGCGAGGCTGCAACCCGTAAGCGGACCCGGAATCAGAACGTCCTTGGTCGGATTCAAAATCTTGGCGGTTTCGCCCATAAAGCGCACGGCAGAGAACACGATCGTCTTTGCACTCACCTTGGTGGCGTCCTGGCTCAGCTTGAAGCTGTCGCCATCGTAGTCGGCAACGCCCAGGATGATTTCGGGGGCCACATAGCTGTGGGCGAGAATCACGGCGTCGCGTTCCTTCTTCAGTTCGTTGATTTCGTTGATGAGCGGAAGCATCTGTTCGCACTTTTCCATGGAATAGGTGCAAAGCACAGCGCCCGGCTGGATAGTCTTGAGACGATTGTAAAGTTCTTCTGCGGTCATAGGAGTAAATATAGAAAGTGCTAGTAGATAAGTTTCAGGTCGTCAATAATCAAAGTCGCGTTCTTCACACCCTTATAATGGTTTCCGTCGGCGCTCGAGGCGAAAACGACGCGGATATGGGTGACGGATTCATTCCCATCACCTTGAATCAGCGAATTGTCGATGGCAGACTTGTTCGTGGACTGCAGCGAAGTGGCGAATGTCGATGAATTTTCAATGGGGGAATTTTCAAGCGGGTTGCCGTAGCGGAACTTGAGTCGCAGGGTTCGCATGCCGTTTTCGTCCTTGTCCGAAATGCTGACGACGTCCGGGTTTTCGCGGCCGGTGTTGTCATCGGTGGTGGAACGGTACCAAGCGCTTGCGACGAGAAGGTTTTCGTTGTCTGCGCCCCGGTTGATGTTCTTGTCGCCATCGCGGCTTTCAAGGAGAATGTAGATGTCGCAACTGTCGCCGCTGCCGTCGTAGGAGAACTTGACTTCGGCGTATTCAGGTCTTGCGTTGAAGTGCTTGCCGAAATCGATGAGCTCGTTGCCGTCGGGCCAGGTCGAGGAATTTGCCATTGAAAGAGTTCCGACATTATTCGGGTTGAAATCGGCGGTGTACAGGCTTCCGCTTGCGGTCTTGCCGAGTAATGCCGATGTGGCGATTTTCGCTCCGGTCATGGACCCGGAGGTGTATTTTTCGGTAGTCGTGAGGAGCGTGTTGGCGTTCCCCCAGAGGGAATCGGGAATGACGTCATTACCTTTCCAGTCGTTGAAACTTGAACCCGGAATCTGATAGCCCGCCTTGACGATGTAGGTGGTTGATTCTCCGTCGGAGTTCTTGACGACGATTTCCTGCCCTGCACCGAAATCGTAGGTTTCGCCGGTCTTGTGGCTTTCGCAGGTGGCGCCTTCAGAAAGTTCCAGTTCGGTGAGTTCCAGGTTCGAAAGATCCGCGAGGAAGGGGAGCGTGTCCAGATGAATGTGAAACTTGCCGCTGTCGATGGTGGCCTCCATGGAGGCTATCTTGAGCGAAAGAATCTTGGGGGCGTCGGCCGAAACCGTTGATGCCGACGATTCAGGAGTCTTGGACGATTCGGAGGAAGACGGCGAGTCTGAAGATGATGACGAAGCGGAACTCTTGGGTGTGTCGCTCTCTGTCGAAGACGAAGACTTCTCCGACGATTCACCCTTTGCCGAAGAAGAAGATTTTTCCTTGTCGCCCTCCTTGCCGGAACTGCTGGATTTCTCGTCGCAAGCTCCCGTGGGCTTCGAGAAGGCGATTTGCCAGAGGGCGGGAATGCCACTTTCCGAGACTACGA
This sequence comes from uncultured Fibrobacter sp., assembly GCA_946405515.1. GTDB lineage: Bacteria > Fibrobacterota > Fibrobacteria > Fibrobacterales > Fibrobacteraceae > Fibrobacter. Next base: position 5,483 of record CAMJHM010000088.1, on the reverse strand, counting down.
CAATGTAAAGAGTGTCGTTTTCGGGAATTTCTATCTTGGTGCCTATCTTGATTTTTTTGCTTTCGTAGCTGACCTTGCGTGCCAAAGAATCCAGTACGGTCGAATCCTTGGGGAATGAACCGATGGAATCTAAGACCGTGTGGAATGTGGCGAGGGAACTGATGCTCAGGTCGTCAATGGTGACTGAATCCCAGGAACAGTCTTTATTTGAACTGAGCTTGACTGCGATGCGTTGCTCGTTAGCGCTGATGGATGGCCTTCCGTCCTGCTCCTCGAACGAAATCTCGTTGAGGACTCTGTAGTCGGATGTTCCGAAAGTGTCAATATCGGCGGTGCACGAAGCGGTTGTGGCTAGGATGCCCGCTATGGTGGCCCATTTTAAAACAGTTTTCTTGATCCCCATGGTAGCTCCTAGAAGAAGTAGACCAGCGACAGGTCAAGCGCTAGCAAGTTGATGGAAAAGTTTGCGATGTTGTAGACCACTTCGCTGTGGGTCTCGTTGTTTTCTTCGACTTCAATGACACTCGTCGTAAAGCCGAGCAGTCCGACGGATGTTTCGATGGCAACTCCGTTTAAGATCATGATGCAGAGTCCCGGATCAAGTCCGATTCGAATTGACCAGGTGTTGCTACGGGTCTTGTTGAGATCTTCGCCGTCATCCGTCTGCGAAATTCCGTAGGAATAGCCGAAGGCAACCGAAGTTTCGTTGAATAGGTAGACAGTCCTGGAATCTAGAACCTTCAGGTAGTTCTTGACGAAAGGCTGCAGGAAAAATCCGTTGCTGACATATTGACGGTGCTGCTTGAGGTCGCCGAGGTCTTCGAGCAGGGTGAAGTCTATATCGAATTTGGTGCGGGAGTAGCCTCCCCTGATACCGATGGCGAGCGCATCGCGGATGAAGTAGCCGCCGAATGCTTCGATTGAGAACATGGACCCTTCGGCCTTGTAGATATCTCCGATGATGATGTCCAGGGCGTCGTCGTCGGTACTGCCCTGGATGAGCGAGAACGTGGCGCCAGTGAGGATGTGCCCCTTGGCGATGGATTCGTCGGGTTCGACAGCAAATAGTGCTTCTAGAAGGCCGCTACTCTTGGCGGTTTTGGCGGAGTCGGGGACTGCTTGGTTTTCTGCGTGTAAAAGTACTGCAAATGTGATGAGGGTAAAAAGAAAAGCTCTCATGAGCTCAAATATAAAAATTGTTGTCCGTTATTACTATATTTGTTGCCAAAATTTCCTGTGCCCTGAAAAGCTCTTGCCGTTGCCTAGTTGGGTGCGGCAAGGAGAGAATCCCGTGAAAGCCGGGAGCGGTCGCGCCGCTGTAAGGGAGGACGAAACCGGCATAAGCCAATGCGTGGAAACCGAAAGGGAATACATGTGTGAAGGAGCCGGAAGTAGGTTGATCCCCGAGCCAGAAGAACTGTGGGAAATGTCATGTTGAGGAACGATGCGAACGACGTCATTCTGCAAAGCCGCACGAACTGCGGTTCTTTGGTGCTATGTAGCCCTTGGTGTTGGGCTTGCTGTAGCGCAACCTTCGGATTCCGATCCGATGGTTATTTCCGCGTCTAAATCTGTAGCTGTAGATGATGCTGCTCCCGCACAGGATCTCGGTGTTTCCGATATTTCGGCGCCTGCCGCGGCAGGTGTTGCTGTAGTAAGTACTGATTATACTGAAATTCTCCCTTCCGCTTGGGAAGGCCGCGGTCTGTCGGTATCTGAAGTCCTTTCCTCGCTTTCCGGGGTGCAGGGCTACAAGCAAGGCGGAATGGGAAGTTTTCAGACGGTGAGCATTCGTGGCATTGCCGCACGAAACATCCTGATTTGTCTCGACGGAATGCCGCTGAATGATGCCGGTGGAGGAGCCGTGGACCTTGGCGCCATGGACCTCAACAGTATCGAAAAAATTGAAGTTTACAAGGACCGAGTCCCTGCCAAGTTCGGCGGTGCAGGTGTCGGTGGCGTTATCAACTTTGTTTCGAAAAAAGCAATCGGGGCAAAGCGTGTGCCGAGTGGACAGGTTCTTGCCAGTTACGGTTCGCACAATACGTTCGAGGGGTCGGCTCAGGTGAGTTCCTCTATCACGGATAGCGTGCAGTTTTCGGCAACGGCTTCGATGCGTCATAGCGACAACGATTACGAGTTCGATAACCGTAATGGAACGCTCTACAATGACGAAGATGATTTTAAGGACAAACGAAGAAATGCCGAGTTCACGGAGTATTCTGGAAACATCCAATACCGTATGCTTCACGACGGTGGCTTTTTCTCGACTTTGTCCGGCAACGTTATGCATACCGAGGCGGGAAACCCGGGTACAGAAGATTTGCAGACCTATGTGGCCAAGTTTACGGGTGATATGGGACAACTTGCGTACCGCCTGGAATTCCCCGAATACTTTGACTGCCTGCTTATAGAATCTGGTATTACGGGAAGGTTCGAAAAGAATTCCTCTGAATCGTATTATCCGTTGGATAAAATCGGTTACTTGTCGAAAGATTATAAGGATCTCGGTCTTGCGGGGTATAGGGCGATGCCTGAAGTGGCGGCAACCTTGTATGTCGGCGATTTCGAAGCATTCCTCAGATTAGCCGGCAGTGCTGAACGTTGGGAAGCGCGAGGAACTGTACAGGATTTTGGCCTGACTCGTTATACAGGGAACATTGCTGGTTCTGCGGAATATTCCTTTACGCAATGGCTTTCTCTTTTGGCCGAGGGTAATTTGCTGAAATCGATTGATGATATCGATGGCGGCAAATTCCAGATGACGACCGGGACGGCGTTGATAAGTGATGCGACCCAGAGAAAATTGAGCTGGTCTGGAATATTGCAGACGAATTTAGGCAAAAAGGATTCGTGGATTGGCGGAAGCGCATCGTTCGGACGCTTTTATAGGCAACCGCAGTTGATGGAACTTTACGGCATGTATCCGGGAACGCTTTCGAACCCGACCTTGAAAGACGAATCTGCTTTGAAGTTTGCGGCAGGAATCTACTTGTCTACGCCGAAAAAGCGCTCTGTATTCCGCACGACCTACTTTGAAACCCATGCCGAAAACGGAATCTATTGGGTGACGAGCACCAATTTGATGAAGGCCTTTAATATAGACAAGTCTGTCATTCGCGGAGTAGAATTGGAACTGGATAGCCGTCCGGTTGATTTTTTCCAGACCGTATTGCGTGCGACCATTCAGGACCCGCGTGATGATGGCCTAAATAAGGCTTATAATGGAAATCTTTTGCCTGGAGAACCGGTGCATAGCTACTATGCCGAAGGCACGGTGTTTTTGCCGCTGCATTTGAGTAGCACTTTTTCGATGGACTACAGGTCTAGAATTTACAGCGACCGCATGAACTTTACGAGACAGCCTCCGGTAACGCATTACAACGCATCGCTAGCGTGGCAACCATGGGACAAGACTCGTCTTGTTTTTGCGGTCAATAACATATCGAACGAGACTTACCGAAACATTTTTACGCCCTATCCGACACCAGGGCGAGAATACAAGTTCACAATCATACAGGGGTTCTAGCCCCCGCGCTTAAATGCGTAAAGCCAGAAAAGGAAAACACATGAATAAAAAAATACTCACTTCCCTTGCGGCGGTATCGCTTGCGTTCTATCTGGGCGCTTGCGGTGACGACAACAGCTCTTCTGCAGGTCCGAATGTGGAATGTCTCGATAACGAGAACTGCCTGGATGATGCCAGCAGCGATTCCAATGACGCCAAGAGCTCTAGCTCCGTAAAGAAGGACGAAAAGTCCAGCAGCTCTGAAAAGAAGGACGAAAAGTCCAGCTCTAGCGAAAAGAAAGACGAAACGTCTAGCTCCAGCGAAAAGAAGGACGAGTCCAGCTCGAGTGAAGGTGAAACCAAGGGCGACAAGGATGTGTCCAGCTCTTCTGAAGCCTCCTCCGAAGCCGAAAGCAGCTCTTCTGAAGCTTCCGAAGAACCGGAATCCAGCAGCTCTGTCGAACTGAAGGTGACATACCTTTCTGAAACACCGAACGCCGCTGATCTTGAAGTTTCCGGCGATACACTGTTCGCCGTGTTCCAGCGCTATGTTCCGGTTACAGGCGCTGCTGATTTCAAGGATCCGGGTCTTCTCGCTATTTATAAGTTGAGCGATGGCACCCTTCTTGATACCATTCCCCTTCTGACGAAGAACCCGATGTCTGTGAAGGTCGTGGGCGGTAACGTGTACGTGGGTACGCAGGGCGAATACAATCCTGCTACATGGGGCTGCGATGCCGATGAAAACCGCGGTATTGAAAAGATCGACCTGAAGAAGAAAAAGTCTGAACTTTGGGTAAGCGGCGAAAAACTCGGTGGTGGCGTGAACTCCATGGAAGTGAACGCTACGGATGGAAAGATTTATGTTGCCGTTTACAAGGCATATGGTACGGTGCCTGTTGTTGAAGTTGATGTTGCGAGCAAGAGTGTGAAGAGCGTTGGCGATGTAATGGATGGTTCCGGCGGATTGTTCTATGATGCCGATGCAAAGCTTCTTTATATCGGTGACCGTGGCTTTATGGATTGGAACCCTCCATACGATATGGGAAATATGTTCGTCCATGTTTATGATGGTAAGACCCTTAAGGCTGCAACTGACGAAGATGGTTTCTTGCAGTCCTACAGCATTACCAAGGCTGGTGGCGAAATATTTGTCTACGTTTCTGACTATTCGAGTGGCGCTCTCTACTGGATTGAAGACGATGACTTTAGCTCTGAACGCGTCCAGTTCTCTTCTGATGCCGTCATTAGAAATGTGGGCGGCAAGCTGATTGTGCTTGACCGTGGCGGAGATGCCGAAAAGGGTAACATTGCAGAGGTGGATCCTGCTGCAAAGTCTGTTTCTTGGCAGAAGGCATTTGAAACCAAGGTCAACCCCTATGACATAGTTGCAATCAATGGTAGCAATGCTTGGGTGGCCCTCTATGATGTTGCTGAAATCCGCAAGATTTCTCTCACGGACGGTTCGACGATTTCTTCCATCGACACGAAGGAATTCAGCGCCAAGAAGGTCGAAGAAGTTACTGATGCCGAATAATTGACAGACTAAGGTTCCGTAACCAAGTCCATAGCCCTGCGGATCATTTCCGCGGGGTTGTTTGTTTTGGGGGCATTTTCGCCGAGGTACTGGCGGAACTTGCGGGCGCCGGGTTTGCCGTTAAATAGCCCATACAGGTGGCGCACCAAAATCGTGGCGGGGGTGCCGTGGGCAGCTTCCATTTCTACATAAGGAAGGTAGGCTTCGAGCAAGGCCTTGCGACTTGTCATTCTCGACCCTCGAAGAGGGGAGGGAATCCATGAAGAATCATGATGGATTTCGTCGCCGTTGGTGTCACCGAAAATTCTTTTGTCTGCGTCGCGCAGGAACCACGGGTTTTCGTAAGCTTCGCGGCCCACCATCACGCCGTCTAAATCCTGCAACTGTTCCTGCACCTGGTCAAGCGTCTTGATGCCGCCATTAATCGAAATGTTCAGC
>CAMJHM010000087.1 GCA_946405515.1 uncultured Fibrobacter sp. | reverse complement strand
GTTCCACGCTCATGGTTTCGGGCATCACGATGATGATGCGGTAACCGCGGGCAGCAGCCACAGAGGCAAGGCCAATGCCGGTGTTACCGGAAGTCGGTTCGATGATGACAGCGCCCTTCTTGAGCTTGCCGCTCTTCTCGGCGTCGTCGAGCATCGCCTTCGCGATACGGTCCTTCACGGAACCGGCGGGGTTGAAGTATTCGAGCTTCGCGACGATTTTGGCGCCAAGGCCTTCTTCGATGTGAGTGAGCTCGAGGAGCGGGGTGTGACCAATGAGCTGGTCGGCAGAGGTATAGATTTTAGACATGGTTGAAGTCCTTATTTTTAATGTTAAATGTTGTTCAGTGCCTGATCGAGGTCGTTGATGATATCCTCGTAGTGTTCCGTACCGATGGAGAGGCGGATCGTTGCCGGAGAAATGCCCGCGGCAGCGAGTTCTTCCGGAGTGAGTTCCGAGTGGGTCGTCGTGTACGGATGCACCACCAAGCTCTTCACGTCGGCGACGTTAGCGAGCAGGCTGAAAATCTTGAGAGAGTCAATGAACTTGAAGGCTTCTTCTTGGCCGCCCTTCACGTCGAACGTGAAGATGGAACCGCCGCCGTTCGGGAAGTAGCGCTCATAAAGCTTATGGTCCGGATGGTCCTTGAAGCTCGGGTGGTTGACTTTTGCCACCTTCGGGTGCTTCGAGAGGAATTCGAGAACCTTCTTGGTATTTTCCACATGGCGGTCGAGGCGGAGCGAAAGCGTTTCCGTGCCCTGCAACAGAAGGAAGGCGTTGAACGGGGAAATCGCAGCACCTTCGTCGCGGAGGAGAATGGCACGGATATAGACGATGTAGGCAGCAGCGCCAGCAGCGGCTGTGAAAGGAACGCCGTAGCTCGGGTTGACTTCGGTGAACTGCGGGAACTTGCCAGATGCAGCCCAGTCGAACTTGCCACCATCCACGATGACGCCGCCGAGCGTGGTACCATGACCGCCAATGAACTTAGTGGCGGAATGAATCACGATGTCGGCGCCGTGTTCCAGCGGGCGGATGAGGTACGGAGTACCGAAGGTATTGTCGATAAGCACCGGAATCTTGTGCTTGTGGGCGATTTCAGAAATCGCCTCGATGTCCGGGATGTCGGAATGCGGGTTGCCGAGCGTCTCGATGAGAATAAGCTTCGTGTTATCCTTGATAGAAGATTCAACTTCCTTCAAGTCGCGGGTGTTCACGAACGTGGTATCAACACCGAACGGGCGGAGCGTATGCTGCAAGAGGTTGTAGGTACCGCCGTAAATCGTACGCTGCGCCACCACATGGTCACCCTGGCGGGCGAGAGCGGTGATGGCATAGGTAAGGGCTGCCGCACCGGATGCGACTGCGAGGGCCGCGATACCGCCTTCGAGGGCGGCTATGCGTTTTTCAAAGACATCCTGCGTCGTGTTGGTGAGACGGCCATAAATATTGCCGGCATCTTTCAGATGGAAGCGGTCAGAAGCATGCTGAGCGCTGTGGAAAACATAAGAGGTGGTCTGGTATATAGGAACTGCACGGGAATCGGTGGCGGGATCGGCCTGTTCCTGGCCAACGTGGAGCTGAAGCGTTTCGAAGTGGAGTTTGTTCTGTGTTGTCATTTTCTAAGTCCTTTTCGCGCCTTCGGCGCAGTGGTTGGTAAACTTGTGCCCCATTTTTACAAGCCGGGGCCCAGCCAGGCGGATTTAAGCTCCGCAAGCCTCATTACTGTTACACATTCGAACTTTCATAAGCTATCCTGCCTTTGTTGGGCGTCGTTTTTGCCCGACAGGGGGTAAATTAGAAGTTTAAACCTACTAATTCAATAGGAAATAACCGTAAACGCCGAAGAATTTGCTTACATTTTGCTTACTAATAGTTTTTACCTATAACTAATTCGCAAAAAAAACTATCCCGGAGCCATTTTTAGCAACCCCGGGATAGAATAGCTCGTATGAAAGGCTTCGAAGGAAATTAATTGAACCTAATCATCGACTTCCTCTTCTTCCTCTTCTTCGTCCTCTTCGTCCTCTTCTTCCTCTTCGACAATCTCCACGTCCTCAACGCAACGGACAGAGAACCCGCGATCCTTATCGTTATACGTTGACGAATAAAATCCCATGGCCGTTTTTCGGTAATCCAGGTACGCATAGACCGCCTGGTCAATGTAGTACCCTTCTGTAGCCGTCCAGAAATTCGCGAAATAGCCTTCATCGTCAAAACGCGTCTGGCTATAGTCTTCGTAGGGATCCGCATGGATTCCATAGTAAGCTCCCGTCGGTATCGCCGAGAATCCAACGGGGTCCTTCGACATATTGACAGACGAATAAGGCTCCCAGCCCTTTGAGGATTTCAACATTCCCGAAGCGCCTTCAACCTTGTACACGTAATTGGCCAATGTATACCATTCCGTAGAATCGGGAATATGCCAGCCTTCAGGACAAATGCCGCGGTGCTGCTTCTTGATTTCACTGGTAGCTCTCTTTGACTGGTAAGTAGCAGGCAAGTCCATAGCCGCAGTCCACGTATAAAGCCTTCCGGCCACATCACAGTTCTTGACCGAGTCCCTGTAACACCAGGCATTTTTGACCAAGTTCGTGTTGGTCGTATCGAAATAATTCAGGTTTTCCGCCATCCAGGTCTGGGAACCGATAACGACAGTCTTGTACTCCTTCCCGTCGCGAGAATCCTTGATCTTGCCGTACGTCACCTCGCTGTTCAAGAAGGCTTCCTTAGGACTCTTGTAAAGGGGCAGGGTGCTCCAGGATCCTCTGCCGCCATTGCAAACATACACGTACCTGGAAGTCGCCGGCGTCATGTACGTGCCAGATTTTTTGGCAGTACAGGCATTCTCGTAAAGCTTTTCGGTGGAGTACATGATTCTCCACAGGCCATCTTCGCAGACATAGTATTGGCCAAGATTGGCGCTGGAAGATTTTTTCAGCTGAACAAAATCGGCATCCTTTTTATCGTTGCACTCACCAAGCCCGTAGGCCTCGCCCACGAACATGCTCACATACTTTTCGAAATCAGGAACCTGCTCGTTGATATCTTCAAGCATCTGCCGGATACCGCTTGTCCCGTACGAATAGGACATGATCCAGTCGGCCATGGCAATACGGGTTTCTTCGTCATCGTTCCACTTGCCGTCTTTTTCCATGTTGTTTGCAATACTCGTAAGACGGGTCAACAGTTCGGATTCCGAAAGGTCGCCCTGCAAAAGAATCGATGCCGCGAGCAACTTCGCATCGTCCGAAGTCGTTCCGAAAATGGTCAAGTCCTCAAAGGGATGGTTCGCACCACCAAAACCGAACGCCTTCATGATTTCCTGTTCTGCCGCAGCCTTTGCCGCAGGGACATTCTTGTACTTGCCGCTTTGAGTAAACAGGTAAACCACGCGCTTGTAGATCAGGTGCATAAGCACGTTGATGTTCACGCGGTCGCGGCTATCCAAGTCGACAAGGCCGCGTAAGGTCAAGGTTCCCGTAGAATTCTTGAAGTAGTTTTCGTTGTAGTAGCCGCCGCTTACCTGCAGCTGCGCATACTGATTCGTCAGCGACACCTTTGGAGAGACAAAGTCGCCCTGGTTGCCTGTCACTTCCCATTCGAAGTTCGTTCCCGTCAGGTCGAGATCTTCGTCGAGTTCCGACAACCTGACCGTACTCCCGACAACGAACGGCCCCTTTTCGGCAACGCCCTTGAAAGACTTCTTGCTGATGACGACAGCCTTTACAGATTCTTTTGCGCCGACCACGCTTGAACTGGATTCGGGAACGCTGCTCGAGCTCGACTTCTTGGAATCGCCTGTGTCATCGGGATCTTCCTCCGAATCCGAGGACTTGCCTTTGGAATTCGAAGATTCGTCTTTTGACGCAGAGGATTTACCCTTGGAATCCGAAGACTTACTTTTGGAATCCGAGGATTTGTCCTTCGATGCAGAGGATTTTTTCTTCGATGACGAGGACTTGGCTTCGTCGGCGGAATCGGACGATTCCGGTTCGCCAACATCTTCCCATTTTTTCTTATGGCAAAGATATTCGAGCCCCTCGTCTTCTACAAGGACGACATCGCCTTCCCTGTCAAGGGTACATGCCCCCAGATCGTAAATCGTTTCTACGCTGGAACCGTCTTCAGCGGTTTTGGAACCGGCTCCGGAATTGGAAGCGGAATCATCGCCACACCCCACCAGAACCAAGGCAGAGAATAACGGAAGTAGGGCAAGTTTGTTCTTTTTCATATTGTCCTCGTTTTTTATCTCTAGTATTTTATATCTCTGAAAATATATGTTATTTAGACTCTATTTCCAAATTGCAAAATAGCCACAAAAGAGCGATATGCCCATAATCACGGTATTTTAGGAGAAACCACATTGGTCTATCCCTTCAATCCTTGACTATATTTAGCGCATGGATAACAAATTTATTTATACCGCACGTATCGAAGTCCGCTATGCCGAAACGGACGCCATGGGAATCGTCCACCACGCCACCTACCCTATCTGGTTCGAGCAGGCGCGCACCGAATTTTTCCGCGTTGCAGGCGCCCCCTACGCCGAAATGGAAAAAGAAGGGTTTGCAAGCCCTGTCTTGGAACTTGGCGTAGAATACAAGCGGCCCTGCCACTACGGTGACTTTGTCGATGTGGAAACCACGCTGGAAATCCTCGACAAGCTCCGCTGCCGCTTCAACTACAAGGTGTTTGTCAACGGGGAACTTTGCACCTCGGGCCACACCGTGCATATTTTCACGAAAAATGGAAGGCCCACGCGTGAACGCCCGGCCACGTTCAGCGCCATCGAGGCAAAAATTTTCGGCAAGCCAGAAAATAGCTAGATTTTTTCCTGTATGGACCAGCCCCTAGCAGAACGACTCCGCCCCCAGACTCTCGACGAGCTCCTCGGCCAGAACAAGATTCTGGGCGAACAGAGCATGTTGCGCAAGAGCCTGGAAAAAGACTCCGTCCCCAGCATGATTTTCTGGGGGCCGCCCGGCTGTGGCAAGACGAGCCTCGCCCACATTATCCAGCAAAAGACGCGCAAACGCTTTGTCGCGCTTTCTGCGGTATCGAGCGGAGTCAAAGACGTGAAGGAAGTTCTCAGTGAAGCGCGCAAAATGAAAAACGCCTTCATGGACACCATCCTGTTCATCGACGAAATCCACCGGTTCAACAAGGGCCAGCAAGATGCGCTCCTCGGTGCTGTAGAAGACGGCACGGTAACGCTCATTGGCGCCACAACCGAAAATCCGGGATTCGAAGTGAACGGGGCTCTCCTCAGTCGCTGCCAGCTTATTTTATTCGCACCCTTAAGTAAAGAGGACTTGCGCACTCTTGTCTACAGCGCATTGCGCGACCACCCGCGGGGCCTGCAACTCAAGGATGTCGAAATCGAAGATTCTGTTGTAGACAAACTGATTGCACAATCCGAAGGCGATGCGCGATTCCTGCTGAACCAAATTGAATGGATTGGCAATAGCCTTGGCGACCGCAAAAAAATCGACGAGAAGCTGCTTGAAGAGTTTCAGTACAAAAAGCCTTTGCGTTACGACAAGAGCGGCGAGGAACACTACAACCTGATTTCGGCACTGCACAAGTCCGTACGCGGCTCGGATCCAGATGCTGCACTCTACTGGTTGCACCGCATGATCCAGGGCGGCGAAGACCCGCGATTCATTTTGCGCCGTCTCATGCGCATGAGCATGGAAGACATCGGCCTTGCCGACCCGAACGCCTTACTGCTTGCGACCAGCGCCCGCGAAGCCTACGACTTCATGGGAATCCCCGAAGGGCTCATCGCGCTCGACGAACTGGCCATCTACCTTTCGCTTGCGCCCAAGAGCAACAGCGTGGAGCTTGCCGGCATGGCCGCCGACAGCATCATCAAGCAGACCGGGACACTGCCCGTGCCGCGCGCCTTCCGCAATTCCGTGACCCGTGTAGGCAAGCAACTCGGCTACGGCAACGACTACCAGTACGACCACGACAGCCCAGGTGCTTATTCCGCACAAGAACACTTGCCCAAACAACTGATTGGCACAGAAATTTACCGCCCCAAGCCCTACGGCAAAGAAAAGCAACTCGGCGAACGCCTTGCACAGCTAAAGCAAATAAAGAAAGAGCGTAACGAAGCTGGAAAGTAGAGATGCTTGTCAAGGTTCTTATAGACAACATTGCAAGCTTTACCGATGGAACGCCGGAGAGCCCTCGTCGTAAACTCTTCGGCGAGTGGGGACTTTCTGTGTATGTTGAATTTGAGGGCAAACGCTATCTTTTAGATACTGGCGCATCGCACCTGTTTGCAAAAAATGCCGGCGTTATGGGGGTGGACCTCACGAAGGTGGATATCGGCATTTTGAGCCACGCCCATTACGACCACGCGAACGGACTTGCCAAATTTTTTTCGCTTAACAAGACGGCGCCTTTTTACTTGCGCAAGGGAGTCGCCGAGAACTGCTACCATGCACATAAACTATTCGGGCGCCTGACTTACCATGAATATATCGGAATCCATAAAGGATGGCTTAATCGCTTTGCCGACCGTATTCGCTATGCCGAAGGCGACATGCAGATCGCTCCGAACGTCTACCTGGTGCCGCACAAAGATAACGTCATGAATCCGGAAAGCCGCGCCGGCATCGGGCTTGCGGCAGGCCTCTCCGTCAAGGAAAACGGCATGTACCGCTACGACAGTTTTGACCACGAACAGAGCCTGGTCTTCGACACGCCGCAGGGACTCTTCATTATGAACAGCTGTAGCCATGCCGGTGCAGATAACATTGTGAAAGAAATCGAGATGACATTCCCTGACAAGCGAATTTACGCCATTTTGGGCGGTTTTCACCTATTTCGCTATAAAGATGGGGAGGTGCGCGCCTTTGCAGAAAGGCTGCGTGAACTGGATGTGCAGAAGATTTACACCGGGCATTGTACCGGCGACCGCGCCTACGGAATATTGCGCGAAATCCTGGGCGACCGCGTGCAGCAAATGCACTGCGGCATGATTTTATAAAAAATTTTGTTTACGTTGTACTTTCCCCTTCTTTGGGCATTATATTTATTTGTAATAACTATCGAACAAAATCGGTAAAAAATGGCGGTATGGCTAAGGAGTTAAAATGAAAAGGGCAATCTTTTTCGTATTTCCCATTGCGCTGGCAACAGCATTTTCTGCGGCATCAGCATTTACGCTGACCGGAACAGTAACCGACGATGCTGGGAGCCCTGTTTCGGGCGCGCTCGTCAAACTTCTCGTCAAGGGTAATTCTACTTCTACAGACCAAGACGGAAAATTCACCATAAAAGAAGAAGATCAGCTGGCACTCCATTCTGGCGGTTTTGTGCCTGGCCATATCGACATTGTCGATGGCGTGCTCCGTTTTTCGCAGAGCAGCAACGCTCCCGTGCAGGTGAGCATTTTCGACATGGTCGGCAACCTTGTCCTCCGCCAAGATTTGCTCGGTTCGGGCCAGGTGGACTTGAGGCAGGGCGTGACAGCCCGAGGCACATACTTCGCGAAAGTCCGCGTCGGTAGTGCAGTCGAGACAGTCCGCTTTACCGTGAACGGCTCTCGCATTAGTTCCGCCACCTATCAGGGACGCGGCCACAAGGCACTTTTGAAACCCGGTGAAGGGGACACCCTCAGTGTTGCCGCTACTGGATTCGACACCCTCAAAGTTGCCCTGCCCAACCTTGATACTGCGGTAACTCTGAAACTCAAGAAGGCGGCCGACGAACAGACCTACGACTTCGGCTACGCGCTCAAGAACGCACCCACCCCGAGCAAGGGCTGCGGCAAAGATAACACGCTGAAGGACAACTTCGTATACACCAGCGAAGGCATCGAGCACGAAATCTACCTCACCCTGCCCGAAAACTACGACAAGAACAAGCCCTACCGCCTCGTGTTCGGCATGCACTACATGGGCGGCTCCGCCGAGGCCGTTGCGAAGAGAGAAGCCTACTACGGACTCCGAAACCAATCAGGCGCCAAGGAAAATACCATCTTCGTGGCACCGCACGGCTACACGACTGAAACAGATAGATCTGGGAAAGAAAAAAGCAATCCTTGGCGTTGCGGCGACGACAAGGACCACGTCTTCTTTGACGAATTCCTCACCTACCTGAACGAGAACCTCTGTATTGATACTTCCCGCGTGTTCTCCGTCGGGTTCAGCTTTGGCGCCATGTTCAGTAACGCACTCGCACAAGATTTCCAGCACCGCCTGCGCGGCGTGGTGGTCTTCTCGACCATGGACATGGTGATTTACATCCCCAAGAACAAGGGACTCCCCATCGCATGGATGGGAACCGTCGGCATGAGCGACGAACTTTGTACGCCAGAGCTCGGACGCAGTTCCCGCGACAGGATCCTGAAGAACAACGGAATACCTGACGCCGAAGGGAACTTCACCGACGCCAGGGGCGAAAAGGCGGAGGAATACTCCGGTGGCAAGCACGTGTGTTACGACTACAAGACCGTTGATCCGCGCTTCCCCGTGAAGTGGTGCACATTCGACGGCGGTCACTCATACAACCCCCGCGACGACGACGGCAAGGTGTGGACAACACCCACCGCCTGGGAATTCATTACGCAGTTCTAAGCGAACCAGCGTCATCCTGAGCGCAGGCGCAAAGCGCCGAAGCGAAGGATCCAGAGCAGGATAAATAAGCGTCAGGAAAAATTCTCCTGGCGCCTTTTTGTTATCTATGGCGATAGAAAATGAGCGAGATTTCGTACAGCAAAAAGAACGACCATATTGAATGCGTGCGTTACAAGGATTGGCGCAAGTCGTACCCGCCGCACACGCATACCGGGCACATGACTGTGGGCTATATTGAAGAGGGCCGCGTTTGCATTGTGCTGAACGGCGAGGCGAAAATTTATGGCGCCGGGGAACAGTTCCAGATTCCGCCGAATACGTTGCACGAAATCAAGACCGTAGATGATGAATGCTATTCGATGGTGGTGCTGTGTATCGCCTTGGAGTCCAACGAGATTGTTGCCGAGGGCTGCGCGCGAGATTATGAAAGTACCGTCGCGCGGTTAGATGAACTGCAAAAAAGCATTCTCGAAAATCCCGAGAACATTTATTTGATAGAGCAAATGGCGCATGATGCGTGTATCAGCCCGTTTCACATGATACGCGAATTCAAGAAGGCCTTCGGACTCACGCCGCACCAGTTCCAGATGCAGTGCAAAGTCCGCAAGGCGCAAAAATTGCTCGAAGAAAGGCCTGCGGCCGAGGTGACGTATGACGCCGGATTTTACGACCAAAGCCACATGGATCGTTGCTTTAAAAAAGTTGTCGGCCTTTCTCCGAAGGAATATAAACGTGCCGTGAAGACGGATGACTAATACGTCATTGCGAGGCCGTAGGGGCGACGCAATCTCCTAGCACAGGGCCGGCATGAACTTCGCGAACAGATAAAGCCCCTGATCGCCTGCATCAACCTGGTGCGGGACCTTCGCCGGCATAATCGAGATGACTCCCGGAGTGTATTCGAGCTTGGCGCCGTCATTGATGCAAGTGCCGCTGCCTGCGATAACCTCATGCGTTTCGAGCTGGGTTTCGTGAATGTGCGTTTTGATGCTCTTGTTCGGCGCAATTCTCACCAAGTGATAGCTGAACATGCCGCCGGTTTCTTTCGCGGTGATGATATGCTTGAGTTCTACGCCCTCGAAAGTCGGGTGCTTGGACCAGGCGATGTCCTTAAAAGCGATTGTTTTGCCCGGGAGCTTGAGCTCGCCTTCGTTGAATTTTTCGAAAATATCGTTGCCGAGGATAGCTTTTTCCATGATTTTACTCCTATGTTAGTGTTTCGTTCGCGACTTTTGCCAACTGCGTCGCGGTTACACCCGAAATCTATACGAAGGGGTATATGGAAAAATTGGACAAAATTGCGGAAACTTTCCAATAGCCGTTTTTGTCGGCACCAACAGAACAATCCCTTTGACTTGAGCTCGCCGCGATCCATCGCCTCGAAGACTTCGTCCAGTTTACGGTCGTGGTCGAGAAGTTTGGTTCTTTGGTCTAAAACCTCTGTTTCTATGTTGGAAAGACGGTGAACCAGCCCTCCGTTTTGCATCAGGTAGTGTCGCATCTCGACGAAAGCGTCCATGATTTGGAGCGAAACCCGAATTGCAGTCTCACTGCGCAAAACGGAGGCTAGCATGGCGACGCCCTGCTCGGTAAACGCAAAGGGCATTTTTTTGATGTGGAGGCCGCGTTTATTGCCGCTTTCGTTTAAAGTCACAAGTGGGGATGCGGACAATAATTTAGACAGGTTGTTTGTCTAAATATAGTTTCCGATA
>CAMJHM010000086.1 GCA_946405515.1 uncultured Fibrobacter sp. | reverse complement strand
TACTGTCTACTGTCTACTTCCTACTTACCTCACAGCGCAGCGCCCTCAAAGGCACGAAGTGCCGACCTCACACCTCATTGCCCCTAGCCCCTAGATCCTAGCCCCTAGCTCATATCTAGAGATTGCTTCGCCTTCGGCTCGCAATGACAAGCCTACTTCCTACTGTCTACTGCCTACTTCCAACTGTCTACTTTCTCTCGTCTCTCGTCTTTCGTCTCTCGTCTCTTTCCTATATTTGCGCGCATGTTATCCGATGGCATGAAATATCTTGAAACTCGCTTGATGTTCGGGATGGTTCCTGGGCTGGATTCTACGCGCATGATTTGCGATGCGCTTGGGAATCCGGAGCGGAAATTCAAGTCTATCCATGTCGTGGGCACGAACGGCAAGGGCTCGACGAGCTTTTATTTGGCTGGCATCTTGCAGGCTCATGGGCTTAAGGCGGGGCTTTATACGAGTCCGCACCTGGTGAGTTTACGGGAACGCATCCGCGTTGACGATGAACCTATTTCAGAAGCGGACCTTGACCGGCTTTTGTTGCAGGTAAAACAGGCGGCTGAATCCGTGTCGTCGGCGCAGGTTGCGTTCGGCAAACCCGCTCTGGAACCCACATTTTTTGAGGTCTTGACCGTTGCAGCGTTCCTCTATTATGCAGAGAAGGGCGTCGATGTGGCCGTGCTCGAAGCGGGCATGGGCGGGCGTCTCGACAGCACTGCGGTCGCTGACGGCGAGATGGCTGTCGTGACCGGTATCGGGCTTGAACATACCGAGGTCCTCGGGCCTACGGAATCGGCAATTCTTCGCGAAAAGATGGGGGTGCTGGGGGTGCCGGGCGAAGTTTCGGACGTTGTCGGCAATGGCGCCGGCAAGACATTTGTTCTAGGTGGGCTTGGGCCGGATTTGCTTGAGAATGCGCGTGAATACGCTACAGCTCTCGGTGCCTCCGTTGTTGTACCCGAGGTCCGGACTGGGGTCAAACTCCCGAATCTTGGCCGTCATTATGTCGAAAACGCAAGCCTCTCGCTCAAGGCTGCCGAATTGTTCTTGAATGCTCCGGATTGTGCCAGAAAATGTTATGATGATATTTTATCTGTAGAATCGCTTGCGACGCGTTCATGGGCGGGGCGGATGCAGACCCTGGCAGGATCGGATGGAACCGTGAAGGTCATATTGGACGGGGCGCACAATTCACATGCGGTCCGTCGCTTGGTGCAGGCTTTGGACGAATATTTCCCAGGGCAAAAATTTCATTGCCTGTTTGGTGCTCTCAAGGACAAGGACCTCCATGAAATGCTCCGTTTGATGATGCCCCATGTGAGCCATTGGCATGTCGCGAGAACACCTTATCCGCGTTTCCGGGAACTTTCGGACTTGCGAACTGAAATTGAGTCTCTTGGTGGGGTTGTGTCGAGTGGAGAGGAACTTTCGGATGATTATGTACAAGGTATTTTAAGTGCGTCTGAGGGTCCGCTGTTGGTTACCGGAAGCCTTTATCTGATAGGTTCGGTTGTACAAATCCTCAAAGACGACTTTGAAGGGCTGAAATTTTTCAGAAAATTGGCTCCATCGGCCAATGAAAACCATTAATTTTTGCCCAAATGGGCTTTTTTTTGAACTATTTTTGTAAAACTTTATAAACATTTGTATAAAAAAATGGGGTGTTTTTGTGGACATCTTGTTACCTTATTTTGAGCCTTATCCCTTGTAGGGCGTGCAGTTATAACAAAGTCGCTTCATGTTTATTCATAATAATAAGTATAAATTTAGTTACAAAAAAACTAACTAAATATTTTGTTCGTTCCTAACGACCGAAAAAATTTGTTATATTGTTCTCTGCCTTGTAAAATATTATTTCACAACCAAGGCAAAAGAAGGTAGTATGAAGAAATTTATCTATTCATCTATGGCTGTGGCGATGCTCGCATCGTTTGCAGCTGCTCAGGAATCTACTCCCGCTTGGGCCGAAAAGGGCTGCGTTGCTTTTGTGAACGGTACTGGTGATTATGACCAGAACTGCTACAATAGCGGCCTCCTTGAAATGGCTGACGGTAAGTGCTATACGTTCAATACTGATCGTAACCAAGTTCCGCAGTGGATCAACAACGTTGCCACCCAGACCTGGTGGTGGGTTGAAACTCCGTGCTATGATGCTCCGGTAATTCCGCCGCGTAATCCGGATACTTACACCCTTAAGGACAAGGGTTGTATTCCGTTCGAAAACGGCTCGGGTGACTATGATAAGCACTGCTACAAGAGCGGCCTGCTCGACATGGCTGACGGCAAGTGCTATACGTTCAATACCGATCGTAACGAAGTTCCGCAGTGGATCAACAACATTGCTAGCCAGACTTGGTGGTGGGTTGAAATGGAATGCGCTGATACCGTTCTGGTTTCCAGCAGCTCCGTTGCTTCCAGCAGCTCTGTCGCTCCGGCCAGCAGCTCTGTCGCTCCGGCCAGCAGCTCTATCGTTCCGGCCAGCTCTGCCACTTCCAGCAGCTCTGTTGCTCCGGTTAGCAGCTCCGTCTGCGATCCGGATGAAGGTGTTGGGTGCAACGATGATCCCAGCAGCAGCTCTGTCGCTCCGGCTAGCAGCTCCGTCGTTTCCAGCAGCTCTGTTGTTCCGGCCAGCTCTGCTACTCCGGTCAACTGCGCTGACGTTGCCAACATCGACGTCGAAGAATGCGCTCCGTTCTATCAGGACGTGTGCGTTGACTTCGTGAACGGTACTGCCGATTACGACCAGCACTGCTACAAGTCTGGCCTCGAACGTATGGAAGAAGGCAAGTGCTATACCTACAATACCGCTCGTGGTCCTGTTCCGCAGTGGATCAACAACCAGGCTTCTGAATCCTGGTGGTGGGTTGAAACGGAATGCGAAAAGGTCTATGTCGACATCACCCTCTATGAAGAAGTTGACAAGGGCTGCATTGAATACAAGAAGCATTCTCCGGATGGCTACGTCGGCAAGTGCTTCAATGCTGGCCTGACTGGCATGGAAGAAGGCAAGTGCTATGAACTGAACCCGGGCAGAAAAGCTGATCGCTCTGGCTATCGTTCGGTCATCAACGAAAACGCCTGGGATTCTTACTGGTGGGTTGAAACTTCCTGCACGAAGCTCGCCCTCAAGGACGAAGACAAGTCTGAACCGAAGGTTGCTAAGCAGGAACCGAAGGTTGCTGCTGGTCAGTCTCTCGAAGTTGTGGCTTCCGCTGCCGATGTCAAGACGCTCAGCGTGTTCGACATGAACGGTAAGCTCCTCCACAGCGAATCCTTCACTGGTGCTGTCAAGGATGTCGACTTTGCCAAGTTCGCTGGCAATGGCGTTCGTCTGGTCCGCATCACTTCTGGCAACAAGCTCGTTGCTATGAAGCGCATCGGTGCTCGCTAATAGCAGATAATTGCAAATGCAATGGGACGGGTCCTAGGGGATCCGTCCTTTTTTTGAAATATTGTGCGTTATATATTTCTTTACCATTTTTCTGATTAAAATAAGTGTATATTTTATAAGGAAATGCAAGTTTATTCTTTGCATTTAAACTTTTATTGAGAGAGGTCGAGTTGATCGTCTTTTTTGTCCTTATCCTTTGTTCTTTGGTTTTTGCTGCAGGTGCGAATGCAAGTGTCTCTATAGAAGGAGATACGACTACGTATAATGTGGCTGTAGGAGATACTCTTTCCATCACGTCACGAACTTTTCTTAATCCTGGCGAGAATTTCATTAAATGGGAAATTGTATCGGGATCGGGTACATTTACCGATGATACGGCGGATTCTACGGGCTTTATTCTGTCATCAAATGATGCTGCTATAAGAAGGGTCATCCAGACTTTGCCCATTTATCAGGTGACCGACAAGAAGACTGTTTTCAATTATTATAAAAACAGTGCGAGTATTCCTAGAAATAAACAATATGGCCTACGCCTTTTCTATGAAACTAAGGAAGCTGGGTCGTATGCGATGGTTTATGAAAGTAGCCAAGTTCTTGGTATCGTAGATTTTCTTCTAGATTCTACGTTCACGACGGCCGTTCCTACCGATTCTTTTATCGCAAGCAAAAACTGTGTTAACTATACCACGGGGAGCGTAAAATGTTCATTCAATGCTCCTGCTAATATCAAGAATTATTTTGTTGTTTACCTTAGCCGTTATCCCAATCATAACATGAAGGATTCAACCGCTATCCGGATTGTTAAAATGCATTCCTTGGAAGTCTTGGCGTCAGGAAACGGAAATGCTCAGGTTGATTCTTCGGGCACTAAAGTCAAGTTGAACGACAAAGTCATTGATTCTGATTCCATAAAGATTTACGCCACGCCAGACAAGGACAATGTTTTTGATCACTGGGAAGTCACATCGGGCTCATGCTCCGTTATTGATGTTAAAAGTGAAACGACAAAAGTTGTAGACCTAAAGAGTGACTGCAAAGTGAAAGCCGTATTCACCCCTGGAGTTATTTATACAATTACGAATGTTTCGACCGAATATAACTTCACTGATCACCTGTATGCAAAGAAGGTTTCCAGTGGAAGTACCGGAGTCAGGTTCACCTTTACGGCTCCGAGTGATGGTCCGTATACTATTGTTGTGTCGAACGATTACACGCAGGATACAATTAAATACGTCCGATATACAGCGTCTGACTACGCAACGGCGTCGGTCACAAAGAAATTCTTGGGGGCTTATTCGGAGTCCTTGACCCTCACGGCGGGGGAGACTCTTTCTATCGTTATCGCAAATACGACGGATAAACCCAATTCGTTCTTTATCAATTACGCAACACAGGCATATAAACTCTCGCTTTCTCAAGACGGGAACGGAAATGTCGTGCCGGATGGTGGCTATGCAACGGCGTACTCCGGTACGAAGTATTCCATCGGTGCCGAGGCAAATAGCGGTTATCGTTTCTCTGACTGGCAAGTCGTGTCGGGTTCGCCCGTCATTGACGACAGCGAAGCTCCCTTTACTTTTGCGACCATCACTGCGAATACCGAGCTGAAGGCCCGGTTCAAGCAGAGCTCCGTCCATTCGCTTACCAGGACAAAGCAAACCTTCAATTTCCAGAAGCACTACTATAGCGAGTCGACTCGATCGGCTATCCGCTTCACCTGGACCCCGCCTGACACGGCCACGTACTTGATTAGTTTTGAGCCCGTTAATCCCGTTGCGGCGATTCTCAAGGAATACGGAACGGACAAGACGTTTGCGAATGTCGAATCCGAAAATGCCGTCAGTGGCACGACGAGTTTCACTTTCAAAGGGACTCCCGGTACTCCGTTATATTGGACCCTTCAAGACAGCACGAGTGGCATCCCGAATACGTCGTTCAAGGCCTGGATTTCTACACCTTATGTGTTGAATGTTTTGACCGCCAGGGAAGGTGCGGTCAACCCGTCTGGAACTGTGTACATGAATCCGGGTGCGGAGACGATTTTGACTGCTTGGCCCTATGGTGGCTACAAGTTCAAGTCCTGGGTGAATACCGAGGGCGATATGAAAATTTCTTCTCCGAAACAGTCTAGGACGGTTGTTTCTTTGATTGATTCGCTTTGCTCTGTAAAGGCGACTTTCACGAACGATGAGTCTGCGGTTCCGGTATTGAACATCTCGAAACTGGATATTGGCAACTATCCCGAAATTTGTGCGCAGGTATCCGTTACGGACCAGAACTCGGGCCATTCCTTCTATGGTTTTGTTTCCGAAGATTTCACTTTGACCCAGGACGGATCGCCTGTCAAGCCTGAGGTGACAAGCATCAATAATGTGTCGGGTGTTTCGATTGTCATTGTCGTCGATGAGAGTATTTCGATGGGAATCAATCATCGTGTGGATAAGGCGAAGGATGCGATTCGTTCGTTCATAAACACTATGGGCCCATTTGACAGGACTGCCATCGTTGGTTTCCGAGGGAACGATTCTACTGTGGTCCATCAGTCCCTGACTTCGAACAAGTCCATGCTGCTCCAAGCCGTAGATTCTATTGGTGCAGTGAGTTCGAAGACGAACATTATTACAGGAACTGTTGTTGGCATCAATCAGATTGTGAACGAGACCAATACGACGGCCGTTGTCGTGTTCTCCGATGGGGATAACAACAGCGGTTCCATTGACTTGAGAGGGACCATTGATCTCGCCAATGCGAAGAAGACGACCATATATTCAATTGCACTTGAAAGTGAGTTGAGATACCCGCTGGAAAACCTGGCTACCGGTACGGGCGGAACGTTCTCGATTGCAAGTGATGCGAATGAACTTGCTGGTCTTTATGCTGGTATTCGCGACAATATTCTTTCGCAATATGTTGTTTGTTTCCAGTCTCCGGATACTGTTGCGAACGGGGAAACGCACACCGTTGTCATTGGTACAAAGTTCAATGGCATATCTACAAGTGATGCGGCCACATGGAACGAAAGCGCTACGCCTCCGTCCATCGTGCTTACGGACGATACCTGGGACCTCATTGCAACTCCGCAGGCATCGAACAATGCACTCAAGATTGGTGTGTACATAAACACTTCGCTGCAAATCCAGTCTGCCAACGTGTATTTGCGTACAACCGGCGATGTCTACGGCACGTTCACTCCATATGCATTGCAGAATGTGCGCGACAACCTCTGGGAATTCACGGTCCCTGCAGACCTCGTCATGGCGCCGGGTCTTGATTTCTATGTCACCGCGATAGACACTGCTGGCCAGACGGGTAAGTCCCCGAAACTCCAGAATCCGTCGATGCAGCCCTACACAATCTTCGTCGACAACGATATCCCGATAATCGAAGTTGTTTCTGTAGCGTGCGAAGACTCTACGACAGATATCAAGACATTCTCCTTCAAAATCAAGGACAGCGATGGCATCGGCTCTGCGACGTTGTACTACAGGGATGCGCAGGCTGTTATCTTCCAAGAAGTTGGGCTTGTGTATTCTGTTGAGAATGATACCTGGTCTGTTGAATTCCGCGCAAACGTGAGGGAATTCTCTAGTATTAATTACTACTTGCGCGTGATGGATGCAAGGGGTGCGATTGTTCGCGATCCGAAGGAAGGAACGTATTCTACGGAAGCTTGCAGGATTCATTTTGTTGAATCCGATACTTTGGAAACGGACACAATCCCCGAGGATTCTATTGTACCGTCACCACGTGATTCCATTGAGTACTCGCTCATTGCGGATACTGCCGAGATTTACGATAAGGATCTTGACGGTCGCGCCGATTTCGTACGAATTCATTTCAAGGAAGAACGGGAAGACAACATCACGAGTATCGACTCGATCTTCTGGAATTCCAACCGTGGCGAATGGCGCTATGTGCCCGCTGGTACCATTGAGATGAACCGAAAGGACGGGAAATGGTTTGAAGCCTACATCAACAAACCTTACAAGTATGGTTTGACTCGGGCTGATACTGCCCATAAGCCGTTCTTGAGTTTCTCAACAATTCACTCCGACAAACTGGAAAACGTTTTGCTTTCGGATAAGGTGGGTGCTGTTCCGGCAAAGGCGACCAAGCGACCGGGCAAGGTTGATCTTGACGATTATATGGACCCGAATTCGGATACTCCGCCTGATACGCTCATTGTCACCATGTCCGAGCCCATCAAGAATGTCGGGAGCGAGAACGCCTGGAAAAAGCTGTTCCGTTACTCGGAATCGTGTGACGACACTCTCACGTATCCGCTGGAATTGAAACAGACTCCTCAAATTCGTGAGAATGGCCGTCAGTGGACTCTCGTTCTTGATGGGTATTCACTCAAGGCGGGTTATTGCTTGTCTACGGCTCCCGAGGCCCACTATGAGGATTTGGTGGGTAATTCTCTTGGCCGTGGGGGTATCAAGGTGGACGGAAAAGATGGCACGTTCTACCTTGGCGAGGTTAAGCCTGTACAACCGGTCAGTGGCATCGGCAAAACGGCGAAGTGGATTCCTCCTGAGGGCGATGATTGGGAAAAGTTGCCCGATACGGTTTCTGCCATTAGCGTGAAGACTTTGTCTCCGTACACGGCCGAAGTCTACATCTTTGATGGAATCGCAACCTACGTCACGAATTTCAAGCAGAAGTTCGGTTATGACGGGGAGATGGAACAGTCTATTCGCAGTAAATCCGACGATCGGACCAAGCAGAGTTTCTTGCATTGGAACCAGCGTTCCGATAAGGGCCGGAGAGTCGGTACTGGAATCTACATCTGGAAGATCTTGTTCAAGTTCGAAGATGGTCACAAGGAAACGAGAACCGTCAAGACGGGCGTGTATCGTAAGGGCGACAAGAAAAAATCCAGTAAATAAACTTTAGATTCCCTCTGAAAATTCATTTTCGGAATTTCTTTCCCAAAGCAATTTTTAGAGGTTGACTTTGGATGTAAAAAAATCCCTTGCTCAATGTGAAGCAAGGGATTTTAATTTTTGTTTTATAGAATGTTTTTACCGGACGCCGGAATCAAGCCCCTTGATGGCGTAAATGCGACGTTCTCCAGTATCGCTTGTAATGATGGCAACGCCGGCAAGATAGTTAAGCCATTTTTTGTTGTCTTCGTACAAGCGCAAATTGACGGCCTTGTTTGTCAGGTAAACGGTCAATGGGACGAGGAAGTTGTCGTGAGAGCAGATGACCTTTACGCGGCTGGGTGTTGCATAATAGCTCATGAGCAGGTTTAGCATTTCTTCGTTCTTTGTGTTGAAGTCATAGAATGCGTCTGCGAATTCACCGGTGTAAGACCAGTTTGAGATGACCATGTTTGAACTGCTCGGATTCTTCGAGTATTCTTTGAGAAGGCTGTCATTGCTTATGTACCAGGCTTCTGTGAACGTGTCATTGGTGTCGTTGGGGAAGGTTGCCTGGCCTCTCCCGATGGCGATGTTTTGGCAAGTCAGGTATGTTCTCGTGAAATCGGTGTGCGTGAACGTGAATTCGTCATTGCCTACCAGCTTGCGTCCAACCGACAACGCTTGTTCTTCGCCATCTTCGGTAAGGGGGGCTGTTTTCTTGACGGAACTTGTCCGTTCGGCGTGACGCAGGAGGAAAATTGCTTTTTCATTGGGCTGCAAGCTGCGGTAAACGTACTGGATGTCGGCGAATCCGGCCTCGTCGAGCACGATGTCGGCTGGATTGACCGTTTCGGGAACTTCTGGTGCGGCGCTGCTTGATGATGGGGCGATTTCGCTGCTTGAATTCGGTGTAATGTCACTGCTGGTGGGAACCTGCAAATCTGTTGATGAACTGGACTGCCCGAGATCGGTTGCGGACGGGTTGCTTCCACTGGAGGAATCGTCGGTACAGGCGGCGAGGAATGCTACGGAAAGCGCCATGGCGGGGAGGAGAGAAACGCTCTTTTTCATTTAAGCCTCTATTTTTTGTTTTTGTCTAATATATACAAATATGGGGTGATGGTCTATGCGGTAAACGTTATTTAACGGGCAAGTTCTCCGCATGGCTATATTTTGTGCAGGCAGCCTCGTTCCGGCGCTTGAGTTCCTTGTTCAGGGGCCAGTAGATGGCGGCGAACAGGACGTAGCCGCACAGCAGTACAATCCAGTGGTTCAGGTGCAGGAATATCTCGATGTAGCGCATCTCGGCGAACATGAACGGCCCTGCGATGAGGAACAGCGGGAGTTGGCGGCACTGGTCGCCTAGCGAGAATCGGCTCTCGTAGCTCACGATGGAGTTCATCATCGGGAAACTTGTACAAAATCCGCCCATGAGCCGCTTGATGAGCATGAGCCCCGCGACGACGCCCGCGATGGCCGGGGCCTTGATGTAGACGGGGAGGGGAGTCTTGTAGCGGGTCCCGGACTTGTAGGATTGCTTTTGGAAGAGGATGATTCCCACGACAAGGTCGAATACGCATACGGCGATAAAGTAGATTTCCCCTTCGGGGATGCGGGGCATGAGGAACGTTCCCAGCGCGACAAAGAAGGCGAGGCCCGCGACAATGCTTGGGACGATGGGAATCTTCACCTTGTAATGCAGGATGCGCACGATATGCACGTACAGCAGGCACATGAATCCCGAGATGGCGTTGGCGGTGCCCATGGGGAGCCCGACCGCGATGTAGGCGAACCCGCAGGGGATGGGGATGGTCGCCGTGACGGCCTTGAGCTGGGGGTCCTTCAGGTAGGCGCTCAGCGTTCCGAGGGCCGTGACCATGAAAATCAGGAGCCAGTCGTAGAAAGAAAAGTGAAAGTTCAGGGATTCAAGCATTTTCAGGACGTAAAGATAGCAATATCACCCCAAAAACACCTTTTTTGGGCCTTTTTTCTCTCGTCTCTCGTCTCTCGTCTCTCGTCTATTATCTATATTTTCCGCCAAATTGCATTTTTGACTGGGTCCTGTGACCAGATTCGCCAATTCCACTGGTGC
>CAMJHM010000085.1 GCA_946405515.1 uncultured Fibrobacter sp. | reverse complement strand
CCATCAAGTACAAGGTTCCTTACATCACGACCCTCGCCGGTGCCTACAACACCGTGAAGGGCATCGCCGCCGCCCGCAACGGCCATGGTGCTGTGAAGAGCTTGCAGGAATACCACGCGAGCATTGAAGAGATCTAAGGTCCCTGAAGGTCGCTGAGCTTGCCGAAGCGCCGTCTCAGCGCGTCATTGCGAGGGGCGAATAGCCCCTAAACAATCCAGAACTTAAAAAGGACTGCAGCAATGCAGTCCTTTTTTCGTAAAATCCAAATGAACGGCTTTGTCTAAGAACGCCGTTTTCAGAAGCGTCAAGAAAACTAGCGGCCAGCGTTCTTGCGCATCATTTCTTTGCGCTGCTCTTCGGCAAAGAGCTTCGCCATCTCGATGCGGTTGTTTTCCTGTTCCTTCTTCTTGGTCTCTTCCTTGCAGTTCACGCACTTGGTTGCCGTCGGGACGGCGATAAGGCGGGCCTTTGGGATGAGTTCCTGGCAAACCTTGCACACGCCGAAGGTGCCCTTACGGATGCGCGTGAGCGCCTCTTCGAGGTACACGAGGTATTTGCCTTCGCGGGCAGCAAGCGAGAAGTTCGTTTCGAGGGAATTGTAATCCGTGGCGGAATCGGCACTGTCAGAATCGGCGCCGTCACCGGCTTGGGCTTTTTGCCCCTGGAACACGTTGGCCTTTTCGGACTCGCTCTGGGCAGTCACCAACTGGCGGCGCTTTTCCAACAGCATCTCCTCAAAAAACTTGAGATCGGCATCGCTCATTCTTGCGGGTTTCTTTTCGGCCATAATATGAACTCCTTCTAGTAGAGTAATTTAGACGTATTGCACCTAGGGTGCCCGTTGTCGTTGTAATCTATCCTTTTTGTTTACAAAAAGCAACACCCAATGTTAAAAAATATCCACATTCAATTTCAAGCCCTGCTTTTTCAAGTCCTCGATTAAGGCATCGATATCTGCCGCGGTCCGGTCCAGTTCCTCCGATAACCGGCCTTTTTCGGCCAAAATCAGCCCAATTGAGTTGTCATCGGCTCCCATCTTCTTCACAAGGGTGTCTGCATAAGTCTGGAGAGACTTCGTCTTCTCGATGAGGTCCTTGACCCGAGGAAGGATCTCTTTTGCCCTCTCGGCGGCCTCTCCGCCCCTTTCCACCACGACATCCAGTTCGGAATCCACATTGGCCAGGAGCGTACTGCAATCGCTCAGAAGCGTATCCAGTTCAGATTTCCACCTCTTGATACGGACCGTCACGGTAGACACGAGCCGGGTCGCCTTCCGCCCCACACGCATCACCTGCTCGTCCATCGGGCGAATCACGGTACTGTCCGTCGCTTCGAGTTCCTGCCGGATTTCGCGGATACCTGCAAGAATCTCGCGAAGGCTCCGGGTAATGCCTGCAGCGCCTTCTTCGTACATGCCCTTCACGGTATCGCCGTCAGCGATGTATTCCTTGCCATCACCCGAAAGCACGTTGAGTTCGCGTTCGCCCATGAGCCCTGCGGTAATGAGCCTGAACTGCGAGTTCTTGGGAATCTTCGTGCTGGCAAGCACCTCTGCCGTCACGTAAACCGCATCGTCGGTCAATTTCACGCTGAGTACCTGCCCGCAACCAATACCACGGACCGCAACCCGGTTACCCGGTTTGAGCGTACCAATCTTGTCGAAGCTCACGACAAACACCATGCGCTCGTGATACGGGCTGGACGGATGATAGAAAAACCATGCGCCGCAAATGCCTGTAAGCAGCACCACCGCGATACAGAACGGGATGATATTTTGCCTTATCTTGTAAACAACGTTATTCATCTTTATTCGTACGGAGACCAATGCTGCGGATCAACTTGCAAGAGGTCGTCGGAGTATTCACCCTTCGCCTTCGCCTTGATTTTCTGCATCAGGGTCTCGTTGAATTCTTGGGCCACGTTCTGGCCGTTCATCTTCATCAAAGCATTCATCGCGATAACTTCGGATATCACGGTCAAGTTCTTGCCCGGCGCCACAGGAATGATAACCTTCGGGATAGAGACGCCCATGATCGATTCCTGCTGTTCGTTCAGGCCCGTGCGGTCGTAGCTCACGTCTTGCCGCCACGGCTGGAGTTCCACGATGACCTCAATCTTTTTCACCTTGCGGATAGCATGGATACCGAACATCGAACGGATGTCCAGAATTCCCACGCCGCGAATTTCCATGTGGTGCCGGATTAGCGGGTCGGGGCGGCCCACGATGCAGTTACCCACATGGCTGATATGCACGACATCGTCGGCGACCATGCGGTGGCCGCTTTCGACAAGGTCCAAGACGCATTCGGACTTGCCCACGTTGCTGTCGCCCACGTAAAGCATACCTATGCCGTAAACGTCGACCAAGCTCCCGTGGATAATGGCGTGCGGGGCAAAGTATTCTTCCAGGATGCGCTGGGAGAGTTTGTTAAACTCGTAAGTGTGGAGCGTCGTGAAAAACAGCGGTATGTGCAACTTGAGGCACATCTCGCGGAGCTCCTTGTGCGGGGTCTGGTCGTGCGTCACCACCCACATCGGAGCGTGAAAGACCGAAAGATTGTCAAAAATCTTTTTGCGGGCCTCGGGACCAATCGATTCCAGGTAGTTCCATTCGGTATGGCCCACCACCTGAATCTGCTGCGAACTGTACACTGCCGTATAGCCTGCCATGGCAAGCCCCGGGCGGTGAATACCACTCTCGGCAATGAAGGAATCCAGGTCCTCTTCTGGAGAGCACTGGACCATTTGCAGGTCTTTGCCGTAATGGCAAAAAAAGTCCCGCACCGAGAGCTTCTCCCGGTGCAGGATCTTGAGATCTTTCAGTTTATTGTCCGCCACGAACTATGCCAAATCGGAAAGCGGCTGTGCGCGGTGGTCGTTCTGCTTGTCGTTGGCCTTCTTCAGCTGGATCTTGGCGCGTTCAAGAGCCACATCCACTGCCTTGCCCATGTTTTCTTCATCGGCAGACGCCACAACCACGGAACCAGTAATGTTGATGGAAATTTCGCAATGACGCAGATGTTCCACTTCGTGGTCTAGGATGACGGAGGCGCTAGTGATGTTCGGGTAAAAACGAGCGAGTTTATCCATTTCTTCCTGAATACGATCCTGGAGACCGGCAGATGCATTAAAATGACGAGCAGAAAAATTGATATCCATAGTAAAACCTCCGTGAGTTTTAGTGCAGAAGGGTACTTTCCATTCCGCATTAAGAGTATATACATCTTTTTTTGCAAAAAAAACAACCTTTTCGCACATTTTTGCTACAAAATTACCATCCAAACGGGAATAATGCCCAAATTAGACCATTTTCCGCAATCGGGCGGGCAAAATTTTGAGCTCTTCCTCCCTGTATTTGGCCACCGTGCGGCGGGCGACCTTGATCCCCTGCTCCAAAAGTTTATCGGCAATGGCCTGGTCCGAGAGGGGCTTTTTCTTGTCTTCGGCGGCCACGAGCGCCTTGATCGTGTCCAAAATCTGGGCCGAACCGACCACGGCGGCATCGGAGGATTCCCCTTGTTTGACGCCAGAAGTGAAGAAATCCTTCAGTTCGCGCACACCGAATGGCGTTTCCACATACTTGCCGTTTGTCACGCGGTTCACGGTGCTCACGTCGCGGCCCACGTCGTCGGCGATTTCTTGCAAAATCATGGGCTTGAGCGCGGCCGGGCCCTTCTCGAAGAAATCCTTCTGGCGCTTGACGATGGCGCGCATGACCAGTTCCATGGTAGAATGGCGGTTGTCTACAGCCGTCATGAACTCCTTCGCACGGCGGAGCTTGTCCGCAATAAAATCGCGGTCAGCCTTGGGCAAGCTCTTGTTCTGCAACATTTCAAGGTACATCTTGTTTATGCGCAGGGATTTTTGGCTCCTGGACTTGAAGACCTCGACCTCGAAATGGCCGCGTTTCTCGTACACGCGCATGTCCGGGGAAATCGACATGGAAGGGGCGTTAGAAATCTGGAGGCCAGGGTGCGGGGTCAGCCGGGCAAGGTTGCCTACAGCCTGCTGGATGGCATCGGTCGACACGCCCAGATCCTTGGCAATCTTTGCATAGCGCAGCGCGTTCAGGTCGTCGAAATGCGTCTCGAGGATGCGGATGGCGAGTTCAGGGAAATCCGGGATAGCATAAGCCTGAATGAGGAAACATTCTCGCAAATCGCGGGCGCCAATGCCGCGAGGCTGGAACGACTGCAAGACGTGGAAAGCCTCGCGGACAGGGAGCGATGCCTCGTCCAGTTCTTTTTCGTGGGACAACACCGACTCAATCTCGACGACGAAGGCATCGCTCGCCATTGCTCTCGCAATGGCCGCGCCCGCCTTGAGCCCCTGAACAAAGCCGTTCTCGTCCAATGAATTGATAAGGTACTCTACCAAGCTACGGAAATGCGCATCGTCGCAACCGGCCTCGCGTAACTGCTGTTGCAGTTCGTGCGTCCCGTTCCATTCGCGCAGCTGGTTCTTGAGCTTGTCTTGCAGGCTCAGGTCCACGTCCTTCACAGGGCGGTCCCATTCGTCGTCCGGATCTGCTGGCCCGGCGTTCAAATCTTTGAAAGGAGCGTCGGTGTCGGAGTAGCCGTCGTTCAGGTAGGAACCCCAATCCAGTTCGGCATTCGTCGCACCGTCAAGCATACCGCGGTCCACCGCAGCGCTGTCGTCCAGGTCGCCGCGTTCGTATTCACGCGGGTCAATGGACTCGCCCGAGTTGGCCTCATCGTCGCCATGGGAATCCCTGTTCTCTGCCTCGGCGGCATAGTCCTCGTACGAAATGTCGTCGCCGCCGTCGTCCAATTCCAGAAGCGGATTCGCCTCGACCTCCTCCTTGATGGCGGTCTCGAGTTCCAGCGAGTTCTTCTGCAGGATGGTCACGGACTGCAGCAACTGCGGCGAGAGCGTCTGCTCCAGCCGTTGGCTTTGTCCAAGCTGCATCGTAACGTCCATCTAAAATCTCCTAGTCCAGGCGGAAACTGTCGCCCAGGTAAATGCGCCTTGCTTCGGCGTCGTTTGCGAGGTGTTCCGACGAACCTTCCGTCAGCACCTGGCTCTTGTACATGATGTAGGCGCGGTCCGTAATCGAGAGCGTCTCGCGCACGTTATGGTCGGTAATCAAAATGCCCATGCCCTTGTCCTTGAGCCCCGAAATGATGGACTGGATGTCGGCCACGGCGATGGGGTCGATGCCCGCGAACGGTTCGTCGAGCAAAAGGAACGAGGGGTCACTCGCCAAGGCGCGCGCAATCTCCAAGCGGCGGCGTTCGCCACCCGAACAGCTCATCGATTTTGTCTTGCGGATATGCGTAATCTTGAATTCCTCGAGGAGTTCTTCCAGGCGGCGTTTGCGTTCGCGACGCTTCATGTCTTGCGTCTCGAGGATAGCCATGATATTGTTTTCCACAGAGAGCTTGCGGAAAATGGAAGCTTCCTGCGGCAAGTAGCCGAGCCCGAGGCGAGCGCGCTTGTACATGGGCTTGTCCGTCATTTCCACGTCGTCCAAAAAGATGTGGCCAGCATCGGGGCGGACCATGCCCACAATCATGTAGAACGTAGTCGTCTTCCCGGCACCATTCGGCCCGAGCAACCCGACAATTTCACCCTGCGACACGCTGATAGACACGTCGCTCACCACCTGGCGGCCGCCGTAAATCTTGCGCAACTTGTCGGTGCGTATGGTACTCACTAGGTTCTTCATGGTTTACCCTCCGTGCTTGCGGGTTGCTTTTTGGGAGCGGTTGCAGGCGTTGTCCCATTCTTCGATGTAGGCTGTTTCGGAGCCGGAGCAGGCCCGTTTTTAGACTTCGGAGCCGGTGCGACCGTCTTTCCCGTAGGTGTTACAGCCTTCCCCTTAGACGCATCCGTCTTCCCTGTAGGAGCAGGTGCCACGACTTTCGCAGTCGAATCGTTTTTCGCAGCAGCCTTTGCAATCCTATCATTCGCAATCTTGCTTATGGAATCAAGCTCAGCCGCCTTTTTCTGGCGAGCCGTCTTTTCCATATCCACATAACGCCCGCTTGCCATGGTGCCGCCACCCAAGAGCCTGAGCGACTTCACAGCATTTTTCTGCGCATCGAAAAGCAAATGGATTGTGTCGCCCGTAGCCTCGTTCTTGCCCGCCACAGTGCGGTCCTTCTTCACAAAAAAGTAGGTGCTCTGCGCCTTGCCCGACACAACGGCCCTGTCCATCTTGCCCTTCTTAAAGAAAAGGTCTAGGCGGTCGCCATCCATCAAATTGCGGTATTCCTTCAAATCGTTTTCGTAGAAAAATCCACGCGCATTCAAGTTTACATACAAACGCTCTATCTTGCCATCGTTGAACTCGGCATAAAGCGTATCGCCAAAAGCCTCGGTCACATGCCCTGGAGTGCCACGCTTGTCTTCTTCTTGTTGCACACCGTGCGCATTGCGGATAACCAGGGCCGACTGGAGCTGTTTACCCGTCGAATCGAGAACCATGAAAATGGAATCGCCCGTGAGGTGGTAGTTCTTCATGTCGCAAGTCGGGTGGCCCGTCAGCGAAAGCCAATTGTTCTTGCGGTCGAAATAGCCCGTGTCACAAGTGACAATCATATCCTTCTGCGTGAGTTTTACGTCTTTGTAAGCCTCGGCAAAAGATTCCTTCTTGTTGAAGATGATGCGACGCGCCTCGATGGTCACTGTATCGACCGTACTGTCTTTGTGCGTCTCAAACTGGAAAAGTTTCGGGCGGTCGGGCATGGTGAGGATTTCTTGCTCGCGGTCGTAAATCAGGTACTCGCCTTTGAAAGCATACGTGTGCGCAGAGTCGCCCGCATTCACGTCGCCACGGGCCGTGGCCATGCTGTTCTTCTTTTGGTAAATGCCCTCCTGCGCTTGGATATAGCCGGAGGGGTGCGTGAACAAGAAGCCCCCGTTGCAAGTCACCATCTCGGCGTCCTTGTTCCACGTGGCATACTCCGTACGGAATTCAATACTGTCGTGGACAAAGAAAACGCTCCCCTGCAAATTCAAGATGCCTCGAGTACGCGCGACATTCAGATTATCCGCATGCTTCATGATAAGCGGCGACGACGAAAACGCAGTCGATGCAAGCAGCAAAAGGAGAACGGCGAGGCGCATCATTTCTTGGCGCTCCCGGAAGAATCTTTTTTCGCAGGCGCAGGTGCCGGAGCGGGACCAGGAGCAGGTGCAGCAGAATCCTTTGCCGGTTTCGGGCGCATGTGGTGCATGAGAGATCTGCGGGACTGTTTGAGCAATTCCGCATCGGCCTCCGGGTTCATCTCGCGCGGGCCGGTAGAGGTGTCAGGCGCGGCGGAAGAGGCAGGAGGAGCCGGAGATGTCGAAGTCGCAGAAGATGCCTGTGCCGGAGCCTGCTGGCCAGCAGGAGCCGCGGCGCCTGGGTTCGCAGGTGCAGGCGCGGGCTGCCCCGCCTGGGGAGCCGGCGCCGGATTTTGCGGTGCGTTCGTTGCATTCGAAGCATTGGCCTTCTGCACGGAATCGGCCTTCAGGGAATCCAACGCATGTTCCTTGGCCTCTTTCTGGTCTTCTTCTTTCAGGCGGTTTGCCGCATCCTGGAAAATGGCCGTCACGTTCGCAAGGATTTTCCAGTTGTCCATCCTCGCATCACTTTCGAAACCCTTGCCCTGCAACACGTCGCCGTCTTCGGAAACCACACGTACGTAGCTCTCCGTGCGCACAAGGTTATCTGCCTTATTCCAAATAAGCGAATCCGCACGGACCGAAGCTCCCTTCGGGGTCAGGGCGTACACGTGGCCATAGGCGTTCACGTAGGTAAACTTCATGTCGAACCGGCCAGAATCAGCGCGCATAAATGCGGCTCGTTCCCCTAAAGAGTCATAGATGTCCACAAAAATCGGGCGGACAAACACAATCTCCTTGTCGGCCCAGCGTTCCAGGTAGGCCGTCTTTAATTTCCACGAAAGCACATTGCCGTTGTAGCTGTCGAGCAAGGTGGTATCGGTGAAGAGCATCTGCGGGCGGTCCACCTGGATCCACGGCTTTTCTTCTTCGATTTCTTCGCAACCCGCAAAAAACGCGAGGGCCCAAAGCAAAAACACGGCGACAAGGAAGCCGCCATTCCCGGCGCCTTCCTTTTTAAACTTATGCAACTTACGCAAGTTATGCAAAAATCGTGCCACGAGTACAATTTACAAATTATAACGCACAGAAAAAAGCCCAAAGGGCCTATGCGGGCACGCGAAATCAAGGACGGAGCTTATTGCTGTTCACGATATACAGCCAAGCCTCGGCAGCATCGCGCATGGCCTTTTCGGTATCGGCGAAATCGGCGGGAATAGCCCCCAAGCGCCGTCCGGTAACAAACCCTTCGGCCAGGTGCAAGGTATCCCAGTCCGGGACAAGTCGCGTGGCGAACACCGAAGACGCTTCCGGGTCATCCATGTTGCCGTAGTAAGTCAGGGAATCCCGCTGCATGGCGATGTCTGCAAGGCGGAACGAGAATACCGGGGCATACTGCGATGTCGCGCGGAACAGGTAAGCCGGAGCCTTTGCAGAGGCCTCGACCGAATCACCTTGAGCAAGCGAATCAGCCGAAGCAGTCGTATCCGCCGGAATTTCAACAGCAGCAGGTTCGTCAGCAATGCGTTCCAAAAGGGTATGGCCGACAAAGTTATTTGAAATTTCAAGACCAAGGTAATCTAGGATTGTCGGAGCGATATCCACCTGCGAAACCACCTCGGTCTGGAGGCTAGGCTTGATTCCTGGGCCAACAACCATCAACGGCACCCACGTATAGCCTTCCTGCACAGTCCCGATATATTCCGGCGTCGTATGCTGTGCATTGTTGCCAAAAGCATGGTCACCCACCACAAAAATCAACGTCTGGTTGGCACGCGAGCCCTTCTCGATTTCGTCAAGGACAATGCCAACAGCGCTATCCATGTAAGCGACAGCCCTCACGTATGCCTCATCCGGGTCTTCGGGCGTCGGGCCATATTCGGAGGGAATGCTGAACGGCACATGCATGGAAGTACTCATCCAGTTCAAGAAAATTGGCTTGTCGACAGGGCGCGAAGCGTAAACCTCGCGGAAGCGGTCGGCCAGCGGAACGTCGTGCTGATTTTCGCTCTTGAATTCCCAATGATTAAACCACGCATCGAACCAGGGGTCCAACTTGTCGAAGCTCGGCTCCGTCGCCGTGAGCACATCGGTGTAGTAACCTGCATCCGAGAGTATCTGCGGCAAGGTGCGCAAGTTTGTCTTAGGGTAATCCGAGAGGAACGACTTTGTCGGGTGGCTCCACACGCCAGCAAGCACACCCAAAAAGCCCTCGACCGAGGGGTAGCCCACGCTGCGCGCGTTCGGGTAATAAAGCGCCTTCTTGGAAAGGCGGCAAAGGTTATGGAACTTTTCACAAGACGTACCAATGCGCATATCGCCCGTCCAACCGCGGAAAGTCTCGATAGTGAGGAAGATGATATCGGGTCTCTCGTCCATCGGCTTCGCCTTGAATTCGGCGATAGACACCGCCTCGCGCGGATACTCCTTCCAGAAGGGATATTCCTTCGACGGGTCGCCGCCCAACAGACGGATACCCGCCTCGTAACCCTCGCCCTTCACAGGGTCGGCAAAGTTTTCGCGGATTTCTCCGGCAATGCGCCACAGCACCGGGCAAACGCGGTTCCAGCACATGTTGCTCGTAACCAGCCAAACACGGGCAGAGAGCCCAACGGCGGCGACAATCAGCAACATTCCGAGCGCAACCATCGCAGGTTTCTTGTGCGTGGAGCCGAACCATTTCCAGTACAACTTGCGGTACAGCATCACCACGGCAAAAATCGTAACCGCGCCCCAGCCGATACTCAGCGAGAAATGCCCGATACCGCCAATAAAGATTCGCCCGACGAGGCCCATGTCGGAGGCCGCATTGGAATACGTACCAAAGAAGGAGAGCGAAAGGTGCTGGCCCATCCAGCGGACCAGTTCGTCGTCACCGCCGCTAGCGACAATATACACGCCCGCGACAACAACCGAAAGCACACCCCACACCTTGCGCAGGGCATGGCCCTTCAGCAAAAGTGAAACCGAGCCGAACACGAAGGCAATCGCCATCGCCATACCCGCCTCGACAACCATCGACTGCGGGAAGAACCGCCCCCAATCCTCGACAATCGGCCCGCCCGTCGGAGCGTCCATCCAGTAGAGGAAACAGAGTTGCGCCACACGCGCCACCCACAAAAGGCAGCCGAAAACGACCCAGTATAACTTCTCCATAAAGCCCATCCTAAAAAAAGAACCGGCCTATACAATATAGGCCGGCAATTCGAATATTAGCCTTCGCGGCCAAGCATGAACGCCTTCTTGTTCCCTTCGTGGAACTTTTCGGCGAAAAGCTTGTTCAGGGCAACTTCCCACTGTTCGACGGTAAAGTCGAAGTGCTTGGAAAGCTTGCCGAGCATCGCGACGTTCAGGGCCTTCACGTTCTCGAGCTTCGAGACATCGATGTCCG
>CAMJHM010000084.1 GCA_946405515.1 uncultured Fibrobacter sp. | reverse complement strand
GTTTCTGGTACATGTAAACCCCGAAAGTTGTGTCCAACTTTCGGGGTTCACATCACATTGGGAGTGTTTTTTTTTGCATTATCAATGAAAGCAAATTACCCGAAGCATTCCCGGATGGTCTGGATGATGGCGTCCTGCTGCTCCGGGGTCATCTTGTTGTCGCTCGGGAGGCATAGTCCGCGCGCAAAGATGTCGGCTCCCACATCGTTGAAGCTACCTGCGATATAGGCATTAGTTTGGGCGCGACCGTTCCCATTTGCAGTGATGAACGCGTGGCTCATGTACATGGGCTGCATGTGCATGGGTTTCCAGATGGGGCGTCCTTCGGCGTTCATGGCGGCGATGCGTTCGAGAATTTCGGTGGGGCAGCTTTTGCCCTTCTCATGCGTGTACAAAGCTTCGGTTTCGCCACGAACCTGCTTGCACATGGCGTCTTTATCGATAATCATGCAACTGAGCCAAAAGTTCGGTTCGCTGTTCTTTGCATCGTAGGGGTTCATGCACACAGGCAGGCCCTTGAGCCCTTCGCGGTAACGTTCGTAAATCGCCTTCTTTTGCGCAATGTGTTCGGCAAGGTAGGGCATTTGGCCGCGCACCACTCCAGCAATCACGTTGCTCATGCGATAGTTATAGCCGATTTCTTCGTGCTGGTACCACGGAGCAGCCTCGCGCGACTGCGTACTCCATTTGCGGACTTTTTCGGCATCTTCCTGGCTGTCGGTGAGGAACATACCGCCGCTAGAACCGGTAATGATTTTGTTCCCGTTAAAACTGATGGCGCTGTAATCTCCCAAATTGCCTGTTTGCTTGCCTTTGTAGCTGGCACCAAAGCTTTCGGCAGCATCTTCGATGAGCAACGCATTGTGACGCTTGCAAATTTCGCGGATTTCATCGACCTTGGCGGGCGTTCCGTACAAATGAACAAGAACCACGAGGCGCACGTCTGGATAAATTTCAAAAGCTTTCTCAAGTGCAACGGGATCCATGTTCCATGTGTCGTACTCAGTGTCAATGAACACCGCTTCGCCATTCTCGTAGGCGATGGGGTTCACGGTCGCATCGAACGTCATGTCGCTGCAAAACACTTTGTGCCCGCGCAAAGTTCCTTCGCCCACCTTGGGCATGCCATACAGAGCCTCGCCGGCAAGTTTGGTACACATGTGGAGCGCAGCCGTACCCGCAGAGAGCGCCACGGCGTACTTGCAACCCACATGAGCGGCAGCGAGCTTTTCGACTTCGTTGATGTTCGCACCGACGGTGCTCATCCAGTTGGTTTCGTAGGCTTCGGTTACATACTTGATTTCGTCGCCGTGCATCGTGGGGCTAGAGAGCCAAACTTTCTTTTCAAAGCGTGTCGTCATTTTCCTCTCCAAGAGGTTCATTTCTTTATGGTCACGGCGTTTCTCGGCTTGGCCTTGAGCCTGTTGCCGAGCAAGTCAAAATAGACGGGCTTGCCGTTTATTTGCAGCGGTCGAATGAATTTGCGGTTATCCTTTGCAATCCGGGTTGTCGTGGTATCTTCTTCCACGTAGGGCTTGTCTGGGTCGTCTACCACAATCTTGATTCTGGCCTGGCTCTTGCAGCCGGTCTCGTTGGTGTAAACTACGGTGTAGTAGCCACTGTTGTCGCCGTCCACATTCTTGAGCGTAACTTCGCGGTCGGTGGACTTGAACTTGTCCGGGCCGTTCCAGCTCCAAATTTTGCCGTCCCACGGGTGCGGGCCAAGGGTCACGTTCGCGCCCTTCTTGACGTTCAAGTCGCGAGTTTCGTCCCATTCGCCGTCGCCAACTTTCACATAAGGGATAATCTTCGTGCCGCTGCACGGGGCCACGACCTTCTTGCCATCGCACACGCCAATAGAATCGGGAATGTCAATGACGCGAGGCTCAAAATCCTTGGTGGGGAAGGCCTTCATGAGTTTAGCCGTCTCTTCGGCGGTAATGGGGAGCACGGTGCCGTGGCGGGGTGTAAAGGCTCCGCTTGTCTTGGTGTCTTGCACGAACTTGAAGTTTTCAAGGTCGCTGCTGGTGGTGAACTGGTAATGCCCGTTGTTGTAGCAGTCGTACATCAGCACCCAGACATTCTGGTTGATGAGTTTGAACACGCCTGCTCCTTCGACAGCTTCGGTCGTCTGCTGCAAAGCTTTGCTCGGCTTGCTCCACTGCGAACCGGTGGCCATTCCACTTGCAGGCATGAGAGAATACGAAGTCACCTTGCAGATGCCGCCGTCGCCCTCGTTCTTGTAGAATGCGTGGTACTTCTGGTCGACGGGGTTGTAGACGATGTCCATGTCGATAGTCGACTTGCCGCGGTCAAAGAAATGCGTCGGTTCGCCTTCCAAATCGGTAAAGTCCTTGTTCGCATAGGCGTAGAACACTTTGTCATAGCTGATGGTGCCGTCGTTGGTCAGGAGCGAGAAATACACGAGCGGGCGGCCCTTGGTGCCGTCGCCGTTGTCGTAG
This sequence comes from uncultured Fibrobacter sp., assembly GCA_946405515.1. Taxonomy (GTDB): domain Bacteria; phylum Fibrobacterota; class Fibrobacteria; order Fibrobacterales; family Fibrobacteraceae; genus Fibrobacter. Next base: position 8,020 of record CAMJHM010000084.1, on the reverse strand, counting down.
GTGTCATCCCAAAACGTCTCGGGGGCCCATACGCGGGTCACGTTCGCGAAGTTCTTGCCCTTGTACTTGTCGGGGAAATGGACTGTGCTATGTTCCCAACTAATAAGGTCGCGGGAGCGCATGAGTACCATGCCACGGTTGCTTGCCCAGCCCTCGGCGCTCTTCATGTCGGTGTTCACCATGTAGAACCAGCCATCGGGAGCGCGCAGTACGTGCGGGTCGCGCAGTCCCTTCTTGATGCTCACGGTATCAGCAGCTACCACGCGGTTCCCGTTATTCATGGCGGTAAAGTTGTAGCCGTCGTTGCTCAGCGCGTAGTAGATGTTCTCGTTGTTATTGGCCGGGAAGTAGGCGAACAAGTAGTTGGAGTACGGCTCAAACCCGTGGATAGAGACCTTGAACTTGTTGACCTTTGTCTCCGTACTCCCGATGACGTTGTCGTACAGGGTGCCTGTGAGAGTCACTTCGTGGTTTTCGCCCACCAGTCGCCCGTTGATACGGCCATCGTGCCCCAAAAAGAGTGTATCGGAGCTTTCCCAGGTGACGTAGAACTTCTCGCCGGCGGCGGATATCGTGTCGGGGAGGTCGAGGTCATTGTAGAGGTCGTGGATGCCCGCGGGCTCCATTTTAGCGAACGCCTGCCATAGCGGGGTCACGTCATCCTGGGCAAATGACTGCCCAATGACGAATATCACAGAAAAAGGGGCTAAAAAGCGCTTCATTTTCTTAATATACGTTTTTTTGCCGTTCACGTATGTTTATATTCCATATTGGAATAGAATAATATGTTCCACTTTTAAAAAAAGGCATATATTCAAATATATGGAAAAACCTCGCGCCAAGATTCTAGTCATCGACGATACCAAGACCAATATCGATGTATTGGACGGTATCCTGTCTATGGATTACGATATCTATGTAGCGCTGAATGGCGAAAAGGGAATCTCTCTGACTGAAAAGATTCATCCGGATCTTATCCTGCTCGACGTGATGATGCCCGAGATGGACGGTTACGAAACGTTGCGCCAGTTGCACGAGCGCAATATTTTGCACGATACGCCAGTCATTTTCCTTACGGCAAAGGCCGATGCAAAAAGCGAGCAGACCGGGCTTGACCTAGGAGCCGTAGACTACATCACCAAGCCGTTCAATCCATCGCTTGTCAAGCTGCGCATCAAGAACCAGCTCGACCTCAAATTCCAGCGCGACCACTTGAACGACCTCGTAGACGAGAAGACTGCCGACATCCGTAAGACGATGAAGGTCATGCTTACGAGTCTCGGTTCTTTGGCTGAATATCGCGATCCCGAGACGGGGGAGCACATCCGCCGTACACAGGTCATTGTACAAAAGCTCGCAGAACAGCTCAAGGACCATCCGCGATTCAAAATGTTCATCAAGTCCATCGAGTACATCGACTACTACGCGACAGCGGCACCGCTGCACGACATTGGCAAGGTGGGCATTCACGATGAAATCCTTCGCAAGCCGGGCAAACTTACTGATTCCGAACGCGACATCATGATGTTACACCCCAAGATGGGTTACGATGTGCTGCTCGAGGCAACCAAGGAACTGAACGGAAACCCCATGGTGCGCATCGCGGCCGATATGGCCCTCGGTCACCACGAACATTGGGACGGGAACGGTTACCCCAACCACCTCAAGGGCGACCAGATTCCAGTCGGAGCACGCATGATGGCCGTTGCCGACGTGTACGATGCCCTCGTGTCCAAGAGACCCTACAAGGATCCGTACCCGCACGAAGTTGCAGTGAAGGAAATCATCAATGGGCGCGGCACCCAATTCGACCCGGACGTTGTCGACGCCTTTATGAAAATCGCTCCGGAACTTCCTGAGATTTACGAAAAATTCAACGATAGGGAAAAAGCATCTTGATCCATAGCCCGGCGAACGTAAAGCGCCGCAAACTCAGTTGGCGCATATCTCTTGTGTACATAGCGCCAATGTTTGTCGTGGCGCTGGCTATGGTTTTTATTTTCTCTTTTTATATCCGCAGCGTTTTCATTGATTCCTCGTACATGAGCACCGAATCAAACCTCAAGAAGACGGCTGCCGATACGGAAAACTACATCAGAGGGCTCAGCGAAGATTTCATCCAGCTCCCTAGGCGGCTCGTGGGCGTTACGCGAACGAATGCTATCAAAAGCCAACTAGTCAAGCATGCCCAGTCAAAAAATGGAGTACACGACGCTTACTACGGAGCCTCCGATGGTGTGTTTGTCAGCGCCCGCGATATTTCCCTAGATAAGGACAATGCCGAATTCCGTACAAAGACCTGGTACCTGGAAGCAGCGCGAAACAAGGGACTGGCCATTACCGGGCCTACGCTCAAAAAGGTGGGCAACGAGAAAAAGCCAGTAATGACGCTTTCCATGCCTATCTGGAACAAAGCGGAACAACAGATTCGCGGGGTTGTCGCCGAAGATTTCAGCCTAGTCAAGTTACGTGAAAGCATGGGCGCCGTTGCTAGAGACGAGGGCGGCATTACCATTCTCGTCAATGCGCAGAACAACAACATCTTTACATTTTACCCGTACATGCTGAATACGGGCCGCGTTACGCAAGATACGATCCTGGAGCTTTTCCGCCTTGTCGAAGATTCATTCAATGCTGATACTTTAAAGCGAGGAACTGTACGGCGTATCGAAAAGACGAATATCCATCGCCAAGACATGGTATTCATGATTGTTCCCTTGAACCATCAGCCATTCTACATTGTCCATGTGCTGCAGCAGAACAAGGTGGTCATGAGGCTCAAGAAAGACCTTTCGGCCATTCAGCTCATCATGTCGATTGTCGTGTTGTTGCTAGTCTCCTTCTCTGCATTTGTTTCCGGCATTCTCTTCCGCATTTTCATCAAGAAAGATTTGCGCGAAAGCGTCCATTCGAGTACGCTTTTCGATACATTGCTCGGGAGCCCGCACCTCTCGCTTATCTTGACAAACGACACTTACGATATTTTGCATGCAAGTGCGAACATCGAAACCTTCTTCAAAGAAGACGGGAAGGAGATGAAGGGGCAGATTCTCTTCGATTACATTCCGTCGGACCAGTTCAAGCATTTTGCACACCGCGTAGCCATGGGTGGCGACCTCTATCCGAGCGAACGAAAGATTGTCGTCTCGGTATCAAACAAGCGCGGCGAAGAAGTCTGGTGGGAAATCAGTTTCCAGGTCCTTGTCGAAGACAACGGCACAATCCGTTACCTCTTCATGATTAACGACGAGACGAGCGGCATCCAGAAAGACACCATCCTCGACACGATTCTCCTTTCGGCCGACCGCTCGTTGCTGATTATTTTCGACAGGAACATGAACGTCAAGTACATGTCCAAGCAGATTGCAGATATCTTCGACAAGAACTGGCGCGACCTCATTGGCGTTTCGTTAGACAAGTTGAAGGAATTCGGCTTGCCCGAGACGGTCTGTGAATCTGTGGACAAGGCGTTCCGCTCCCAGGATACATGGAAAGATTCCTTCATGCTCACGCTTGCGAACTCAAGCGAAATCTGGTTCCGTGGCGAAGCAGTCACACTCAAGGCGCAAGAGTCCGTGGTGGGCTACATGCTCTCGATGACGGATATCTCGGAGGTGGTTGCGACTCGTGAAATCGCTGAGAAGGCAACACAGGCCAAGAGCGAGTTCCTCGCGAACATGAGCCACGAAATCCGCACGCCGATGAATGCCATTATCGGCATGGTCCACTTGATTGCCGAAACCGATCTCGACAACCGCCAGCGCGGCTTTGTGGAACGCATTGGCCATGCGGCCAAGTCGCTGCTCGCCATCATCAACGACATTCTGGACTTCTCAAAAATCGAGGCAAAGAAGCAGGAACTCGAAATTACGCAGCTCGTACTCCACGATGTCATCAGCGAGGTCACCACACTGGCACAGGTCCGTATCGCATCGAAGCCCATCGAACTCATTATCGACGTAGACCCCGACATTCCCGAAATTCTCCTGGGCGACCCGCTGCGCCTTTCGCAGATTTTCACGAACCTCATCAACAACGCGACAAAGTTTACCGAAAAAGGCAACATCACGCTCCGTATCGAGATGGAACAAGCGACCGAAACGAACGTGCGGCTTTCCATCAGCGTGTCGGACACGGGTATCGGCATGAGCCCCGAACAAGTCAGCCGGCTTTTCAACGCATTCACACAGGCAGACGGCTCTACAACGCGCAAGTATGGTGGCACGGGTCTCGGCCTTGTCATTTGCAAGTCACTCGTGGAACTCATGGGTGGCCAGCTCAATGTGGAAAGTACGGCAGGCGAGGGTTCCAAGTTCTTCTTCAGGCTTACATTCCCGATTGCCCAACAAAATACACCTCCCAAGTGGAAAGACGAACAGTCGTTCAAGAACAAGAATGTCCTGCTTGTCGACAACAGCGCTGAATTGCGCAAGGTACTGCGCCACTTGCTCGAAAGGTTGCAGTGCGTTGTCGAAGAGGCCATGACTGTGGACGAGGCGCTTGATGTAATCCAGGCACACGAGGCAGCGGGGGAGGCTCGTTACGATCTCTTCATCGTCGACTACGAGATGCCCTTCCTAGGCGGGTTCGATTTCGTACATGGTTTGCCGGAATCCATGAGGGACATCCCGAAAATCCTCATGCACCCGATTAATTTTGACGAAGAGAATGCAAAAATCGCTACAGAAGAACTGCATTTCAACAGTTGCGTAGCCAAACCGTTGCAGATGGTGAACTTGCTAAGCGCCATGCAGCAGGCATTTGGGCTCGAGCTCACCTACAAAAAACAGGTGAAGAAGGAAAAGCGCAAGATTTACTTCAAAGAAGCGAAGATCCTCCTAGTCGAAGACAACCAGATGAACCAAGAACTGGCCGTATCGCTCCTGAACAGCGTGGGGCTTACAGCCATGGTCGCCGAAAATGGAAAGCAGGCCATCGAAAAGCTCAAGGAAAAGGCGTTCGACCTTGTGCTTATGGATATCCAGATGCCAGTAATGGACGGCTTTACCGCGACAAGGATTATCCGCCGTTCAGATGACGAGTATTTCAAGAACCTTCCCATTCTTGCCATGAGTGCCCGCGCGTTCCAGAAAGACAAGGACGAGTGCATCAAGGCCGGGATGAATTCCTATATCGTGAAGCCAATCGACCCGCCGCTCCTTTACGAAGAACTCGCTAAGTTCCTGAAGATTGCGGGGGAGGCACCCCAGCAAGAAACGACAATCCAACTCCTTCCGCCTTCGCAGCCGGACAACGAGGAATCCAATTTCCTCATGCAGTTCCAGAAGGTGCGCAATTTCGATGCGACCACAGGCCTATATCACGCGAACAATTCGACGTCACTCTACCTCAAGATTGTGCAGGGCTTTGTCCGCGATTACGCAAATTGCACCACCGACTTGCGCAAAATGCTCGAAGAAAACCGCTTCGAAGAATCGGTACGCATGGTCCATACAATCAAGGGACTCTGCGGAACAATCGGTTCGAACCATCTCCATCATCTTGGGCAAACGCTCGAAAGTGAACTGGCCAAAAAAGTCAAAAATTTCGACACGTTCAACGAATTTGAAAAATCCCTCCACGAACTCATCGACGATTTGGATGTCTCGTTGAAGGCAATCGCAGTGCCTGAGCATGCCGCCGGGCCCGTCAAGAAAAGCCGACTCCCAGAAGCAACCGGCTATCTTAAAAAAGAGTTGGGACAGCTCCGCATATTTGTCGATGCGTGTTCGACGACCAAATGCAAGCGCGTCATCGAAGATCTGGAGCAGGTTTCGTTTGGCGAAGAAATCGAAGCAAAATTGCACACTATAAAGGAAAAAGTGAGCGATTACGACTTTGCAGAAGCCATGACGCTTATCAAGGAACTTGAAAAAATAATTGCCTAGGGCCGTGGCAGTTACATCGCGACCATCGCACCAATAAAAGCGAGAGCTACTATCACCGCAGCCACAATGGCGAGCGGGTTCGCCTTTTTCTTCTTGTTGCCGTATTCGTCCGTCCCGAACTCGTTCTCCACAATCTCGTCGTAGTCGGGCGATTCAAGGTCGGCAAACTCGGCACCGTCTTTCCAGCCGGTGTCGGCGTCGCTACCACAATGCGGGCAGAACGTGGCGTTTTCTTTGAGAGGGAAGTGGCAGTGGGGGCAGTACATAATTGATGATTGATAATGGATGATGGATGATCCTTTACTGCATTATAAGCTTTAAGTGCAGCTTCTTTTCTTCTTGGGGGATGATGTCTTCGTACTTTCCTGTGTTGGTGTCATAGCGGTACATAAACCGCTCGTTCTTGTGTGATTCAGGGCGTTTTGTGTCTTTCACATCAAAAATCAAGTACGATGTATTTTTCATCAGGTGGTAGTGCAAAATCTCCATGTTCGGGATTGTAACCTCTTTCATGGCGTCCGCGTCTATGTCATAGAGATAAAAATGCCCATTGTCCAGGTCGTTCAAGTAGCCATCGTCGTTAGAATCGATAGAGGTTCCGATGAAAGCTAGGTAACGCTTTGAACCGATGCGGATGTAGTTCAGTTCCCAGCCGGTGAAGCGTTTCTTTATCAAAGTCCTGTGAATGTTCTTGACCGCATTTTCGTACACGAGATTTACGAAATAGCTGTTATAAAATGCCGCTAGGTACGTTGTGTCCGGCTTTTTTTCAGGTTGCGGTTCTCCGTTTGCCGAAAATCTGTCGTTGTTGGCGCTGTTTTCGAAAACGACTTCATCGACACTAGATTCCTTCATTCTATAACGTTCCGTCCAACGCTCCTTCTTTTCCATTGTTCTTGCCGTCACCGGAATGACAAATTCCTGTTGTTCGGAGTTCAGGACGAACATGTGGTCGTAAGAAATATACTGGTTGTACAGTTCTTTCTTTGCGTTCTTTGCAGCCTCGTCTTCCGAAATGACACCCTTGTTTTCATCGTATTCGGGGTAACTTTTAGGAAGAACTTCGCAAATGATGAGGAATGCGATTCCCGCCATTGCAATGAGAGTGGGGATGGAAATAATCGCAAAGATGATTCGGTTGTATTTTTGAAGTATGTTCATGGTAATTCCTCGTTACCTAATAAATTTGTATCTACCAAGCAGGTCGAAGTAGCGAGCCTTGGGGGAAATGTTGACGGGCTTGAGCGTTTTGCGGATTGTGGTGGTATTTTGCTCAACGTTCATAACATAGAATTCGGCATAATCATCATCAATTGATTGCTTTATTGAATAACCGTTTTCATTGGGCTTATATAATAAAGAAGATAGTAAGTTCCCTTCTTCGTCGTATTGCTCGCATTTATAATCATCGTTTAAGTTGGCAACATAGAATCGTTGTTTGGTTTTTGAAGAATCTGTATTATAGTTTTCTGTTTCTATTTCAATAATTGAATCATTTTTAAAATATATTTCATGTAATTCTGAAGATGTAGAATCCGCTATTTCTTCGCTTAAATAATTTGAAGCAATTCTAATCGTTTGCGTATATTCAAATTCACCATTATAGTACGTTCTAACATTGTACAATAAGGTATCCTTTTTTTCTTCTTCAGATATAATGTATTCATATCCTTCGTTTTTCAGTACCGTTTCATTTGTATCCCTGTAAAAAAGCCAAAAGGCGGGTGCATGATCTTCATCCTTGAAATCTGCACGAACGGCTTCAATAAGTCCATTATTGTAGATATACTTTTTTCCTTTCCAGGAACTACTTTGGCTGTTTATATAACTGGAATCAAAGCGAACATTGCTATGAGGATTGAACATTGTTGGTGATTGCGTGTTAAAAACAGCTTCTGTACACGTATTTGCCGAGACAACCGCACTAAAAACTAATATGGCAAATGAAACTAGGAACAATGATTTGCGAATCATGAATGTTCTCCTTAATTTACTGCAAATATAAAAACACCCCGGAAAAAATCCGAGGTGTTTTTAAAGCTTTTGGCTTGTGCGGCCAAGCCGCATTTACAATTACAGCTTGTTGTTAGAACCAAGAACGTCAACGATCTTGTGTTCGTACATCTTCTGCA
>CAMJHM010000083.1 GCA_946405515.1 uncultured Fibrobacter sp. | reverse complement strand
GCATCTACGACATGATGGGCGTGGGCTTTGACCACTACACCGGCGAATCGTTCTTTGAAGACAAGATTCCGGCCATTCTCGATGAACTCCGCGAAAAGAACCTGATGGTCAAAAGCCAGGATCTGGACGTGGTGATGCTCGACGAATTCGACCTGAACCCCTGCCTTATCCGCAAGAGCGACGGTTCTACCTTGTACGCTACCCGCGACTTGGCCGCCGCCTGCTACCGCAAGAAGGAATACAACTTCGACAAGTGCCTTTACGTGGTGGACTTGGGACAGGCTCTGCACTTCAAGCAGGTGTTCCACGTGCTCAAGAAGATGGGCCGCGAATGGTACAAGGACATGTACCACATTCCATTTGGCGTGATTCTCCAGATGGTCGATGGCAAGTGGGAAAAGGGTAAGACGCGTACCGGTACGGCAAGCCTCCTCCGCGATGTAATCGAAGCCGCCCAGAAGAAGATTCTCGAATTCATCGACCAGAAGAATCCGGGCCTCGAGAACAAGGAACTTATCGCCCGCCAGATCGGCATTTCCGCCCTCACCTTCAACGACCTCAAGAACAGTCGCTTGAAGGACGTGCGTTTCGATTGGGATGCCGTGATGAGCTTTGAAGGCGATACCGGTCCGTATGTTCAGAACGCCCACGTGCGCCTGTGCAGTATTATGCGCAAGGCCGGCTACACCGTGAACATTTCCGAAATTGACATGGCGCAGCTCACCGACGATGCTGCCTATAGCCTCATCAACCTGCTCGCGAAGAAGGGCGAAAAAATTCTGGGTGCCGTTGCCGGTGACGAACCGAGCGTACTCGCCCAGTATGCCTTGGAAATCGCCGAAGCCGCGCACAAGTTCATCCACGAAGACCGCGTGCTCGGCAGCGCCGAAGAAAAGTCCCGCCTGTTCCTGGTTCAGGCGACACAGATCGTGCTCGAAAACGTGCTCGATTTGCTCGGCCTCTTCCCCATCAGGCAGATGTAAATTAGATGAGAGAACGCCCCTCCGGGGCTACAGACGAGAGTAAAAAAGAGCAAGAACATTCATGTTCTTGCTCTTTTTCATAAAAGCCGACTAAAAAATCTCTCGTCTTTAGTCTCTAGTCTCTCGTCTAAACTAATTTCCGTTGATGCAGCGGACGGAGTAAGCATTGTTCTTACTCGGTACGAGCTGGCGAACCATCTGGTCGCTCATGCGGCCCATGGCCCAAATCCAGATGGTCTCGTTGCGGCCGTTCTGTGCAGACCAGAAGCCGGCATATTCACCCATATCTTCGTAGCGCACAATGGACTTGCCAATCATCTTGCGGTAACCCGAAGAGAACACGGAGAAGCCGTATTCGTCAGAACCGCCACCGCCCTGCCAACCGGTCGTAGCCTTCATCTTGTTTGCGAACTTTTCACACTTGTCTACGCCATCATAGCAGCCGGTGATTCCCTTGAGCATGTCCTGCCATTCGCGGTCACGCGGCAGGTGCCAGCCTTCGGGGCAAGCCTTGCGGGCACCTTCCAAATCGTAGAGACGGCCGCTACGCACACAATAGGAGTCCTTATCTTCGTAGCACCAGGAGTGGCCTTCTACATTGTAGTTCACATTCTGGGCAAACCATTCGCGGCCTTCCACCTTGATTGTTCTGTAGACCTGGCCGTCGCGCGGGTCCTTCACCATGCCAATCTTGTCGCGAATCAGCTGTCGGTGTTCCTGTTCGTTTTTGCGGAAAGCAATCAGCTTGTCACGCTTGGGCCTTTCACGGGTTTCAAAATCCAAATCCCATCTTTCCTGGGCTTCGGCATTCTTGAACTTAATCTTTAGTTTGTCCACAACGTAGAGTTCATCGCCGCAAGCAAGGTCAACGCCCTTCACATCCAGAATCAACTCTTGATCCCCGAACTGACGGGGCTTGTCAAAATACGAAATCCAAGCTTCCTTGCTCTCGTCGCATTTCTCATAAAAATTTTCTTTTTCGATTTTATCGGCAGGGACGGTCAGATTGCCCGACACGGCAAATTCGAACAAACTGTCCTTGACCACAAACGAAACGGGCTGCACTTCTTTGTAGTGCGTGTACTTGCCCATGCGTATTTTGCCTTCAACCTTTGCAGCGGTATACTCCCCCTGGCCTTCGGCATTAAAAATAGCATCCCAAGTTTTCGGCGGAACCGCAAAAACATGTGACGAAGCAAGGCCAAAAATGCCAGCTAACGCAATTTTTGAAAAATACCCTTTTTTCACAGTGAATGTCCCTGTAAATAGTGTTGAACATGAACAATGTTAGTTTTTTTTATTCTTTTTGGAAACCTTTGTTTTATTAAATTGTAGGCATGGCAATTACTCGTTACATACTCCAAATCCATTGTCCCGACCAGAAGGGCCTGATTGCGGGCACGACCCAGGTTCTGGCCAAGGCCGGCGCCAATATTATCGATTTACAGCAGCATACGGCAAAAGACATTGAAACTTTCTTTTTACGCGCCGTTTTTGACATGGAATCGAACGATATCCAGGAAGTCTACAAGCACCTGGAAACCCTGGCCCCGCGTCTGGAACTCAACTGGAAACTCTTCGACACCTCCAAAACCGAACGTGTCGCCATTTTCGTGTCCAAAACGGACCATTGCCTTTACGACCTCCTCCTCAAGCACCGCGACGGCGACCTCCCCTGCGAATTCAGCTGCATCGTCGGCAACCATCCCGATCTGGGCCCCGTAGGCGGGACCTTCGGCGTGCCGTTCTACTACGTGCCGTCCAACCCCGACAAGAGCATCCCCGAGAACCGGTTCAGGGAAATCATCGCCGAGACAAGGACTGACACAGTCGTGCTCGCCCGCTACATGCAGATTTTGAGCGAAGCCTTTACTGAGGAATTCAAGTACAGGATTATCAACATCCACCACGGGTTCCTGCCCGCGTTCAAGGGTGCAAAGCCTTACCACCAGGCATGGCACAAAGGCGTCAAGATTATCGGCGCCACAGCCCACTTCGCCACCGAAGATTTGGACCAGGGCCCCATCATCTGCCAGGATATCCAGCGCGTGCCCGAAACGGCCAGCATCGACGAACTGGTGGAACTCGGCAAAGATATTGAAAAGCGTACGCTTTCCCAGGCACTTAAACTTTGGCTCGAGCACCGCGTGTTCGTGTATGCCGGTAGAACATTCATCCTCTAGGAGCAGTCATGTCTGAAGAACTAGAAAACAAGGTTACCGAACCCGTGGAAAACACCCCCAGCGAGTCTCCTGAAACGACAGCTCCGGTCACTGAGCCTGCCGCCGAAACAGCGACGGAACCGGCCACCGAACCCGTAGCCGCTTCCAGCGAACCCGAACAGGAACCGCAGGTGGAACCTGCCGAAACGTCTTACGCGACAGGCGCATACGAGCAGCCCCAGATTATCATCCAGAGGGAACGCGGTTTCTCGCACTATGTCGGATTCGCCCTCATCAGCGTGCTCTGCATATGCTTCTTCTTTATGCCGGGCATCGCGGTCACTTTCCTCGTGAGCCTCATTCCGGGAGTTGCACTGGGAGCTATCGCCGCATGGACGTTCAGCGCCATCCTGAGTTTCATCGCCTGGTTGATTTTCAAAATCAAGATTAGCGGGTTCAAGAGATCGTTCCTCGTCTACATCGGCCTCTGCATCGTTGTACTTGCGCTGCTGGTCGCTATCGAAGTGCTGACCGAAGCCAACGTGTTCTCTAGAATCATCGCCTTACTGAGTGGTGCCGACGCCACCTAGGCAAACTAAAAACGGTATTATCTATGACTAAGACAGACAACTTTGTACATTTCCTTGTCGAAGCCGGAGCCTTGAAATTCGGGGACTTCGTCACTAAAAGCGGACGTAATACACCTTACTTTATCAATACGGGAGAGTTCCGTACTGGGGCAACCCTTTCGCGCCTCGCGGAATTTTACGCAGCCGCTTTCATGGAACATTTCGACGGCAAGGCAGAGAACCTCTACGGGCCGGCCTACAAGGGCATTCCCCTTTGCGCTGCCACAGCCATGAAACTTAGCGATGTTTACGCCAGGAACCTCACGTTCACGTACAACCGCAAAGAAGTCAAGGACCACGGCGAAGGCGGTTCGCTCGTTGGCTACAAGTATGCCGAAAAGACGAACATCGTCATCATCGAAGACGTGATTACCGCAGGCACAAGCGTCAACGAAACCATGCAGGCCCTCTCGCAAATCGAGAACGCCAACGTGGTCGGCCTCCTCATCTCCGTAGACCGTCGCGAGCGCCTCGAAAACGGGAAATCTGCTTTGCAAGACGTCCAGGACCACTACGGCCTGGAAGCCCGTTCTATCGTGAGCATCGACGACATCATCAAGTTCCTCGAGACCGAAGAGAACCGCAAGGCAATCAACGCCCCGGAAGGGATTCTTGAACGCGTCTACGCTTACCGCGAACAATGGGGCGTCAAGTAGACGTAAGTTCTACAAGTTGGGGTATAGGATTATGGTTATGAGGCTGCATTTTGCAATTTGCATCTTTTTGATGTGCATCCTTTGCGGATGCAGTCAGTCTTATCGTTGGAATCAGTCCCACCCAAGCTACAAAAAGGCCCCGGTGGACTCCATTGCCGTCACGGGCCTCGACGAAGCTTTCGTGGTAACACGTTCCAGCTGGTTTGCCAAAAAACTGGAAATAAGCAAAGACAGCATACAGACATTTACCAGCCATTTCTGTTCCAAGGCCTTCCTTGAAGAACTGCGCAAGGCGTATGCTTCCGTGACAGTCATTCCCGACACGGCCATCAACCATTTCCCCGAAGAAAGCCAGAAACTGGATTCCCGCATATTCATAAAGGGGCATCTCCCGGATCAAGGAATCGTCGTGAAGGATTCCTCAGGCAATGTGCCTCCCTACATTTTGATTATCCACGAATTCATCCTGGGCACGGACCTCCAGCGCGAAAACTTCTACGACTACGCGCTCATCCATAACGAGGCCCCCGAAAAGAAGACGTCCAAGAACCTTTCGGCCATCGTCTCCTACACGCTCTGGGACAATGCAAAGCAGCGCCCGCTCTACAGCGCGGTCAACCAGATTGACCAACCTAACGTGAAACTGACCCTCAACGACATCAGCCAGATTGTGACTATGTCGGTGAAACAGATTAAACAGAACTTAACGGCAGGGGTGCAATAATGAAACGATTCATCCTCGCCATATTGCTTTTTGTTTGTTCGACATTTGCCGACAACGTTTTTTTCCATAACCATTGGACTCTCTGGAAAGATGCAGAAGTTCTCATCTGGAGTGCCGATAAAGCCCCGGCACTCGACCCCAAGGAATTTTGCCTTTCGCTCAAGCGCAACAACACAGGTATCGGCGAACCGAAATGCCGTATGGCCGGTGAATTGGAGAGAGACTCCATCGCAGTACGGTACGCCGGTTGGCTCCTCGCCAATATAGACGACAATGTCAAACCGGAACATCTCCGCGCAAGGCACCCGGCCATGGCAGCAAGGCTCCAATCCGTCGAAGACAAACTCGTCCTGTTTATCGGGAACCGCGACGGGAAAACCTATGCAGCGACCTTTGACGAAAACTCGGCAGAACCCGTTGCCGCAGGCGTCTTCACAAACACCGGAGATAAAATCGCCCTGGGCGACCACATTGCCGCCGCCTTTTTTGACGCATCAACAAAGCGCAGGTTGACCAAGGAAGAACGTGCCAAGAGAATGACCGAGCCCGACGAATCTTACAAGGAAATTCCTGGGTTCCAGGGATGGGCCGGAATCGCTGTAGGCTATTCGCAGGCCAAAATCCCGCTCACTCCAGACAACTGGTACAGCAGCCACACCAAGAGCCGCGTGAGAAATTACCGAATCACAAAGGATTCGGCAAGCCTCTGGAACTTTATTGAAGACTCCGACCCACAAATGGCTCTATATGTCGGAGGCACTTGGTACGGGTTTATCGGAGCAGAACTGATGTACCGCTACGCTTACCATAATGTCAAGACAGACGACCAAGACACCGTTTACCAAGAACTGGACTATTGGGGATTCCACCAGCACGAAATCGGCATCAACGTCGTCTTCTCCAGGACATACACACTTACAAAATGGTTCAAGACAACCCCATTTGCATTTATCGGATTCCAGTACAGTTTCTTTGTCGAAGACATCGGCCTGAAAGACGATAAGAAGGAACATTCCAGAGCCTACGACGTCCGCATAAAATTCGAAGATTCCTACAAGGGAGCCTTGGTAGGCATAGGTAGCCACTTCATCTTTTTCAACCACTATGGTCTCGGACTCAGGACCGGCTTTTCTTCGCGTGGTCGAAATATCGAAGAAGACCCAAGCCCCGAAGCCGCAGCGGAACCCACGACAATCGGCAGTTCCACCATCGATTGCTTCATCAATTTGGGCCTAGAATACCACTTCAGCATGTAGTTTTTTTGTTAAGTGCATCACACAGGGGGCTATGGGAACCGCCTAAAAATTGCTACATTTGGGCGCACTATGAGTGAAGAAATTATTGAAGAAAAGAAAGAAGAAAAAGTCAACCCGTTCCTAACACCCGTCAAGATTATCGAACCCGAGCACAAGCTCCCCGACTATACGTTCGACATGCTCCCCGAAGAGCAAAAAGCAATCCTCGCGCAGCACGGCTGGACCGACCTGATGCCGGTACAGAGGAAGACAATCCCCTACATGCTCGCCGCCCGCGACATGCTGGTGCAATCCAAGACCGGTTCGGGAAAAACCGGGGCCTACGTTCTCCCGCTTTTGCAGGTCATTGTCCGTGACCATCCGTATCCGCAGGCACTCATCCTCGTGCCCACGCGTGAACTCTGCCTCCAGGTGGAAGACGAAATCGAAAAACTTTCCGCAGGTACAGGCATCCGTTCCGTCGCCATTTTCGGTGGCGTGAGCTACGAACCCCAGTTGAAGGCCCTCAAGGAAGGCGTCCATATCATCGTCGCCACTCCGGGCCGCCTGATGGACCATGTACAGCGTGGCCATGTGGACTTCCTCGACATCCGCGACCTCGTGCTTGACGAAGCCGACGAAATGCTTTCGATGGGTTTCTACCCCGACATGCAGAAAATCCGCAAGTACCTACCCAAGCAGATTGCCTGCACGATGTTCAGCGCAACCATCCCGCAGACGGTGAAGAGCCTTGCCCGCGAATTCCAGCGCCCCAGCGCCGAATTCCTTTCGCTCAGCTACGACAAGGTCATCGCGAACAACCTAGAACACCGCTGGTACCCCTGCGACGTGATGGACAAGGATTCCATGGCCATCAAGGTGCTGGAATACTACAATCCGGACAGCTGCATGATTTTCTGCAACCGCAAGAGCGACGTGAGCTACCTGGAACAGGTGCTCGCAGGCTACGGATTCCAGGTGGGCGCCTTGAGCGGCGATGTGGCCCAGGCCATGCGCGAAAAGACGCTGAACGCCTTCCGCGAAAAGAAAATCCGCATTCTCATTTGCACCGACGTGGCCGCCCGCGGCATCGACGTGGACCATGTGACCCACGTTCTTGTTTACGACCACCCCGCCGACCACGAAGTCTACGTGCATAGAAGCGGCCGTACCGCCCGTGCCGGCAAGAGTGGCCTCTGCATTTCGCTGATTACCCCGGTCGAAGAAATCGAAATCAAGCAGACCGCCGCCGACTTCGGCATCAACTTCATCAAGATGGAACCGCTCACGGGCGAAGAAATCGCGAAGAAGGTCAGCGAACGCACCCGTCTCCAGCTCGAAGAAGTCCGCAAGCACTTCGGCGGCCAGAAGGCGACCGAACGCATCAGCCGCATGCTCCCGCTGGTAAAAGAACTCGCAAACGGCACCACTGATGAACAGATGCTGCTCGCGTACCTGGTAGACAAATTTGCTTGGAAGAAGTAGGAAGTAGACAGTGGTTAGTAAACAGTGGTTAGTAAACAGGAAGAATATTTACTAAATGATCCTAATCACTAACCACTAGCCACTAACCACTAATCACCAACCACTAATCACTAATTATGGCCAAAATTAAAGTAAAATCCGCAAAAGAAATCGAACTCATCCGCGATGCGGGCGCACTCGCTGCCGAGACTCTCATCCGCGCCGGTGAAATGTGCAAGCCGGGCGTTTCCACGCTCGAAATCGACGAATTTATCGGTGACTACACGCGCCAGCACAAGGGCATTTCGGCCTGCATGGGCTACCATGGCTACCCGCGCTACGCCTGCATCAGCATCAACGAAGTCGTATGCCACGGCATCCCCAACGCAAAGACCATCCTCAAGGACGGCGACATCGTGAACATCGACATCACGACCATCCTTTCTGGCTACCACGGCGACACATCCGCCATGTTCTGCGTGGGCAAGGTTTCCGACATCGCCCGTGAACTGGTCGACACGGCCAAGTTCTGCATGGATGAAGGCATCCGCGCCGCCGGCGAGCAGGGAGCTCACTGGTACGACATCGGCTGCGCCATCCAGGATATCGCCGACGAGCACGGCTTCAGCGTGGTCGAGGACTACTGCGGACACGGCATCGGCCGTGGATTCCACGAAGAACCGACCGTACTGCACTTCCGCAACTACGAACGCGGCCCCTTCATCGAAGTCGGCAACGTCTTTACCGTCGAACCGATGATCAACGTCGGTCGCCCGGGCACAAAGACGCTCAGCGACGGCTGGACCGCAGTGACCCGCGACGGGAGCCTCAGCGCCCAGTGGGAACATACCGTCGTGAAGACGAAAGACGGCATCGACATTCTCACGTTGCCTAGATAGACGAAAGAACGCTCGCAAAGCTCGCTACAGACGAAAGACGAGAGATTATGTCGCTACTTGGTAATTTAAGGGATAAAGCCATCGAGTCCTTCATCCGCAAGAACGAGACCGTTCTGCGTTTTGGCGACATCGAGGAGGTTTCCATCGATTCCAACGCACGAATAGCCGATGTCAGGATTGTCCTTCGCGGGGAATCCGAGACAACGTTGTTCAGGGGAAACTATGGATTCGACGAGGGCGAAAAGGGCACGGAAATCGTCGTCGAGAAAATCACCTGCGAGCGCACCTGGATCAACGAGGCACTAAAACTGGCCCTCAACGGGAGAAGCCTGCGCTTTTCCATCGCCGACTACAGCGGGGAAAGGCTCTCCGGCATCGCCGGCGGAATCGCGAAGATTATTTTTTAGGCACGAGACTAGAGATTAGAGGCTAGAGGCTAGTGAAAAGAATCACGCACTTCGTGCGTTAATAACAGACGGCGAAGCCGTGATATTTTTCCCTAATCCCTAGATTCTAACCCCTAATCACTTCCTACTGTCTACTTTCCTCATACCTCAAAGCGACCGGAGGTCGCGACCTCATTGCTCAAAGCGAGCTTGCGAGCTATACAAGACTTGCCAATTTATTGGCTTAGTCGTTGTTATGCCCTATGGGTAGACCTCACACCTCAAAGGCACGGAGTGCCGACCTCATCGCTCAAAGGGGCTTCAGCCCCGATTTCATTGCTTTCAAGTTACTGACGGAGATTGCTTCAGGGCTATTCGCCCTTCGCAATGACAAATCTGCAGCCTCCTAACCCCTAATCACTTCCTACTGTCTACTTTCCTCATACCTCAAAGGCACGGAGTGCCGACCTCATAGATCAAAGGGGCTTCAGCCCCGACCTCATACCCCCTAGATCCTAGCCCCTAGCCCCTAAAATTCTATATTTCCCCATAAGGAGCTTCTTATGGACGACTGCACAGACGAAAAAAAGTTTGACAAAATAAAGGAACGGGTCGAATCCATCCTCGTGGACTTGATTACCGACATCCCCGAATCCTTATATACCGCAACGGACAATCCCGAAGAAAAAGTCAAAAGGCTTACCCAAAAGGCAGCCGTAAAGGCGTCCGCAGTTAGCACGACCCTTTCTGTTCCTGCTGGTTTTACAGGAATCTTGACATCCATTCCGGATATCGCCGCCATCTGGCGCATCCAGGCGCAGCTCGTCTCCGACATCGCAATGACCTACGGCAAGTTCGCCCTGCTTACCCGCGAGGCCATGGTCTGGTGCCTGTTCCGCCACAGCGCAGCCCAGTTCCTGCGGGATGTTGCCGTCCGCACCGGCAGCCGCATCGTGGTGCAAAAACTTTCCATGGCCGCACTGGAAGCCCTGCTGAAAAAGATCGGTCTCAAAATTTCGACCCGGTTCGTAGGCCGAGCCGCCCTACGTGCCATCCCTATTCTCGGAGCCATCGGCAACGGGGCCTACTCCTATTACGACACCTACGAAGTCGGCAAGACCGCAGCAGCCTATTTCAAAGCCCTCGCCGACCAGGGTGACCAAGATGGAGGAGACAACACTATCGCGGATACCGAAAAAAACGAAGAATCCGAAACAATAAACTAGGGAAATCCGCGCAAAACACGCAAATCGGCCAACTTCTGCCAAACCGCCCCCTTGAGAGGGGGCTTATTTTTTTCTATCTTTGCGCCCAAACTTCAAACATCAACTCCATTAGTGGAATAAAATATGAAAAACATTGAAAAGCACAGAAATATTGGTATTTCTGCCCACATCGACTCCGGTAAGACTACCC
>CAMJHM010000082.1 GCA_946405515.1 uncultured Fibrobacter sp. | reverse complement strand
TGAAAAAACGCTTATATTGAAAAGGTGATCCATTATGTGGACCACCTTTTCATTTCCTCATACCACACGGCTCACCGCTATTCCCTCGCGCCTGGAGCCTCGCGCCTTTCTCACCCGAGGCGTTCCCTGAGTCGCGTGTACCGCTTTGTACTGCGGTTGTTGCGCACGGCCTGGTGGAATGCTCCTGGCGCCGACAGCACCCACACGTGCCCTTTGGCTCGCGTGATGGCGGTGTAGATGAGGTTCCGCTGTAGCATCATGTAGTGGCTGGAATCGAGAACCACGATGACGGCGGGGTATTCGCTACCCTGGCTCTTGTGAATGGTGCAGGCGTAGGCGAGGGCGAGCTGGTCCATTTCGTCGCTCTCGTATTCCACGGTCTTGTCTTCAAAGAATACAGTTACCTTGTTCGTGTTCTTGCTGATCCGGTAAATGATTCCCGTGTCGCCATTGAAAACATTCTTGTCGTAGTTGTTGCGGACTTGCATTACGCGGTCGCCTTCGCTCCAGCGGACTCCGGCGATTCTGTGGCGTTCGACTCCGGCCCTTGTCGGGGTCCTTTCCGGGTTGAGAAAGTCTTGCAAAAAGGTGTTGAGCTCGAACGTGCCGAGCGGCCCCTTGCGCATCGGGGTGAGCAACTGCATTTCGGTTTTGAGGTCGACGTTGATTTTGCTGCGGACGCCGCTAATGAGCAGTTCCCGGACAATCTCTCTAGCCTGCTCTGGCGTTTCGAAGGGGATAAAGTGGAAGTTCGGCCCGTCGATAGGCGCGGGTGTGATGCCCTGGTTGATTTTGGCGGCCTTGTCGGCGATGTCGTTGCCGCCGGATTGCCTAAAGATGTGCTGCAAGCGGATGTTCGGGATGCGCGGGCATTGGAGCAAATCGTTGAGCACGTTGCCCGGGCCCACGCTTGGCAGCTGGTTTGCATCTCCGATGAATACAATGCGGGTTCTCAGTGGTGTCGCTTCGAGAATGGCTGCGGCAAGCCATGTGTCGACCATGCTGAATTCGTCGATGACGAGTAAATCGCATTCCAGTTGGTTGCTGACATCCTTATTGAACTTGCCGGTGATGGGGTCCACCTCGAGCAGGCGGTGAATGGTGCAGGCGTCTTCGCCACTGCATTCACTCATGCGTTTGGCGGCGCGCCCCGTGGGGGCGGCAAGTCGTATCTTTTCTCCCATTTTTCGGGCGAGGTGCAAAATTCCCTTGAGAATCGTCGTCTTGCCCGTGCCCGGTCCGCCAGTGATGACGCTAATCTTGTACGAAATTGCCGTCGATATGGCCTGCCGCTGTATGGGGTCGAATGCGAACTTGTGCTCGCGTTCCCAGTCCACCAGCTTGTTTTCGAAACCGTCAATGGGTAGTCGGTTCCCTTGCAGGCGCAGGAGGATGTTGTCCGCGATGTTCTGTTCGGCGCGGAAGATGGGCGGGTAGAAGCAGTCGTCGTCGACGCGCTTGATGCGTTCCCTGCCGCAGAGTTCCTCGAACTTCTCCAGGATGGTGTTGTAGGCGTCTTCGTCTTCGTAGGTGAGGCGCAGGTTCTTGGCCGTGCGCTCCAGGAGTGCTCCCTTGGGGAGGAAAACGTGCCCGTCGCTTGTCGATTCCTGCAAGGTGTAAAGGATGGCCGCTTCGAGCCTGACGGGGCTATCCTTCGGGAAGCCTATCTTGGTCGCGATTTCGTCCGCCTTGACAAAGCCGATGCCGTAGACGTCCTCGCAGAGCATGTAGGGGTTGTCCTTGATGCGGCGGATGGTGTCTTGCCCGTACTTGGTCCAGAGCTTCTTGGCGATGCTCCCGGTGATGTCGTGCTGGTAGAGGAACAGCATGGTTTCCCTGCTGTGGCGGTTCTCCTGCCAACGGGCGAGGAACAGTTCGGCCTTCTTTGCGGTCAGTCCCTTGATTTTAGTTTTGCGGAATGTGTCCGGCTCGTTGTCGAGAATGTCGGCTGTCCGTTCCCCGAAAACGGCTACGATGTTGGCTGCCGTCTTGGGGCCGATTCCCGGAAAAAGCCCGCTAGAGAGGTAAGACTCGATGCTGCTGTCTTCGGGCGCGAGGATTTCGAACCCGGTGCATACGAACTGCGGCCCGAATTTCGGGTGCCGTCCCCAATCCCCCGTAAGTTTCAGCGATTCCCCCGTCGAAAGCTCCGGGAAATTCCCGGTGACTACCACGACCTTTTGGGTCTCGGCGTCCGTCAGTCGCATGACCGTAAAACCGTTCTGCGGATTGTGGAAGGTGATTGTCTTTATGCTGCCGGTGAGGATCATTGTTTTGACCGGGGTCCGTGGATAGGCGTTGTCGACTATAAACAGAAAAAAACGGAGTGTTTTTCGCACTCCGCTTTTCAGGAAATTACAAGAAAATGCTAACGGATATTAGCGAAGTTTCTTTTTCTGGCGGTCACGACGACGGCGTTTTTTACGCTTGTGGGTCGCAATCTTCCTGCGCTTTCTTTTCTTTCCGCAAGGCATGTTGTATCTCCGTTAAAGGTTAAACTGAAAATTGTGCTCCCAAATAGAGAAAAATTTGGCCGTTTTGTCAAGGGGGAAAGACCCCCTAAAAACCCCTTTTTTGGCCCGTTTTTATTCTTTTACCTGGTCCATCGCCTGGCGGATGAGGGCGACGGCTTCTCCGCGGCCCCTTGCCTTGGGGGATTCGTTGCTGAGCATTTGGCGATACCTTCGGGCACCGGGGAGTCCGGCGAACAGCCCGTAGAGGTGCTTTACGAGAATCGTGGCGGGGCATCCGTCGGCGGTCTGCTTTTCTACGTAGGGGAGGTAGGCTTCCAGGAGCGCTTTCCGGGTCGCGGGGCGTGCTTTCCCTGCGATAATATCGGCGGGGTTGTCGCTTTCGGGGCGGACATCGCCGAAAATGCGTTCGTCTGCGTCGTGCAGGAACCACGGGTTCTCGTACGCTTCGCGGCCGACCATCACCCCGTCCAGGTCCTTAAGTTGCTCCTCCACTTGATCGAGCGTTTTGATGCCGCCGTTGATGCTGATGTTCAGGTTCGGCATCTCGGCCTTGAGGCGGTGAACAAAATCGTAATGCAGCGGCGGGACTTCGCGGTTCTCCTTGGGGCTGAGCCCCTGGAGCCACGCCTTGCGCGCATGGATGATGAACACCTTGCAACCCGCGTCGCGGATAGTTTGTATAAAATCAGTGAAGAATTCCCAGCTGTCGAGTTCGTCGACACCGATGCGGCACTTGATGGACACGGGAATGCTTACCGCATCTTGCATGGCCTTGAAACAGTCGGCGACGATGTTCTTGTCCTTCATGAGGCATGCGCCGAAGTTCCCGTTCTGCACGCGGTCCGAAGGGCATCCGCAGTTCAGGTTCACTTCCTGGAACCCCGCAGCTTCCACGAGTTTGGAAGCGCGTGCGAGATCTGTTGGGTTGCTGCCTCCGAGCTGCAACACTGCCGGCTGTTCGATTGGTTCGTGCCCGAGGAACATGTCGGTATTTTCGCAATGCAAAAGTCCGCTTGCCACCACCATCTCGCTGTAGAGCAGAACGTTCCGCGAAAGCAGACGTAGAAAATAGCGCTCGTGACGGTCGGTGCAGTCGAGCATCGGCGCAATAGAAAGACGGCGGCAGTGGTCCAGATTCATGCGGGCAAATGTAGAAAAAATCATATTGTGCCAGCTAGGGTGTATAATGATTTTTTGAATTTTTGAAATTATACGTAAAATTATACAATTTGAATAGAAAAACGAAATTTTTGTATAAAAAATGATTCTATGTGGCTAGGCATGAAATATATTTAGGGTATGATGAAATCCGTAATTGAATATGAAGACTACCGTTTGTTTATGAACGACTATTACCGGTGGAAAAAGCAGACTTCCGCTTTTTCCTGGCGTGATTTTACTAAGAAGGGTGGTTTCACTTCGCCTAACCATATGAAGTTGGTGTGCGAAGGCAAGAGCGGCCTTTCTAAAACTGGGGTTGAACGTGCCGCCGACGCCATGGACCTTGTGGGGGCCGAACGCGAGTATTTTCGACAGCTGGTGAAGTTTGGTCAAGCCAAAAAGGATGCCGACAAAAAGGCTGCCTATACCGAAATGAAGGAAATCGCGTGTGCTCGCAAAGTCCGTGTTCTGGAAGGCGAATCGATGTCTTTCTACGAGTCATGGAAATTCCCGGTACTTCGCGAACTGGCTCCCATGATGCCGGGTGCAAAACCGCTCGATATCGCCAGGGCTTGCGGTAATGCTTTTTCGGCAGAAGAGGTTCGCAATGCGCTAGCCTTCTTGACCCGGGCGAAATTCCTTAAAAAGACGGCCGACGATGTGTATGAACAGGTGAATCGTTCGTTACGGATGTCTGTTGCTGCCATGCCGATGCTTGTCCGCGAGATGCACAAGGAAATGGCCGGTTTCGCAAAGGACGCTGTTGAAAAATATCCTGTAGATGAACGCAACTTTACGGGTGTCACTATGGGCATAGACGATGAAGACTATGCCGAGATCTTGAAAGAATTGGAAAAATGTCGCAAGAGAATCATTTCTATTGCGAGTGCCAAAAAAGGCGGCAATCGCGTGTATCGCTTGAATATGCAACTATTCCCGCTTACAGACAAAGTTCAAAAACAAGAATCCTCATTAAAGTAAGGAGCGTAACCATGAATAAGAAAATCATTATTTTTGCCTCGACCTTTGCTGCACTGGTTGCTTGCTCCGAATCGGACAAGGCTGCGGGGGGTACTATAGATGACCAGAATGCCGCTTCGGAAAAGCAAGTGAGAGAATGGCTCAATTTTGGTACGGAATGGAATGAATCCTCGTATGCTAAATTTGAGGGTGGCAGATCGGCCGTATCGGACGATGGTAACGGAGGACGTGTGGAATGCGTTGCCGATAGCGCGTCCCTTGCGATGACGATGCAGGTTTATAATTCCAGTGCTGTTTCTACCATGAGTGGAAATAGACTTGTCAATTCTTGCGATTCAGTATTTGCGGAATTCAAGGCCGAATGCGACAAGGAGCCTAATAGCGAGTTCTATACGCCAAGTAATGGCTGTAAGGATGGTGCTTTTGAAGCCGCATGCCGCATGAAACACATCGAGAGCGATTCTGCAAACAAGCTGGTGTCGGGTTATCTCGATGTTGTCATGGAACGTTGTAACGAGATGACGAGGAACGCTCGAAGTTCTTCAAGGCTGTTCGGTATGTCTATGTCGTCTTCTTCAACAGAGTTAGATGGTTCAAGTTCTTCGATCATCATTGAAGAAGTGCCGGAAATAGAGCCTGTTCGCGATACCGCAATAACCGTCAATTACAACAGTACTCTAGAAAACTATGTCTTGCAGTTTGCGGAGAATGCAGAACAACTCTCGTTTGACGAACATGTAATTGCGTATAACGGTTCTCCTGACAGGGGGTGCTTAAATTATGCCCAAAACATTACGAATGAAAATCCGTACGATGTGGTCAGAAATACTCCTATGGTTCAAATGGATACAAGTGATATATGGAAGTGTTTCCCGATGACTGCAAAGATTCTGGACGAACACCCGAGGGAAGCGAATTGCCGTTACTTTATGACGCTCGTTGGTGATGGTAGCCAACCCAGAGGGCATGTTTTAAGTCGCATTGCAGGCGATACACTTGAATTTACGTCTGTGGATCCGTCTGCGATTCCGGGTGGATATTGTATGGCCACTAGTATGTTCTTCTCTGTGTTCTTCTTGATTGAGGACTGCGAGAATGAGTTTAATCCGACGGCTCCAGAAGGTGTTTACAACTCATTCAGGAGTGAATTGTGGAAATGCGGAGGGGATGATCTTAGCGGGAGCAGCAATGTAGGTACTTATGGCGAATGGTTTAATGGAAAATTAATTGAAAATTAAAGACTTCTTCAAAAACATTTTAAAAAATTTAAAGGGGCGTCATCGCCTCTTTTTTGCTATAATATATTACATGAGTCAAATACGCAAAATAGTCGTTGCTGGCGGGACGCACGGGAACGAGCGAACGGGTGTTCGCTTGGTCGAGAAGTGGATGGCGTGCCCCGAATGCTACAGCACGTGCTGCCCCAGCGCCGAAGTTTCGCTGGTGCTTGCGAACCCGGAGGCCATGCGGCTCAACCGGCGTTATCGCGACTTTGATTTGAACCGTTCTTTTTCGCAGATTAGTCTTGATATGAATGTGGAACCGCAGCAGTATGAGTTCCGGCGTGCGCATGAACTGAACCGCGTTTATGGCCCGAAGGGTGCGAAAACCAAGACAGACTTGTTGCTCGATGTACACAATACGGGTTCGAACATGGGACTGTGCCTGATTCTTTCGGCGCGAGACCCGTTCACGATGAAGGCTTCGGCAGTGCTCACGCAGGAATTTGATGATGCCTGTATTTACTACCAGCCGGAGGAACGTTCTGCGTCTCCTTATTTTGGTACCGTCGCGAAGGCGGACGTGTGCGTGGAAATTGGCCCGCAGCAGCACGGCACTCTAGATGCCCGCCTGTTCGAACGGACGGAAAAGCTGGTAAAGCGTTACCTGGAACTTGCGGACGAATGGAATCGCGGGGAACTCCAGAAGCGCTCTCCCATCCGCGTGGAAGTGTTCACGCAGTTGCGCGATCTCGGCTACCCGAAGGCATGGGCTGGAGCCCCTATCGAGGCGATGATTCACCCAGATTTGCTGGGCCGTGACTTTGGCGAACTCAAGAAGGGTGATAAACTGTTCCGCACGTTTGACGGGAAGGATATCCTTTACGAAGGCGAGGTGGATGGTCGCGAGAGCGTGTGGCCTATCTTTATTAATGAACCCGCATATTACGAGAAGGACATTGCGATGAGCCTGACCGTAAAGACCGTGGAAATGTGGTAGCGCTTTTGATGAAGTGGTTAGTGGTTGGTGGTTAGTAATAATTAGGAATAAAAATTATGGCTGAATTTGATATGAGTGGTGTGCCGGGGGAAGATCTTTCTGTCGTCCCGGGCGAAGAACGCCTGAAGAACTTCTTCGAACTGATGCAACAACGCAAAAACGAACCTTGGACTTCTAGGTTGTTCGATATCCTTGATTCCTTCGAGGACTTTTTGACGATGCGTCCGGAACCGCCCAAGGAATGGATTGAAACTTTCGAGAAGAGCGGCAAGCAGTTTGACTATTACCAGATTGTTTTGCCCGACGATTTTAGGGACCCTTACGAGGATGATTTGGGAAACATCCGTCGCCTGCGTAATGAGTTCGAACGGACTCCGAGTACGATGGCCCTGGAACATGAACTGATTAGCAGAAATTACTTTATCTATGAAAATGGACATGCCGAATCCATCGCCGCACCCTGCCCGATGCTCATGCTCGAAAGCCAGGATCGGGACGATGACCAGGAGGTTTTGGAGGGGGACATCACCTGGGACTGCTGCATCTCCATCTTCCCGGATGGGAGCTATATTGCCTATAATTTGGCCAATGACCAGGAGGAAGAGCTCGGTGAAGACTTCAAAATGGTCTTTGACAAGTATATTAAGACCCTTTCGAGGCTCCAATTAGTGATTCCTGTCGAAGGACGTGATTACGGAATCCTAAAAAGTGTATAGATTTACATACAGGGAGGTCAGTAGAGAGGAATTATACATGGTTAGGTCCTTGCACATATTGACTATCGCAATGTTCTTGCTTGCGACCGGGGTTTGGGCTTTTGTCCAGGACCCTGTTCCACCGTCTAGCCAACAGAACTATTTTTTGGATGAAGATGAGGATGGTCGGATGGACCATCTTCAGATTCGGTTCCTCGGCGTCATTACGGAAGAGTACATTAACGAAAAAATCGACAGCCTTGTTGTGAACTGGGTTGATACACTTGGTCACGCAATCCGTGTTATAATCCCTAAAGAAAAGCTTGTTTTGGATACGGTAAGTAACCGCAAAATTTTCATTGACCTCTCTGACAAGCAGAATATGTTCCAGCAGATGACTGGACTGACGTCTCCGGATTTCTTTACGTATCTATCAGGATCTTGTGAGTTGTATCTTTCGGATGGAACCTATTATCGTGTTAATGTAAAAGATGGTATGGCTCCAACGATTAGATCGTGTCAACTTAAGGCTCGGCGTGCTGGTGGCACGGATACGTTGAAGGTTTCTTTCTCCGAGAAAGTGAAACCGGCCCACAGTTGCGATGTGTACATGGAGTTCTGGTCGTTTAAGGATTCTGTTGTGCGTGAACTTGTTCCGACTTCAATTGAGTGGAATGTCTTTAATAACGAAGCCATGCTCATGTTTGATGGCAATGCGAGTTCCAATGATCGTCTGTCTGTTAGGGATTCTGTGCGACTGCTGTATGCTTGCATAAAGGATTCTAGTGACAATGCAGTAACTAAGAAATCAAAGTTCCATGCAGTAGAAGGTTTCTTCCCGTTTGAATTGTTCAGACAAAATCTTGTGACAACCTCAGATCAAGAAAGACTGGATGACTCGGTGTTCCAGTTGTCTTTTGAACCTTTGGATGCTAAGGTTCCTAATGATTCTGCTTGGGGTGTTGCCGTAGATGTTCTTGGTTCAGATTTTGAAACGTCTATCCGTGAAATATTGAGGATGCGTTCACAAGACGATTTTGATGCTTCCAAGGTGACGGTTCTATTTAACTTGAGGATATACACCAATCTTGGTTCGTTTGTTGCCAACACTAAATACAAGATAAAGGGAAATGACAAGCGCTTTAAAAAATCGGCGAAGCGACTATTCCTCCGTTGGAACATGATGGATGCACATCATCGCCGCGTTGGCAGTGGCGCTTACTTAGCAAACATTGCTGTAATAATCAAGTACGATGGCAAGACTGTCTACTACAGCGAAGACGAGGGCATTACGACCCAAGTGTTCGGGGTCCTTCGTCGCTGATGGACTTGCTTGAAAAACAAATTTATTTACGCTATCAAAAACTGATTTGCGAAAAGAATAGACCCGACCTGGGTACGAGGTCGGGGATTTTTCATCCACAATCTGTTACTTTGTCCGAAATTATTGACGGGTACGATGCCTTTTGTTTTGATGGCTATGGCACCTTGTACAATCGTGGCGATTATGTTTATCCCGGTGCAAAGGAATGGTTTGTGGAACTGCGCAGGGCTGGGAAAGAACTCCGACTTGTGACGAATGCCGCCTCGGATGTGGATGCCGCTCTTGCAAAGAGCGCTGCGGACCGTGGGTTTGATTTTACTGCATCCGAAACTATTTCTTCGGGGAGCCTGCTTGCTGCGGCCGTTAAAGAAATTCGTGAGTCTGGTGAGTATTGTTTGCGGGAAGTGTTCTACATTGGCCGGGAAACGGGGAAGAATGTGCTCGGTGCCTGTGGCATAACGGCTGTGGAAAATCCTGTTGAACCCATTGTTGCTGTATCTTCTTCGACTGCAACTCCAGAGATGTTCAAATATGCGGTAGATGTTTTGTCGCACGAGCGTGCGCTTCTTTTAGTTTTGAATCCTGACGCTTGGGCTCCGAATATCGATGGCTCGCGTTCTCCGGTATCGGGGGCGCTTTGTGAACAACTTCGTTTGAACTCTGGAGCGGAAACGCTTTATTTAGGGAAACCATTCCCAGAAATTTGGGAAAGGGTTCGCAAAACTCTCCCGCTTGGAGCGCGAGTGCTGATGGTTGGGGATACGTTGGGCACGGATGTGTTTGGTGCCCAGGTCGCTGGCTTTGACAGCGCGCTTGTCGTTGGCAGGAATGTCCCCGAAGCGGACTTGGTCGCCGATGAGGCCGCCTTACATATTCGTCCTAATTTTTATCTGGTGCCTGGGTAGTGTCGGCGGGGGCCGTGCTTGCAGGTTTGTCAGCAACGATTACGTACAGCGTATCGTGAATAACAACAGTATCCCTCACGAAAACGGTATCGTGTACGCAGACTGTTGGTTTAGGAGCCGGCTGAGAAGATGAAGATGCTGGTGCTTCTTTGCTAGTGCTAGATGAGGAGCCTGTTTCTCCGGCCTTGATTCTTTCGACAAGTTTGTTCCGTTGTTCGCGGAGCTCCTCGAGTTCCTTTTTCAAACGGGCCTTGTTTCCGGGCCTGCGTTCCCTGGAATACTTGCCTTCTGTTTTGGTTATCTTGGAATCCAGTTCTTTGAGCTGATCGTACAGCGGGCCCTCACCTTCCAATGTCGGGGAAGGGTTGAAGAAGTCAACAAACTTTTGCCACATGGATTTTTCTTCGGCAAGGGAGTTGGCTGTTGTGGTAAGAACGATCAACGGAATGGATATGGCGAGTAACCTTTTCATGGGCGAAATGATAGAAAAATCCCTTTACAATACGATATGCTTTTATTACATTTGAAGTGCTCGCGGGAGTAGCTCAGTTGGTAGAGCGCGACCTTCCCAAGGTCGATGTCGAGGGTTCGAGACCCTTTTCCCGCTCTAAAAAAGCCTGGTTTAAAAACCAGGTTTTTGTTTTATGGTGAAAGTGTTTACGCTTTGTGACGGAAGTCTTCGATGAGGCAACAGCTGATGCTCACGTCGGTCTCGTATTCGGGGATGTCTTCGCGTTTGACCCACATGGCTTCGGAGAGTTCTTCCTTTTGCATGTGGATGGTATCGTCGCCATCGAGTTCGGCGGTAAAGC
>CAMJHM010000081.1 GCA_946405515.1 uncultured Fibrobacter sp. | reverse complement strand
TCGACTTCACGGGCGCGAAGAAGACCTGGAACATGAAGAGCTACCTGCCGCTCATCACGCAGCGCATCAAGGACCAGGTCAAGGACCGCAAGGTGTTCCTGCTCGTGTCTGGCGGGGTTGATTCCACCGTGGCATTCGTGCTCCTGAACCGCGTACTCGGACCGGAAAAGGTCCTCGGCCTGCACGTGGATAACGGCATGATGCGCCTCGGCGAATCCCAGAAGATTATGGACTTCCTCACGAAGGAAGGCATGAACAACCTAAAGGTGCGCGACGCTAGCGAGCACTTCCTCGCGAAGCTCAAGGGCGTGACTGCGCCGGAAACCAAGCGCGGCATCATCGGTAAGGAATTCCTGACGGTGAAGGACGAGGAAATGGCGAAGCTCAACCTCGATCCGAACCAGTGGATGATGGCTCAGGGCACCATCTACCCCGACACCATCGAAAGCGGCGGCACCAAGAACGCCGACAAGATCAAGACGCACCACAACCGCGTGCAAGAAGTTTTGGACCTCATGGAAAAGGGCCTCGTGCTCGAACCGCTCGCCGACCTGTACAAGGACGAAGTCCGTGCTCTCGGTGAAGAACTCGGCATTCCGCACAACCTCGTGTGGCGTCACCCGTTCCCGGGTCCGGGCCTCGGCGTTCGCCTGCTCTGCAGCGAAGGCAAGCTCTCCAGCGACATGGTGAAGTTCGAAGACGTGAAGGATACTTCTGGACAATCGCTCGCCGACTACCTGAAAGCGAACAACATTGCAGGCCGCCTGCTCCCCATCAAGAGCGTGGGCGTCCAAGGCGACGGCCGCACCTATGCGCAGCCGTTCCTCATTACCACTCCGGGCCTCTCCTGGAAGGATTGCGAAAAGTTCTCGACAGAACTCGCCAACCGCTTCAAAGCAATCAACCGCGTGATTTACCAGATTGGCAGCGTCGCCGACGAAGATCCGAAACTCGTGGAACAGTTCGCCACCCGCGAAAACTTCGATACGCTCCGCAAGTTCGACAACATCTGCACCGAATTCCTGCAGGCCAACGACCTGTACGAAAAGATTTGGCAGATGCCGGTCGTGCTCGTCCCGCTCCGCACGGCAAACAAGCCCTGCATCGTGATGCGCCCGGTGAACTCCACCGAAGCCATGACCGCAAACTTCGCCGAAATCGATCAGGGAATGCTCGCCGGTCTCTGGCGCAAGTTCGAAGCCGAAGGCGCAGGCAGCCTGTGGTATGATGTGACGCACAAACCGCCCGGAACCATCGAGTGGGAGTAAATTAGACGAGAGAACGGCCTTCGGCCTACAGACGAAAGACGAGAGTAAAGTCCATCATCTGTAACGGAGCCGTAATGTTTGTTTAAAGGGCGAAATTATGGCTGGTATTACATACGAAATAGACGACAAGAACATTGTCGAACAGATTCGTAACGACGCGATGAACGCCGCTAAGGAACTTGTAGAAAAAGCACGACTTTTCGCAGGGAACATCGTGGTCATCGGTTGCAGCACGAGTTCCACACTCGGAAACGACATCGGCAGCCATTCCGTCCCCGAAGTCGGCAAAGCGATTTTCGAAGGTTTGCAGTCCGTTTTCAAGCCGCTCGGCATCTACATCGCGGCGCAATGCTGCGAGCACCTGAACCGCGCCATCATCGTCGAGCACAAGGCCGTACCGAACGCCGAAATCGTGAACGTGGTGCCGCAGCCCAAGGCGGGAGGCTCGTTCGCCACCGCCTGCTATAGTGCTTTTGAACAACCCGTCGCCATCGAACATATCAAGGCGGATGCCGGGCTAGACATCGGCGGTACGCTCATCGGCATGCATCTGAAAGAAGTCGCGGTTCCTGTCCACATGCAGCTAACGCATATCGGCAAGGCAATCCTGATTGCAGCCCGCACGCGCCCCAAATTCATTGGCGGAGAACGCGCCCACTACGACGAAAGCCTCAAAGACGGCTATCCCAAATTTTAACTTATCTGAACTCCGGCGCAACAGTCATCACCATTTTCACGCCCTGGAGTCCATGGAAGGCGAACTGCAAACGGAAAAAAAACATGTCCGGCTTGCGCACACGGACACCGAACCCCCACGAGTTCAGGAACTGGTCAAAAGACCACTCGTTGATTTCGTCGGAATAAAGCGCATACTCGTCGAAAATGACTCCGTCCACGTAGCGGTCCACCGGCCAACGGTATTCCGCACTCAAGCCCATCAGGTTCTTCGCCATAAGAAAGCCGCCGTATCCACGCAACGGATAACGGGCATTGAGAGTCGGATAAGCATTGTACGGAGCTCCGCCCTCTTCCATTTCAAAAATAGAGACCAGCCTGTACTGCAACGCAATTACGCGGCGCTCTAGCAAGTTTTCCCTCATGTTTTCGGGACTCAGCACGCGAGCAGCCTCGTTCCACGAAAAGTCCGTATAGAACCGCCTGTTCTTGCGTCCCTCGCTAGCCGACATCACATATTGTTGCGCCTTGCCTAAGTAGAAGTAGCGCTGGAGCACGAACTCGCCACTTATGTAGTCGTGGTTCAGCCCGCCGTCTTTCAAAACATCGCCTTCGTAATCCCCGTCCAGGCCCAAGTCGCTATAACGGACCCCGGTGTAAGTGTCGACAAAGTTGTAGTTGCCGCTCAAGATTGCACGAAAGCCCCTGGATGGAGCATAGGGAAAGTCAAGATTATCAAACGTGAACTGCATGCCAACGGGATACTGGTAGTGTTTTTGGTAAAGGCCTCTATCCTGAATTCGGAAATCATCGCCGATATAAATATCGTCTTCGGCAATATTGGGAACACTAGCATCCACGTATCTAAAGCCAAAGTTAAACCGCATCGACAGCGTACCTGAGGAATTCAGAGGGAAACCGACATTTCCGTCTATCTTGTACGAGGAATCCGGCTGCACGTAAGGGGTCCACGAACCGGGCCGAGTAAACTGCGCATCACGATTCAGGTCCAGCGCAAAGCGGGTCCCAACGTACATGGGCAACCCAAGAATACCGTGTTTGCTGTAGCGAGTGTCGAAATAAAGGTCCCCATTGGCATAGAAATTGGTTCCAAATACAAAGTAATCGCGATCCAACAACATTCCACGGTGACGGTAGCAAAACCCGACCAGCGTCGAAGAACCTGGTTTGAAGTTGAACACTGGGTAAATAAAGATATTGCGTCTTTCACCAAACGTGATGAGGTTCTGGAATGTTTCAAAAACACCATTGTCAAAAGCATAGTGCAGCGGTTGCGACACCGGCCAAATTGCGGCATTGAAAATAGGCTGCATTATATTGTCGAAAGCCCAAGAAAACGGGTTGGAGCCTTCGGACGAATCCTCTGATGCGGTCTGCGGTGTTGCATCGGACGGATTCTCTGCCACTTTTTCCGTTTCATTTCCTTCTTCGGCAAACGTGGGCATAGCAGCAAACGCCGCCAACGAGAGCACCAAGGGGCCCATCTTCAACATGCGGAAGAAGCCAAATTTACCGAAAAATCGAAACATTTCGGATACAATTTATAATTATATTATTATCGATGTTTTCTTTTCTCGCAAAATCCATTCGACATCTATCGAGATTTCCCAAAGCCGTCATTACATTAACGATTCTTTTCCTTTGTATCTGCCCCTATTTCATTTCAAACCTGAGGTGGGAACTGCAGCTCCAGGACATCCTGGAAAAGGAAGACACCGTTAGCCAGGACCTCGAATCCATCGAAAAGTCCTTTGGCGGGCTCGGGAGCCTCACTGTCGTACTCCAGTCCGCAGACAGCCTTGCCAACTACACCTTGGCAAAAAACGTCGCGAACCAGCTCATGACGTACAAGGATCTCATCCACTTTGTCGAATTCGAGACAGACATCAACTTCTACGAGAAATACAAATTTTTCTACATCAACAACGACGACCTCGATACGATTATCAACCGAGTCGAGACGCTACGCAACGCCCACATACTCAAGTACAACCCACTATTCGTCGACCTGACGGACACAATCCACGCACAAGCCATAGCACAGGATAGTTCTGCAACACAAGGCGACACCGTTGCAAGCGCCTTCGCGAACTTCCACTTGGAAGACATCGAGCAAAAGTACTTTGACAAACTCAAACGCAGCCATTCCAACAGCGACGGAACTATACGCATCATCGACATCTACCCGACCCATTCAATCGCGGACCTCTACGCCAGCCGCGAACTCGTTTCTACCGTCAAACGCTGCATAGGGAATACGGTCGGTTCAAAGGGTATCGACGTGTACTACACCGGCAAGGTCTACGACGTCATCCAAACCGGGCGGGCCATCCTTCCCGAGGCCAAGAATGCGGGCAAAATCATGGCCGTCCTCATCTTGATCCTCCTCGTCATCAATTTCCGCAAGCAGCCGCAACTCATTCTCGTCTCGGCGATACCTATAGGAATCCCACTCCTGCTCGTGCTCTCCATCGCCCAAATTCTCTACGGCAGAATCAATCTGTTCTCACTCGCACTCGTGTTGCTCTTGCCGGGACTAGCAAGCCAAACCATAACACACATCCTTACCCGTTATTTCAAGGAACGCGCCCATAACCTGAGCCCCGACCTCTGCATTGAGAGCGCCATCCTCGGGATTGGTCCCTCCACCGCAGCATCGGCACTGATGATGGCTTTGCTTTTCGCTGGGCTCTCGTTTATTCCATTAGCGGGAATCAAGGAACTTGGTGTACTGGGTGCCATCGGCAGCCTCTTGAACTGGGGAATCTGTTCCACTCTCGTTGCATCACTTCTCCGATTGCTCCAGAAAAAGCGGCCCTTCAAAATTCCAAAATTCAATTTCAAATACAAATACCGTTTCACGTTGGTGTCGTTCAAGACAAACTCCATCGTACTCATCGCCGTCATTGTTGTTAGCCTCGTTGCGCTGTTCTTTGGCGGGACAAGCCTCCGCGTATTTTACGATTTCAGCCGGACCGAACTGCAACACAAGAAATCCGTAGCCGATTCACTCGTCGTCCAGACTGAATTCCCGCAGTACGACCCCATCATCGTACAACTCCCCAACGCCAAAGCGGGCGACTCGCTTGTCAATAACTTCCAGAAGCTCAAGAAAAAGGGCCTCGCCACAACCATTGACAAGATTCTCACTCTTTCACAGATTTCCCCGACTTTGCAACCCGAAAAGCGGAAAAAATTAGAAAAACTGGAATCCATGATTTCGGACAACATCGTCATCGAGAATCTCGCGTCATCAGAAAAGACAACAATCCAGCGCATAGTCCAAAGCCTCAACGTACAATCCTTCGAAGAGACCGAATTCACGCAAGCTCTGCGCCAGAAATTCAGCGACAGCGAAGGGAACCTAGGCGTATTCGCTTTCATCTTCCCCAACATTGACCCCAACAACGGCCTGGAATGTCGCCGCCTTGTAAAAGACCTTAAAAATTTCGATGGAGTCATTGATGGTTCCCTGAAAATGAGCGGTACGCCAATTCTCCGGGCAACGATTTTGGACAAGATATTCCCGAACTTGTATAAGTCCATCATCTTCGGCAGCGTCATCGTATGCTTCTTGCTCCTGGTATTCTACAACAACTTAAGCCGAGCAACATTCACCCTCCTGCCCTCATGCTTTGCCATGAGCTGGCTTCTCATTGCCCTCAAGTTCTTAAACATCGAGATTTCTCTATATAGCGCCATTGCCTTCGTATTCCTCATCGGGGCAAGCGTCGATGGTTCGTTGCAACTATGGGCCTCGTTCTACGAGAAACAGGGCGGTACAGCACTTATCGTACTCCAGCGCAAGTTCACAGGGATTGTGATTTCACAGATGGCATGCCTTGTCGGCACCTACGGGCTCCTCATCTCGTCGCACCCAGGACTCCGGAGCATTGGAGTTCTCTCACTTATCGGGTTGCTCTGCATTTTTGCAGCCCAGCTCACTATATTCCCATTGATTGCCGGGGCCCTCGACAATTACAGAATTCGCAAGAAACAATCGAAACATGACTAAACCCATTTCTACCAGAACTCAAAACATCGCCGCATCCCTCACCGTTGCCATCGACACGATGGCAAAGCAAATGATCGCCGATGGCAAGGACGTCGTGAGCCTCGGAGCCGGAGAACCGGACTTTCCGACACCGGAACCCATCCGTGCCGCAGCATGCAAGGCCATAAACGACGGCAAGACACGCTACACCGCCCCCGTGGGCATCCTCGAAGTCCGCGAGGCCGTGGCAAACAAGCTCCGCACCGAAAACGCCATTGAATACGAGCCGTCGCAAATCATCATGACTAGCGGTGCAAAGCACGCCATATTCAACGCACTCGCAGCACTCATCAACCCAGGCGACGAAATCATCATTCCCTCCCCCTACTGGGTCACCTACCCCGAACTGGTCAAGTGGCTCGGCGGCAATCCCGTCATCGTGAACACGACCATCGAAAGCGGGTTCAAGCTCAGCCCCGATGCCCTGCGCAACGCCTGCACCGACAATACCAAAGCCATCATCCTGAACAATCCGTGCAACCCCACCGGTGCAACGTATACCAAACAGGAATTGGCTGCCCTTGCCGAAGTCATTGTCGAAAAGGACATCTACTGCATCTCCGACGAAGTGTACGAATACTTTGTCTACAATACGGAATTTTGCTCCGCTGCCGCATTCCCCGGCATGCCGGAACGTACTATCGTCGTGAACGGATTTTCAAAATCGCACTGCATGACCGGCTGGCGCATCGGCTACGATGCCGCCCCCGCCCCCATCGCCAAAGTCATCGGCAAAATCCAGGGACAGGCGACGCACCACCCGAGCAATGTCGCACAGTACGCCGCACTGGGAGCACTACAGATGGACAAGAGCAACGTGAACGAAATGCTCGCCGCATTCAAGCGCCGCAGGGACTTCATGGTCTCCCAGGTCAGCGAAGTCGTGCCCGAACCGGTACGCCCCCCGGAGGGCGCTTTCTACCTGTTCGCCCCCGTGAGCACGTTCTACGGCAAATCCACGCCGAGCGGCAAGGTTATCGGCGGTTCCGTCGAGCTCTGCTCCTACCTCCTCGAATCCGAGGGGCTCGCCATCGTGCCGGGTGCAGCATTCGGCGACGACAACTGTGTCCGTTTCTCCTATGCGGCCAGCGACAAAACTCTGCAGCAGGCTTGCGAAAGATTCAAACGCGGACTACAATCTTTGAAATAGCACGGAGCGCACATGACCGAAGCGTTCCAGATTGCATACCCGGATCCGGAAGTCCCGTTCACCATCGGGCGCAAGCAGGAAAATTCCCTGTGTATCCAGGATATGCTCGTCTCGCGCCAGCATGCGGTCATCGAATGCCGCGAAGGCAAATGGTTTCTCAAGAACCTCACGCAGAACAGCATCACCGAACTGAACGATGCACCGGTGGTCGACGAAGTCCAGATTAACGACGGCGACGTCATCCACATCGGGCCTCACCAGCTCCGCGCCATCATGAAAGACGGGCGTCTTTCGCTCATCGTGCTGGAACTGAACGACATTCCGCTGCAAGCACAACTCTCGGAAAATTGGGAAACGGTCCCTCTCGGCGAAAGCGAGAACCGTTTTGAAAAGACGAAGGTGCGTGTTGCAGACGGCAAAGGGGAACTCCTCCTGCCCCATTCCGTTACCGACGAGACCGGAAAAAGGCTCAAACGCATTACGCTCAAGAACGGCGAGCACGTGCGTTTCCCCTGGAGCGACATATCTTACAGGGATGGAATACTTTATTCACAAAAAGCGCCCGTCGGCTACGACGTACACGTGAAGGACCTCGAAGTCCGTGCCGGCAAAAAAACGTTGCTCAAGGATATCAATTTCGATTTACCCGCCGGAGAAATTCTCGCCATCATCGGGCAATCTGGACAAGGGAAGTCAACACTGCTCCGCCTGCTTGAAGGCTTGCATCGCGCACAGAAAGGCTCAGAAGTGCGTATCGGTGGGATTGACTACAGGAATAAAGACGTAAGGCAGAGGATTGCGATACTCCCGCAAGACCCGGAACTCCGCAAAGACCTGACCGTCCGTGAGACGCTCGTGAACGGGGGCCGAGTTTCGATGGATAAGAAAGATTTTCGCGAGAAAGCACAGGGGCGGCTCGAAAAGTTCGCGGAACTTTTCGGGCTGAGCGCGCGGCTCGACAACCGTGTCGCGACGCTCAGCGGCGGCGAGGCCCGCCGCGCCGCCCTCGCCCAGGAACTCATGGGAACCCCGGGGCTTATCCTGCTCGACGAGCCGCTTTCCGGCCTCGACCCCTACAACTCCAAGATTCTCTGCAACCACCTCAAACAACTCGCGTTCCTCGGCCACACAGTCATCCTCACGACGCACAGCTACGAGGCGTTGCGCATCGCGAACAAGGTCCTGCTTTTGCACAGGGGCCGTCAAGGATTCTTTGGCACCACGCAAGGCGCTTTCCAATATTTCAAGACGAACGATGCCGAAGAAATTTTGAATAACCTAGACGATGAAACAAATGATCGCTGGGAAAAATCCGGGACAAAACTTTCAAGCGCCGAAGCCACGCACTACTCGCATTACTACTTCCCGCGCACCAAACGCCCAGCCGCGTTCTTCTACACGCTCGGGCTTTCCGCCAAGCAGTGGGCCCGCGACAAAGGTAAGCTCGTCGCAATGCTCCTGCAGCCGGTCATCATCGGGTTCCTGCTTTCGCAAATTTTCTCCAAGCAGACCCCGCTCGGGATAGCCGCCTTCGCACTCATCCTTTGTGCCAACTGGTTCGCGCTCTCGCTTTCCATCCGCGAGATTGTCCAGGAAAAGAAGATTCTCGCTAGCGAATTCCGCAAGGGGACCGGCATTTTTGCGGTCGTCTCGGCAAAGATGGGCATGCCGCTGCTCGCTTCGTTCCTGCAAATCGGCATTACCTACGCATGTTGTGCATTCCGGCTCGCAACGCAACCCTCCGTAGCGCTCGTGGCCGCTGCATTCGCTTGTACGGTCGCCCCTGCGGTCGCTATCGGCATCATGGTGAGTTCCCTCGCCAAAAACGCAGGGCAAGCCAACGCATTCCTCCCCCTCCTCATCATTCCACAAGTGGCACTCGCCGGAGCACTCGTCCCTCTCGATCAAATGCAACAAATCGGCAGGGCACTTTCGGCAATCATCTGGTCGCGCTACAACCAGGCATCCCTACTCAACGTGTTTCTCGAACGCAAAGACGACATCCTGAACATCGTCGCGCCACTCGCCTTGGCCGCGGGTTTTTATATTATAGCCATACTGATTCTCACTTACTCTAAGAGAGCGAAATGAAAGCATCTGCACAGGACGGAAAAGCACCCCGTCCGTTCAACGAGAACTACGACATCCTCGACACGCTCGGCAAGGGCGGCATGGGCTGCGTCTATAAGGCGCTCGACAAGAAGCTGAAACGCGAAGTCGCGCTCAAGGTTTTGGACAAGTCCTCCGACAACGAAGCCATCCAGCGCTTCTACCTCGAAGCCCAGGCCATGAAGGAGATGGACCACCAGAACGTTGTCCATGTGTTCGATTTCGGAGAACAGAACGGACAGTTGTTCATCGCAATGACCTACGTCAAGGGAATCTCGCTCGCCGACATTCTCGAAAAGCAGAACAAGCTCCCGTTCGAAGCCATTGAAATCATCATCAAGCAGATTGCAAGAGGCCTGCTCTACGCGCACTCCAAGAACATCATCCACCGCGACGTGAAACCCTCGAACATCATGATTACGCACGACAACCGTGTGTACATCATGGATTTCGGCATCTCGTATATCCAAGAGATGGAAAAGGAGCACCTCACCAAGACGGGCATGACGATGGGAACGCCGGAGTACATGAGTCCGGAGCAGTGCCACGGCGACGAAGTCACCATCCAGTCCGACATTTACAGCATGGGCGTTATCTTGTACGAAATGACATGTGGCAAGTTGCCCTTCAATGGGAATCGCCCCATCGAAATCGCGCTCAAGCACGTGCAGGAACTGCCCCCCGACCCGAGGCAGTTCCGGCCCGACATGCCGCCGGGACTCGCCGAGCTCATCCTCAAGTGCCTCAAGAAAAAGCTTAACGAACGTTTCCACGACATGCAGGAATTCCTGGATGCCTGCGATTTGGTATTCCCGCAAAAAGACGGTTCCACATCGGCATTCCCGAAAAAGCAGTCGCTCCTGCGCTTCGGCAAGCGTTCATTCGCCGATGCGGCCACGCGTTTTCCCTCACAGGCAAACAAGATTCGCCTCAAGCTCACCGCAATCGCACTTTCGCTTTTCCCGCTCATCATCATCCTCCTTGTGCTACTCATGTTTACGCACAAGCCGAGCAACATGATGCAGCAGCTCGAATGGTCCGACGCCCTCGGCAACTTCGAGCAAACTAGCATGGAAGGCGACGAGACCAAAGGTTACCCGCTTTCGAACTTAGAAGACGGCGACCTGCGCACCGCATGGCTCTACACCATGCCGCAGAAGCCCCAGAACCCGATTCTCACGCTGTTCTTCGACAGCCCCGTATTCGTCACCCATATCGGCATCGCAACCGGTTACCAGAAATCCGTCGACGACCCATACGGCGACCGCTTCCGCATATTCAAAAAGCCCAGAACGCTCACCATCGAAACAAACAACGGATTCAAGCAGAAAATCAAACTTGAGAATATCAAGGGCGTGCAATACCCGAACATTCAGGCTATAGAGACAAGCGAAATCAAGGTCTATCTCGATGACGTATTCGAAGCCGAAAGCAACGACTTCGCTATCTCGGAAATCCGGCTGTTCGGCATGGAACTGTAATGTAAACCGGGCGCAAAGCGCTCACGACAATCTTATTGAGGAACGTGCGAAACCCGCACGTTCCTTCTTTTTAAAAAGGAGGACACATGAACTACTCGACGTACAGCGCACAATATGGCGCAAACGGGACAACAACAGGCAAGCAGCAGAACAAGCCCAAAGGCAATTACATCGAGACGCTTGCAGCAGAACACCTAAAGCGCGAAGGCTACGAAATCCTCGCCCGCAACTA
>CAMJHM010000080.1 GCA_946405515.1 uncultured Fibrobacter sp. | reverse complement strand
AATCACGCACTTCGTGCGTTAATAACAGACGGCGAAGCCGTGATATTTTTCCCTAGCCCCTAGATCCTAGATCCTAGATTCTAACCCCTATTCTACTATCTTCACAATTAGCTCATGCGGTTCGGCGTCCACGACCAGCGCGTTGTAGAATTCGCCCACGTCGGCATCGCCTTCGAGCACCTTCACGATGTCGTCATTCTCCATCGAATTGCCTTCGGTGCGGCCGTAGAAGTGATATTCGCTTTCTTCTGCCACTTGGTCGATGATGATGCGGACGGTCTTTCCGATCATTGACTCGGCATGTTCGGCATCGAGTTCTTCTTGCAGGTCTGTCACGGCGTCGAGCCTTGCGCGGGCTTCGCTCTCGTCAACGGCGGGGAGGTTCATCTCCATTACGGGCGTGCCTTCTTCGGGGCTGAACACGAAACCGCCCAGGTGGTCAAACTGCACGTCTTGCAGCAGTTCCATCAACTCTTCAAAATCTTCGTGTGTCTCGCTGGGGAACCCGACTAGCACCGTTGTACGCAAGGTGACTCCCGGAATGCGTTCGCGAATCTTGTGCAGAATGTCTACGAGCTCCTTTTTGCGGTAATTGCGCTTCATGTTCTTGAGCACGTTGTCGCTTGCATGCTGAATAGGCATGTCCACGTACTTCACGAGTCGCGGTTCGTTTGCCATCAGGTCCAGCAGTTCGTCGTCCACGAACATCGGGTACCAGTAAAGCGTGCGTATCCAGGGAATATTCGTGTTGTCGAGAATCGCCTTCAGGAGTTGGGCGAGCGTGCCGCCCTTCTTGCCCTTTTCACGGCCAAAGTAGGTCGTATCCTGTGCGATGAGGGTGATTTCTTTGACACCCTGCTTTTCAAGTTCTTTTGCCTCTTCGACAATGTCTTCGATGCTTCGGGAAACTTGCTTGCCGCGGATTAAGGGAATTGCGCAGTAGGCGCAACGGCGGTTGCATCCTTCGGCAATCTTCAGATAGGCATGGTGGTTGAACCCGCCAAGGTTCATGCGCGGGAGATTTTCGGCGTCACAGGTCTGCGGTGCGACAATGCCCATCTTCTTCAGGAGTTCGCCCAGCTTGTACGTGCCCACCCAGTAGTCCACCTCGGGCAGTTCCTTGATGAGTTCGTCACCATAGCGCCCTGAGAGGCAGCCCGAGACAATCAGCTTTTGCTTTGCCTTTTTACCCTTAATTTGGGCAAGAATCGCATTGATGGATTCTTCTTTTGCCGCCTCGATGAAACCGCAGGTGTTCACCAGGATGTAATCTGCCTTGGCGGCTGTGTCGCAGGTCGCAAACCCCGCGTGCAGCATTTCGCCGACGAGGTTCTCCGCGTCGACTTGGTTTTTGGCGCATCCTAAATGGACAACGAAAACTTTGGGCTTCTTTGTGGGCATGCCGCAAATTTAGAAAAACATTAATTCCTAAAAAAGGTTATTTTTTCGTGTAGTTCTTAATTCAAGAAACGGAGAAATATATGCATTTGAAAAAATGGGGCTTTGCAATACTAATGTCGGCGGCCTTTGGCTTGACAGCCTGTAGTGGAGATAGCAGTTCCCCTACATCGTCCGAGGCTTCCAGTGCGGATGTCAATAAAGAAGATAATTCTTCGAATCAAGGCAACGCGGTCGTTTCTGATGGCGATAATCACCCGTCGCAGGGAATAGCGATTTCTGATGATGACGATGACTCCAATGGAAATCAATATGCAGGTCCTTCGCAACAAGGCGCTTCTGTCGAAAATGAGGACCGCACATCTTCATCGAATAACCAATCCGAAGATGTTGGGAGTACCAAGGATTTCTCTTCGGGCAATTATGTGTGCAAAGTAACGAGGACTAGTAACTCTGTAAAAGTGGAACAGCGTATCGAAGGCGTTGCTTCTTACGTTTCGACCGTTTCGGGCAGCACCGGTCGCCTCGGCATAGAAACGGAATTGTGGTACGCAAACTCTGCAAATGCGCAGAACGATTGCGAAGAATGGAAAAATGAGGCGAAAGACTGGAATGGCTCCATGACTGTCACGTGTACTTCGGATACCATAAAAATAAGTGAATATGACGAAGGCTCTTTGAATGACCATGAAGAGGATTTTAAAGAATTGTGTGAAGATGGGAAAGAAAGATACGATAGCGGTTTTTTTAATCAGTACATGTAAAAAAAGAAATTTTATGGAATAAAAAGAGCCCCGTAATGGGGCTCTTTTTTAATAGTGGATAGTAAAACTTATTCCCAATCGTCTCCATCGGCAGGGGCCTCTTCGACAATTTCTTCCACGACCTCTTCGACTTCAACTTCTTCAGCTTGCTGCTGCGGCTGAGCCTGCGGCTGGGGCTGCGGTTGGGCCTGCGGCTGCGGTTGCGGCTGAGCCTGCGGCTGCGGCTTTGGCTGGGCCTGGGGCTGCGGTTGCGGTTGAGCCTGCGGCTGGGGCTGCGGTTGAGCCTGTGGTTGCGGCTGAGCCTGGGGCTGGGGCTGCGGTTGCGGCTGAGCCTGCGGCTGCGGTTCCGGTTCCGGTTCCGGCTCCGGTTCAGGAGCGGGTTCCTCGTAAGATTGCGTATCTTCGTAGGACTGCGAATTGTTGTAGTAGCTTTCGCCAGCGGGGTTGCCGACATGGTCGTTGCTGCGGTTGTCTACCCACCAATCGAAGTTCAAGGCGCCAATGACTTCCTTGCCGTAGGTCTGGGCGTCTGCGATGGAGGAGAAGAAGCCGACGCGGACGCGGTAATATGTACCTTCCAGTTCGCCCGGGTTTTCAACCTCGGCCAGATAAGCGCTGATGTTACTTTCGGCGAGCTTGTCGGCAATAGCCTGGGCAGACTTCTTGGTGGGCTTGATGCCGACCTGGATAACGTACTGTCCGTCTTGCTGGGGCTGGACGCTTCCGCTCACGAACGGAGCTGCTTTTGCCGGGGCGGGAGCAGCGACTTCCGCAGGGGCTTCGGCTGTCTTGTCGCCGGAAAGCGACTTCAAGGGGACAAGTTCCGGTTCTTCTTCTGCAGGAGCGTCGGCCTTTTTAGGAGCCTGCGCAGAAGGAGTTGCCTTGGATTTGTTCATCTGGGGGACGACATCTTCTTCGCCGGTATTACAAGCGACGAGGAACGCACAGGCAAGTGCGCCCATGCTGAGTTTATAAGCCGAAAGAGATTTCATTCAAAACTCCGGTAATGTTTGTTAGGTAACTAACGATTAAGATTTAGTTACATATCATGCGTTAATATACATAAGTCTTTGATTCTACGCAAGTTATATGGACGAAAAATCGCATTTTTTTGTGATTTTTTGTGAAAAAGGGGGCTTTTGTTCGAAAAGGACCTGCAAAACGGCCCCCTCTAGCCCCTTGACGAAGTGGACATTTATAAATATATTTGGGCTCTCAAACTGAATTTTAACCAAAGGAAAATCGTGATCGGCGTAATTGTTAAGTCCAACGAACCTTTTGAACGCGCTCTCAAGCGTTTCACCAAGTCCTGCGAAAAGAACGGCATCATCTCCGATGTCAAGAAGCGTCAGCGCTTCGAAAAGCCTTCCGAAGAAAAGAAGCGTATCGAAACGGCTGCCCGCCGCAAGCGCTTGAAAGAAATCGCTGACCAGAACCGCAAGCGTCTCTACTAATAGTGGTCCGGCTAGTCCGGATGACTTGGTTGTAGTCCAAGGTTCTCGAAGGGTTTTTGATAAGAGTAATGAGTCGTCGGTCCATGACCGGTGGCTCGTTGCGTGTTTTTAGAGGTTAAACCTAGACGCCAGGACGGGGCGTAAACCGTCCGGGGTAAAACATGAGCAGTGCATTGCTGACAAGAATTCTCGACGATATCAAGGCCGCCATGAAGGCGCACGATTCCGAAACGCTCGGAACGCTCCGTACACTCCATTCCGACATCAAGAACGAAGCCATGAAGTCCGGTGCCACTCCCGCACAGATTACCGAGAGCATCACCGACGAGATGTGTGTCGACGTGCTTGCCCGCAGCGTGAAGCAGAAGCAGGAAGCCATCGAGATCCTCAAGAAGGGCGGCTTCATGGACAAGATTCCTGCCGAAGAAGCATGCATCGCGCTCTATCGCAAGTACATGCCGGCAGAAATGACCGAAGACGAAGTCAAGGCTCTCATCGCCGAAATCAAGGCAGCGACCGGAGCCTCTAGCCCCAAAGACATGGGCAAGATTATGAAGGAACTCTCCCCGAAGGTCAAGGGCCGTTTCGACGCCAAGCGCGCATCCGCCTTGGTGCAGGAAACGTTAAAGTAGGTCGCCGTAAGCGGCTCGTCG
Source organism: uncultured Fibrobacter sp. (assembly GCA_946405515.1). Classification (GTDB taxonomy): domain Bacteria; phylum Fibrobacterota; class Fibrobacteria; order Fibrobacterales; family Fibrobacteraceae; genus Fibrobacter. The sequence continues at coordinate 6,806 of CAMJHM010000080.1, read as the reverse complement.
CAGATAGCTCAAGGCTGTTGCATTTAAATTCCCGGATTGTCCGGGAATTTTTTCTTTTTTTTATCATATTTTTATTACATTTTGAATTGTGGACAAAGGAAGTGCATATGGCCGATCAGGTGGGGGGAAGGGCTTTGCCCCCTCTATCTACCTGCTTGTGCCGCAAGCTAAGCCTCTGTACATCTATACAAATTAGGGAGCAAGACGATGAAAAAAATCCTTTCACCGCTTTTTTGTGCCGCGCTTTTCTTTGCGGCATGTGGCGACGAGAACACTACCGTGGTCGCGACTTCTGATGCCGAGAAGGTGACTGCATTCGAAGATCTGGACGATTGTGACTCCACTATCGTTGGCAAGCTGGCCTACGTGAAGGATTCGGTGAAAGCGTTTATCTGCACCGACGACGGCTGGGCGGCCATGAGCGGAGCTGCTATCGAGAACGGTTCCGATGGCAGTGATGGCAAGGACGGTAAAGATGGTGTGGCCGGTAAAGATGGTAAGGCCGGCAAGGACGGAGCTGATGGTAAAGATGGCGCCTCTTGCACGGTAAAGGCTATTGAAGATGGTTACAAGGTCCTGTGCGGTGGAGATTCCGTTGGCGTGCTGATGAACGGAGCCAAGGGGGACTCGGGTGCGCAGGGAATTCAAGGTGAAGCGGGTGAGAGTGCCTTTGAACTTTCGGGTTTCGAGGGAACGCTTGATGAATGGATTGAATCGTTGAAGGGCGAAAATGGAACGAGCTGCAACATTGAAAACGACAAGAAAGGTGTTGTTACAATTAAATGCGGCTCGGGAAAAAAAGCTGTAACAACGACGCTCTACAAGGCGATGTGCGGAACAACTCCTTATGATCCCGATGGCGATCAGTTCTGCTACGGCGTCGAACTCTATGATAAGTGCGGTAGTGAAGAGGCGTATAATCCCGAAGACCACTTCTGTGCGAAGTTTGCAGACGGTGCAGAGCAGATTTACAGGAAGGTTACCATTGCTCCTAAGGGAACGCTCTATTCCGAAACATGGATGGCGGAGAACTTGAACCATGAGACGGAGGATAGCTATTGTGGCGGCGAAACTGAAGATGAACAGTCTGCTTTCTGCGCCAAATACGGTCGACTTTACACATGGGCAGCTGCCGTGGGCAGGTTGGAAGCCGAATGCGGCTACAATCAAAACTGCATAACGTTGGGATCGGGCGATGTCCAGGGAGCATGTCCCGTGGGCTGGCATTTGCCTAGCGTGCAGGAATGGAAGGATCTGGTAGTGGCGGTGGACGGAGATATTACGACATTCAGTAACACTAATAAGGCGGGCGAGGCGCTCAAGTCCAGGACTGGATGGAAAGTGCATGACGGGATTGTAAATACCGATGTCTATTCATTTGCAGTGTTGCCTGCAGGCAACCGTTCCGATGCAGGCTTCTTCTCTGAGGGCGAATATGCGTACTTTTGGACTTCTGTCCAAAGCAGTCTGCAGAATGCATTCATCATGAGCTTGTGCAACAAAGACGACAAGGTGGACTTGGGTGATGTCTATAAGGACTACGGATTATCTGTCCGTTGCATTAAGGACTAGCAAGCCGAGTGAAACGGTCGTCAAGTTTACTTGAACGACAATTTCCGAGGCGCAGCAGCCTGCACTGCGAAGTCAGGAATTGGAACGGCTCTATAAGGTGGGAATCTGTTTTTTAAAGCACGGCATGTCAATTCACATGTTGACATGCCTTTTTTGGAACTGTCGTTTGAAGCTTAAAGCTTGCGGATTTCGTCTTCGGTGAGTTTGGAAACCTGCATAACCTTTTCTATAGGGTCGCCGAGGTCGAGCATCGCTTTCGCCATTTCCCGAGCCTTGTTCATTTCGCCTTCTGTACGTCCTTCGGCACGTCCTTCTTCGCGTCCTTCCACACGTCCTTCCTCACGTCCTTCTGCACGGCCTTCTGCACGGCCTTCCTCACGGGCGCGGACCTTGAGGGTCGCTAGGTAGTCCAGTTCTTCTTCCGTCATCACCATGTTTCTTGCCTGCTGTTTAAGGATGCTGTCCGGAGCAGTCTTTACAAGAAGGCGCTTAATCGCCTGGGCGATTACATCGTCGTTGAAGTCGGGGAGCGAGTCGGATTCGCCGGCGTGCTTCAAAAGCCAAAGCCAGCGGTCTTCGTCGGTCTCTACCTGTTCCTTCGTCTTGTCGAACTGCGTCAGGTCATAAAGAATATACTTAACTTTGTCGGTCAGCGTCAACCCCTTTTCGTTACGGACGCCCCAGGTGCCGCAGTAGCCTTCCTGTTGCTCCAGGTGAAAATCGCAGACCCAGATGGCATAGGTGGGAGGAATCTCGTACCGGGAGGCTTCGCGCAGAGCGCGCTCCTCGTCGGAGAGTTCTCTTGCAGATTCCTTAAAGAAATCCTGGTCCCATTCATACTTGCTCTGGAGCATGAATGCGCTGTGTTGCAAAAGGATGCGCTCGATAAAGCGGCTGTGTTTCGCCTTCTGCATCTCCACATTAATGCAGTACCCGTTGGACGTTGTCGCGCGGATGTCGAGGCGGAAACTCTTGGTCTGCGGGAAAAGGATGTTCACCTCGGTGTTCTTCACCGTAACGGAGACGATGCGCTTTTCGCCCTCCAGGTGAAATACGCCGTTCAAAAAGCTCACAAGAGCATCGGGGGCGTTCAGGAAAACCTTGAACGCCACGTCGTAGAGCGGGTCCAGGTAGGTGCGGGTCTTGATTTTTTCGTAGGTCAGCTGCTCCCAATATTCGCGGGATGCTTCCGCAAAATCGGGAAAGACGGGATTGATAGACATAACTGTCCTTTGCCGCGTATGCGGCAGAATAGGGGTGTCGCCCCTGAATGGGTTTATGAGTGATTGTATGTGCGCCAAGCCATTGCTTGGCGGAAGTCTGTCGCCTTGCAGGAGGAGGCTCACTCCCGTGATCGGCTGCGTCGCTTGCCGACTTTATACCTGCTTTCTTTAAACGCTAGGCGCAGATAGTGTAACATCCGGGCCGGGAACTCGCTTGTTTTGGTTCATTGCACAAGTTTACCGCTGTCGTCCGGGTTGTCCGAATACGATGGGGAATATATAAAAATGTGTGACGAAAGACAAGAGTGAGGTTATCTTTACTCCCGTGCCCACATTCACCAAGTACATCCAGAACGAGGAGCATTACTCCGAGGTCATCGCGCGGATTGCGAAGGTCCGCGAGACGTTGTGGATCGGTACCGCCGACATCAAGGATGTCTACGTGAAGCAGGACGGCGAATCGATGCCCTTGCTCGGGCAACTGGCCGCACTCCTGAAGCGCGGCGTTGGCGTGCGGCTCATTCACGCGAAGGAGCCCGGCCCGAACTTCCGCGAGGACTTCGACCGTTTCAAGATTCTAGCGACCGACCTCGAGCGCGTCATGTGCCCGCGGGTGCATTTCAAGATGATGATTTTCGACTTGGAGACCGCCTACATCGGCTCTGCGAACTTGACGGGCGCGGGCATCGGCATGAAGAACAGCTTGCGTCGCAACTTCGAGGCGGGTATCCTCACCAACGACCCCGCGCTTGTGCAGCCCGCCATTGAACAGTTCGACACGCTCTGGATGGGTTCGCACTGCGAAAATTGCTGCCGCCAGGAATTCTGCGGCGACCGGATTAAGTAAATTTCATATATGCCCACGTCGCAATCCAAAATCCAGGAACTGGAACTGCTCTACAAGATCAGTTCCATTCTGAACCAGACGCTCGATTTCGAGAGTGTCGCACACCCGATTTTGGAAGTGGTGGAATCTACGATGGGCGTGGAGCACGCGACCCTTACTCTCTACAACCGCCATACGGGCGAAATCTCGATTGAAATTGCGGAAGGCTTGAGCAGCCGCCAGGCGCGCAAGGGCCGCTACAAGGTGGGCGAGGGCATCACCGGGCGCGTCGTCGAAACGGGTAAGCCGATTATCATTCCCTCGGTCGCGAAAGACCCGGACTTTTTGGACCGTACGGGGCGTGGCAAGACGGAAGACAAGGCGTTCCTCTGCGTGCCTGTGATAATGGAACATCAGGTGATTGGCGCCTTCAGTGCCGACGTGCAGAATCCCGTCGAAGATGAACTTCCCGAGAAACTTCGTTTGTTGGAAATCATTGCGCAGATGCTTGCGGCCGCTGTGAAACTCCGCCGTGAGGCCCGTGAAGAAAACGAGATCCTCAAGGCCGAAAACGAACGTTTGACGCTCGAACTCAAGGATCGCTTCCAGCCCGACAATATCATCGGGCGTTCGAGCGAGATGCAGCGCGTGTATGCGCAGATTGACCAGGTTTCCCGCAGCCCCCTGCCCGCACTCATCGTGGGCGAGGTCGGTACGGGCAAGGGGCTCGTGGCCGAGGCTATCCATTACCGTTCTGATCGCAACATGGGCCCGTTCGTCCGCGTCCATTGCGCCTCGATGCCGGAATCGGTCTTGGACCGCGAACTTTTCGGCAGCGTACGTGGCGCCCTCGTGGGTGTATTTGCCGAGACGCCTGGCCGCGTAGAACAGGCCGAAGGCGGCACGCTCTTCCTCGATGAGGTAGGCGAACTCTCGCCGAACCTTCAGGTAAAACTCTTGCGCCTGTTGCAGAACGGCGATGTGGAACGCATTGGTGCTCGCATCGCGAAGAAGGTGAACGTGCGCGTGATTGCGGCCACCACAAAGAATTTACAGCAGATGGTCGAAGAAGGAACCTTCCGCGAAGACCTCTATTACCAACTGCACATCTTCCCGATATATGTGCCGCCGCTGCGCAACCGCAAAACCGACATTGTACTTTTGGCCGACCACTTTGTGGAACATTACTGCCGCATCGTAGGCAAGAACGTGCGCCGCCTTGCGCGTACAACGATTAACATGCTCATGAGTTACCCGTGGCCCGGAAACGTGCGCGAACTCGAAAATGGAATTGAGCGCGCGGTCCTCGTTGCCGACGAAGACGTGATTTATCCGCACCATTTCCCGACCACGCTCCAGACTGCCGAAACAAGCGGCACTCCCGTGAACGGTAACCTCAAGCGCATGGTGGAAGCCTACGAGAAGGATATCATTTGCGATGCTCTCAAGAGCAGTAAAGGCAAGGTAGCAGCCGCTGCCCGCAGTCTCTCCACGACTCCGCGTATTCTTACGTATAAAATAAACCAGCTCGGCATAGACCTCGCTGGTTTCGGAAAGTGAGCACTTCTTATTTCTTTAAGCACTCCTCGATTTGCTTGTTGATGTACGCTTCGTTTGAATCAAGTTTTGCTTGGTAGCGTGGGTTTACAATCGTGTCCCCGTCGCAGATTTGCTTTCTTGCGATTAAAAACCCATCGTTGCAGGATTCGAAGTTAATTTCATCGCATGACCAGAATTTGACGGGTTGTATGGAGCTTAGGCATTCGTTATCCTCTGAAAGGGCCTTACTGATACTGTCAATCTTGTTGAATGCCACTTCGGAAAAAAGGTTTTGTATTTCGAAGCCTGTCGTAAAATCTGTCTTTTGGCAAAGAGGGGATGGTGTAACAGAGGTGGTGCTAGAATCGTTGATTGTCTCTGGAGTAGAATCCTGGCTTTCTGTAGGAAACTTTTGGGAGAATTCTTCATTGGAGTAAATTAAAAAGTCTTTCTCTCTATATTCGTCTTCGCTATAGGTCTCGTTGTTATTGCATCTAAATTGATATTGGAGAGTTGTTTTTGAGGAATCGCACTTCATACTTGTTAGACGATAATCGATGTATGTATTTATGTCTTCAAGTTTGTCTTCTAATTGAGAGAGTTCCTCAATTGAAAGCGTCTGGTTGTTTTCGAGCTGGTTTCTCAATTCACTAGGTGTATTTTTTTTTAGGCTTTCCCAAATAGAGTCCATTATAACAGTATCTTTAAAACAGAATATTTCAGGTTCTATGTCTATAAAATGATTGTTGGTTCTGCATATGCTCACGCCTACTTTTTTGGTGATGCATTTTTCCTCTTCTATGGAATCCCGCTCGCAGGTGACGTTTGTGTCCGCAGCGAGTCGGTAAAGAGCTTGAGGCTGTAGACAATTCTTGATTTGCTTGTTGTACTCTTCGATCTGTGCGTTGTAAATGCTGTCTAGCTTTTCATTGTAGCGAGTTTTTTTCTCTTCCATTTGGAGGTATTCGTCAGACGGACGTGTGTCGCCATCGTCGCATACGATTTCTTTGGGAATGGAAATTTCTTTTGCCGGATCTTGCTGTTGGACTAATGCGGGGATGGTATCGAACATCTTCTTGAGGCATTCTGACGTGCCGGAACTCTTCATGATACTGTCAATTTTGTCGTGGGTTGCGTTTCGTGCTTTCTGGAATGCAACTTCTTCGACATCGTCCGTTGAATAGTCACTTGTGTAGGTCGCAAGGGATGTTCCGTATTGGCACACGCCGCCTGTGGGCTGGCTGCTTTTATCGCTCCCGCATCCGGCCCAGAAAATACAAACAAGTGATAAAACAAAGTATTTCCAAACTCGATTAGACATAGTAAACCTCCTCAAAACCTTTTTTGAATATATATAAGCGAATTTGGGGGTGCAACCAGATGTCCGTTTCTCGTGATATAAAGCAAAGATTTTGTTACATAGGACACGTTCTGTCGGATTTTCAAATTTCCCAATTTTACGGTTTATTGCCCCCTGTCTACTTCCCACTTCCTACTTCCTACTTCCTACTAATTCTATATTTTCGTATGTTATGATAATCTATTCCTTCTACATGGGCTTTGTGTGATTAGCGGTTTAAACTTGTATTTTCCCTAACCACTAACCACCAACCACTAACCACTTAATTAAAAACATGCAATTCCGT
>CAMJHM010000079.1 GCA_946405515.1 uncultured Fibrobacter sp. | reverse complement strand
CCGGACTGCTTCTGCATGTTATAGACCATGGCGTCGAGCGGGTTCGTGATAACGATGACGAATGCGTCCGGAGCGTTTTCCTTGATGGCTTCGGCAACAGTCTTGATGACGCCGCAGTTCTTGTCGAGGAGGTCGTCACGGCTCATGCCCGGCATACGCGGGAAACCGGCGGTAACAATAACCACGTCCGCACCCTTGAGGTCGGCGTAGTCGGTAGAGCCCTGAAGATCGACAGAGGAGTTGATGACGGAACGGCCTTCCATGATATCGAGAGCCTTGCCCTTGGGCATGCCCTGAGTTTGCGGAATGTCGATAAGAACAACGTCGCCGAGATTCTTCTGGGCGATAACGAGAGCCATTGTACCACCAATCTGACCTGCACCAACGAGTGCAATCTTCTTTCTAGCCATGATTAACCTTCCTTTTAAGGCGTTTGAAAATTTTCGCTGTAAATATAGCAAAAAATGAAAAAGAAAAAAAGCGTCTACAAGTCGCATTAGTAGCCAAAACTAGCGCAAAAAAAGCAAAAAAAAACGTCCCAACGAAACTACCAACTTCTTAAGAAACGTTTACAAATCCTTGGATAAATAATCAACATTTTCTCCCCTAGCCTCTGATTTAAGGCCCCAAAAACAGGATAGATTAAAAATGTTTTTGGAAAGGAGGCCTTATGGCAAAGAAGAAACTACTCAGCGTAGTTGTTTTGACCGGTATATTCGCGCTCACGAGCTGCGATGACTCGGAATCGACCGCAACCGGTCCGGGGTCGGAAACCACCCCGGAAATCGCGGGTTTAATCACATCAAGCTCAGACGGATTCGCATTTCCGGGGAGTTCCAGCGATGGAACCACATTACCGGGAAGTTCAGGCGGGCTTTTCGTCCCCCCCGGCAGTTCCGACGGCTTGGGCGGACAACCGGGTATAGGTGGCGGAATAAACTTCGGTGGCACTCCCGCTGCCGGAAGTTCCAGCAGCATCGGCCAAGCCGCACCGGGTTCCAGCTCCAACATCGGCGGCACCGTAATCAATTCCAGCAGCATCGGTCAAGCAGCACCGGGCAGTTCTAGCAACGGCCAGGCAAACCCAAGGAGTTCCAGCAACGGGCAAGTAGCTCCGGCAAGTTCCAGCAGCGCAGGCCAGGCAAATCCGGCCAGTTCTAGCGAAGTCGCCCAGGCTAGCGGCGGCATTTTCCTCGCCGAGGGCAAGGAAGAAGAAAGGGACCAGATGAAGGTGGTCTACAAGACACGCACAGGTTGGGATGGCGAAGGAATTCTCGCTTATCCGGAACAGCTCTCCAGCGACAAGAAGCACGCTATCGTGGTGTGGGGTCCCGGTGGTGGCGAAAAGCCCGACGCTTACGAAGGCATGATCCGCAGACTCGCTTCCCACGGCTTTGTCGTGATTGCGCTTAAGGAATCTCCGGGCGACGCCAGCCAAGCCACGAAGGCTCTTGACTGGTTGGAACAGCAGAACAAGGATTCCAAGAGCCCGCTGAACGGCAAGCTCGACATGAATACCGTCGGTTGTTCCGGGCACTCCATGGGCGGCCTTGAATCCGAACAGGCGGCCATTAAGGACAAACGAGTTATCACGGCGTTCCTCAACAACAGCGGCGACCGCAATGGAGGTGCGTTCAAGAACATTCCTGCCACCAAGACGGCCGGAGTCGTCTTCGGCGAAAAGGGCATGGAACACGACAACGCTATCTCTGACTACAGGAGTGCAACAAGCGTTCCCGCCTGCATGATTGAAATGACTGGCGGCCCAATGAACAGCGAAGGCGGATACGGCCACGGTTCCGGCCCATGGGACGGCATGGCCATTACGATTGCCTGGATGCGCTGGCACCTTGGCGGCGAAGACTTCCGCAAGGCAGATTTCGTCGGTTCGAGCGGCAAGTACATCAACGGCAACATCATTGGCAAACAGGGCAAATGGAAAGGCGAGTGCAAGAACTTCAACTAACGAGTTTTTGTTGTGCAAAAGCTGGCGGCTTCGGCCGTCAGTTTTTTTCATAGAGGACAACTCAACTAAGGCGCTAAAAGCGCCAAGTTTCGTATATCTCGCCTCTCGCCTTTCTTCCCTCGTCTCTCGTCTTTTTCTACATTTACTGCCACTATGAGCATACAGATTCCTCAGCTGCCCAAGGGCACGCGTGATTTTTACCCGGAAGCGCAACGCATCCAGAACTATATTTTCGATACCTGGCGCAGTGTCGCCGAAAGTTTCGCCTACGAAGAATACGAAGGCCCGATGTTTGAGCACCTTGAACTCTATACGGGCAAATCCGGCGAAGAAATCGTCAGCCAGCTTTACAACTTTAAAGACAAGGGCGACCGCGAAATCGCGCTCCGCCCCGAAATGACCCCGACACTGGCCCGCCTGGTAATCCAGAAAGCCCGGGAACTGAAAAAGCCCTTTAAGTGGTTCAGCATGCCCCGCCTTTTCCGCTACGAGAAGGCACAGAAGGGCCGCCTGCGCGAGTTCTTCCAGCTGAACATGGACATCATCGGCACCGAGAGCATCTATGCCGAAGCCGACCTGCTCGCCTCCATCGCGACGATGTTGCGCAAGTTCGGCCTCAAGGACGGCGAATTTGCGATTGGCGTCTCTAGCCGCAAGCTTTTGGCCACCTACCTCGAAGAAATCGGGGCCCCGAACCCGGCGCTTGTTTACCCGGTGCTTGACCGCCGCCTGAAAATCGGCCCCGAAGCCTTTGCGAAGGCACTTGCCGAAGCCGGCCTCACCGAAGAACAGGTGAAAAAACTCGACGACTTCATGGGCTGCAAGAGCATCGAAGAAGTCAAGACCAAGGTTCACAGCGAAAACGCGGGCGCCGCTCTCAAAGAAATCGAAGATTTATTTGAGACGCTCGCTGCCGCGGGCTACAGCGATTGCGTGAATCTCGACCTGAGTATTGTGCGTGGCCTCGCCTACTACACCGGCATCGTATTCGAAGTGTTCGACAAGGGCAAATCGATGCGCGCAATCGCCGGCGGCGGCCGCTACGACAGCCTCACCGAAAAGCTCGGTGGCGAACGCATCCCGGGCGTGGGCTTTGGCATGGGCGACGTGGTGCTTGCCGACCTGTTGGCCGAACACAACCTGTTGCCCAGCCCCAAGCAGAGCGTAGACTTCTACATCGCAAGTTTCACCAACGACATGAAGAAGGTGTTCGAGACCGCCCAGGCATTCCGCGACGCGAAACTCGGCAACTTCTCCGTCTCTCACCCGCTCGCCCCGATGAAGATGGGCAAGCAGCTCGACCAGGCCAACTACCAGGGTGCAAAAATTGTCATCTATGTCGACGGCTCCAAGGCAGGCGCTGGCGAATTTGAATTCAAGGACATGCGCACCGGCGAAATGTTTGTCGGAAACCCCGCAGCCATCGTGGAACGATTGAAAACCGAGATCAAGAAACCAGAATAATCAATGACCCCGAAAAAAGCGTTAATTACCATCATAAGCCTGTTCCTTGTTCTTGGATTGATGGCCATTATTTTCCCGTCCGACGGCATACACATAAGTGAATCAATCGCACTCCGTTTCCCGTCCCTGACCGATGTTTTCCCTGTCGCCGACACCACGGCAAACGGGAAAAACGACCCGGAAGACGAGATCAGAGCTATGATGGAAGCTACCCGGCAGAAGCAGTTCGCCGCCTTTGCCGACTCCCTGCGCTTTTACCAGGACTTTTTCGATAGCGGCAAAACAAGGTTCGACCTCCCTAACAACGACCCCACGTGGTTCGACAGATTCTTCCTGCACCTCCAGTTGGCGTCGATAGACAGTTCCGTTGTACACATCGTGCATTACGGGGACTCCCAACTCGAAGAAGACCGCATTTCGTCGACAATCCGCGAAGACCTCCAGGAGGAATTCGGCGGTGCTGGGCCGGGCATGCTCCCGCCCGTCCTCAAAATCCAGCCGCAAACGACCGTCCACTGGAGCCGGGGTGCCCTGGAACGCTACATACTCTTTGGCCCCAAAGACGAAGAAGCCACGCACAGCCGCTACGGACCGCTGGCCCAGTTTGCCAACTTGAACGGAACCGCGGTCATCGGCATCAAACGCCGTCTGGACCGCAAAGACAGGACAAAAGTTTATCCGCACGCAGGCGGCTATGCCACAATTAAGGTTCTCGCAGGCAAGCGTGGGAAACTAAAAGTGAGAATGGATTACGACCGCACCTTCACGACCGTCGTAGGCCTGAACCCAGACAGTACGGAAAAAATCAAGACTTCGGTCAAGATGGTCGAAGCCGAACCGCCTATCGTAGATTCTTCTTACACAAAACTTAACGTATATACGTGGAAACTCCCCGATACAACGTCGTCTGTAAAGATTACGCTCACGGGAAATACCGAAATTTACGCCGTTTCCGCAGACGGAGCCTACGGCGTGGCCGTCGACAACGTAGCCATGCGCGGTTCCTCGGGAACGATTTTCCACAGAATCGATCCAGAACTCCTCGCAGAATCGTACAAGGCGATGAACGCGAAGCTTATCATGATGGAATATGGCGGAAACATGGTTCCGAGCATATCCACATCCAATATTGACTACATAAAGAAGCTCGTCACGCGCCAGATTCTCGCCATCCAGAAGGCCAACCCCGACGCAGACATCATATTCATCGGGCCGGCCGACATGGAAAGGCAATCCGACGGGCGTTGGAAAACCTACCCCGCCCTCCGCATGACCATCGCAGCCCTCCGCGAAGTCGCCCTTGAAAACGGCGTCGCCTACTGGGACATGCACCGCGTGATGGGCGGAAACGGCACCATGTCGAAATGGGTCAAGCGCGAGCCCCCGCTGGGATTCACCGACCACATCCACTTTACCCGCCGCGGCGCAACACACATGGGCGACCTGTTCAGTTCTTCGCTGCGCATGTACTACGACTTTTTCAAATTCAGGGGCAGGCACAACATCTCGGACAAGAAGTTACTCGCACTGCGTTCCTTCAACGACTCTATAAGCACCGCAGAGGCGAAGAAGCCTGTGGTGGAAGAAACCACAAAGAAGCCTATTGCGGCACCGGCACGCAAACCCGTTGCAGAGCAACCGGCACGCAAGCCAATTACGGAGCCTGTGCGTAAACCCGCCGTCGCCGAACAGCCGACGCGCAAACCCATTGCCGAGCCGACACGCAAACCGGTCGCAGAACAGCCCGTACGCAAACCGATTGCCGAACCGACACGTAAGCCTGTCACAGAGCAGCCCGCCCGCAAGCCGGTCACGACAAAGAAAACAACAGAACAGACAACGGCCAAGAAAAAGACAAGGCGCAAAGTCAACGACACAGAAAATCCGCAGATAAAGAAGCGGAAACAAATTCAGCAGACTACGCCGGCCGACCAACAGAAGCGAAAGGTAAGGAAAAAAAGGAGGCCCGTAAACGGGCAAAAGCAGGGGAGCAACACAAACTTGTCTAAAAAGCAGCCGACAACGCCGGCTACAAGAAGGGAAAAGAGATGAGAAAGGTAGCACTAATCATTGCGATAACCGCATGTTGCGTCTTCGCTAGGGAGCCTGCGCCCTCCCCCAGCGACTACACTTTGGACCTGTCCAAGTACGGTTTTATAGACACCTCGCTCAACAAGATTCAGTTCCCGAAGGGGAACAAATCCTTTGAGCCCTTCTTCAATAAGCTTGATACACTTGTCTTTGAAAACCGCGGACAGGTGAGGATCCTGCACATTGGCGGTTCCCATATCCAAGCCGATGCTATGTCTGGCCGTATCCGCGAGCACCTGGTCAAGGAATACCCCGGAGCCAGCGCCGGCCGTGGGTTCGTATTCCCGTTCTCTGCCGCCAAGACCAATACGCCCTCCAGCTACGGGAGCACGTACAAAGGAATCTGGGATATGAGCAAGAACGTGTTGCGCGAAGTCAAGAAGCCGCTCGGGCTCCTTGGAATTGCCGTCAGCACAAGCGACCCCCGCGCTGAATTTTCTATTCTCCTGAACCGCTACAACCCGCAGCCCATCTGGAGCGAGACACGAATCCGACTCTTCGGTTACAGCGACCACGGAGACGTAATCCCCGTTTTGCATGTAGATTCCCTCGAAATTCCGGGAAAACTCGATTCTGCAACACAGAGTTTCACATTCCCGATACCCCACCCCATCGATTCCATCCATATTTCGTTCCGCTGGCTTGACAGCCTGCAACAAGCCGAAATCGCCCGGTTCATCACGGACTCGCTCCGCCAAGATTCCATCGCCAGGGCCGCCGCCCTCGCTGATTCACTGGCAAAAGATTCCTTGGCCCGGAAGGATTCCTCGAAGAAACCTGCCGCTATACCGGACAACGTCGCTCTCCCGCTTGACTCCATGTACCAGGACAGCAGCGTGATTGATACTGCACTGGACGAACCTCCCCCATTTGAACCGGAACCGTTGGCACCGCTAGACGTGTCGTCCAACGATTCAAAACCCGGCAGGCCGAGATTTACGCTCACGGGTATTTATACCGAAAGTGACGCCCCGGGCATCATGTACGTGAACGTTGGCATCAATGGAGCTAAGGTCCCCAACTACTTCGAAGCCACATGCCCGCTGCTCGAAAAGGAACTCGCCTTCCTCAAGCCGGACCTGGTCATTTTCGCTATCGGCATCAACGATGCGAACGTAGATAGGTTCGATGACAAAGGCTTCCGCGCCAACTACGACACGCTGATTACGCGGATTCGCAAGGTCAGCCCCAATACGGCAATCATCTTCGAAACTAACAACGATTCCTTCCGCATGACAAAGCGGAAAAGGTACGTTCAGCACCCCAACGGCGAAGTCGCCCGCAAGTCGTTCTTCATCCTTGCCGACAAGTACAAGGCGGGCGTCTGGGACAAGTTCTCCATCATGGGAGGCTTAGGTTCCATGGCCAAATGGGAAAAAGCGAACCTCGCCAAGAAAGACAAAGTCCACTTCAAGCTCTCGGGCTACAACCTGCTCGGCGATCTTTTCTACAAAGCAATCATCCAGGCGTACCAGGACCATATCGCAAACCTCCCCGCATTGGAACCCGAAGCACCGAAACCGGCCCCCAAGAAAGCCGACTCTACGAAGGTCCCGCCCAAGACAAAAAAATAGAATCCAGAATTTGTAACCCATGTTAGACCATTTAATCCCATTTTTAAGTCACACATTCGCGTTCGACCCGAACTCGCCGCTGCTCTTTACGCAGTTCTACTTCTGGGGCTTCTTCGCCGTTGTCTTTGCAGTACTCACCCTCATACACAACAAGCTCCTCCTCCGTAATGCGTTCCTCTTTTTCACAAGCCTTTTCTTCTACTACAAGACGAGCGGAAGCTACGTCTGCATCCTGATTTTCTGCGTCATCGCGAACTTCTTTATTGGCAAATGGATCGAAAAGGCCGAGGAGCACTGGAAAAAGAAATTCCTGATGATTATCGTCGTCATCATCGACCTGCTGGTGCTCTGTTATTATAAATACTCTTACTTCTTCCTGGATGCGCTCTACGACTTTACTGGAATCGAGTTGCACGTTTACAACTTCTTCGCTGCCGCAAGCAACAAGTTGTTCAACACGAATTCGCTTGTCGACACAATTATCCTCCCGGTGGGCATCTCGTTCTTCACGTTCCAGGCGATGAGCTACTGCATCGACATCTACCGCGGTAAAATCAAGGCCGTAGACAACATCCTGAACTTCGGTTTCTACCTGTCGTTCTTCCCGCAGCTGGTCGCTGGCCCGATTGTGCGTGCCGACAAGTTTGTCCCGCAGCTCTACAAGCCGTTTTTCCTCCCCCGTCGCACGTTCGGCATCGCCGTGTTCTGGATTCTGAACGGCCTCGCGAAAAAAATCATTTTGAGCGACTACCTCGCCACGAACTTCGTGGACCGCGTTTTCGATACGCCACTCCTGTTTACCGGCCTCGAAAACCTCATTGCGCTCTTCGCCTACTCGCTGCAGGTGTATGCCGACTTCTCGGGCTATACCGACATCGCGATTGGCGTGGCGCTCCTGATGGGATTCCGCCTGCCACAGAACTTCAACAGCCCCTACAAAGCGCTCAGCCCCACCGAATTCTGGCGTCGCTGGCATATTTCCCTTTCGAGTTGGTGGCGCGACTACCTCTACATTCCTCTGGGTGGTAACCGCGGAGCCTCCGTCGGCACGTTCTTCTGGATGGGTTTCTTAAGCCTTGTCGCCGTCCTGCTTTCGGGCAGTGTGTGGGTCGCCGCCGCCCTCATCGCGCTATTCCTCTATATTTCAATTTACGCGTACTTCAAGCCGGAATCCCGCAAGTTCATCACCACAAACATGAACGCCATGGCCACACAAATCGTGGGCGGTTGGTGGCACGGTGCCAGCTGGAACTTCATCATTTGGGGTGGCCTCAACGGATTCGGCCAGGTGTTCAACAAGATTTGGGTCAAGAGGAGCCGCACGTTCAGGGCTTCCGCGGCACTGTTCTTCTTCGCCATCAGCGCTATCATCTACAAGAACTACGACGTCGCCATCTGCGCCATTTCGGCCGTATGGTTTGGCGTGCTGTTCGTCGGCATCTACGCCGTCATGCTTTTCCGCCTGTTCAGCGACAAGTATTTCCACTGGCTCTATGTCGCCTGGAACGTATCGCTCACGTTCGTGTTCATCACGTTCACGCGTCTCTTCTTCCGCGCGGGTTCCAACCTCGACCCCGCCGAAGCGAACGAAGTCGCCTGGAACACGGCCAAGAACATGGTGCAACAGATGGGCACCGCTTGGAAATGGGACGCTTCGCTCTGGACAATCGCCTGGGAACACATCAACATCATCCTCGTGTTCATCGCGGGTATGCTCATCCACTGGATTCCCAAAAAGTTCAAGAGCCGTTACAGGATTGCATTTGCATCTCTCCCGCTCCCCGGAATGGTTGCCGCGACAGCGTTTATCATCTTCGTGATATACCAGTTCATGAGTGCGGACAGCTGCCCGTTCATTTATTTCCAGTTCTAGGGATTAGAGATTAGAATCTAGGTTCTAGGGACTAGTTGTCATTGCGAAGGGCGAATAGCCCTGAAGCAATCTCAACTAGAAAATTTAGGATTTAGAATCTAGAGGCTAGAATCTAGAGGCTAGGATCTAGGGGCTAGGGAGAAATATCACGGCTTCGCCGTCTTATATTGACGCACGAAGTGCGTGATTCTTTTCACCAGCCTCGCGCCTACATCGTATCATATATCCGGTCGTCTTTGTTCAAAATACTGCGCAGCGGCCCAGTTCATCACTAAATTTTACTTTTTCCTCTTTTTTACTCGCTTTTCGCATCCCTTAACTTATATTTAGAGTATGAATAAAAGAGTGCGTAAAATTTTTGGAAATCTGTTCATTTCATCCACGGCGTTTCTGTGGACTGCCTGTGGCAGCGACTCTGCCAGCGCACCAGACATTACCATACCCCAAGCAGGTAATAACCCTGCCAGTTCATCCAGTGATCCCGTTCCAACTTCTTCTAGCGAATCGATAACAAGTTCTAATGGGACTTCCAATGCATTTTTCAATATCGAAGAGGAACTTTCAAAACTGAAAAGGCCGGATACGACCGGATTAAGAGGGACAACCGTATCAGGATATCAGGCTTGCATTAATGGAATTCTAGCCGATGAGAATTCGGAATACATCGCTTATATGGTTCGAAGTGGTGAATTCGAGGCAGCACGGGTTGTTGACGACAGAATAGAAGCGTTTCTAGAAAGTCCCAAAGGAGCGTCTCTTCCCCAGAGTTTAAAGAACTGCTACAAGTCCGCCACGTACCTCATTGGTGCAGCAGCATTAGACTATGGCGTCGTCCCCTGCCATTCCGAATCTGAAGATGTTTTCGTTGACGACAATTACATCAACAACCTCTTGGCGGCAGACGAAATCAAGCGCAAGGATTTCAAAAAAGCCCTCGAAAGAGTCAATGAAAGAATTGCCGAGTGCGAAACGAGGTAGGAAGTAGGAAGTAGACAGTAGGAAGTTGGAAGTGGTTAGTGGTTGGTGGTTAGGGAAAACTTGTCATTGCGAGGGGTGAAAACCCTGAAGCAATCCCTAAGTATGAGGTCGGCACTTCGTGCCTTTGAGGTCGGTCGCTAACGCTCCCTTTGAGGTGTGAGGAAAGTAAACAGTGGTTGGTGGTTAGTGGTTAGGGAAATAGACGAGAGACGAGTGGCGAGAAGATTTGTCATTGCGAGGGGCGAATAGCCCTGAAGCAATCTCCATCAGAGAATCTAGAGGCTAGGATCTAGGGGCTGGAACCTCAGAGTGCGAAGCACGACCTCATACCTCACACCTCATTGCTCACTGCTCGAACCTCGTGCCTCGCGCCTACATCGTATCATATATCCGGTCGTCTTTGTTCAAAATACTGCGCAGCGGCCCAGTTCATCACTAAATTTTACTTTTTCCTCTTTTTTACTCGCTTTTCGCATCCCTTAACTTATATTTAGAGTATGAATAAAAGAGTGCGTAAAATTTTGGGAAACACGTTCCTTTCGGCAACGGCCTTGTGCTGGATGAGTTGCGACAGTTCGTCCAGCACATCCCCGGTTAGCATACCCGACGAGAATCCAACTTCTTCAAGCGATTTACCAGCATTATCGTCAAGTGACCACCCAACCTCATCAAACGATACCGAATCTTCGCCTTCAACAGAATCCTCAAGCGACGCGGCATCTTCGAGTTCCATCGGCAAAATTTCAGATTCAAAAGATTTTATCAACATTGACGAAGAATTATCCAAGTTGACTCCGCCAGATACAACCGGGCTTAGAGGGCAATGCATTTCGGAACAACAACATTGCGAAACCATTGAAAATTACAACGCTTATTTTAACGATGCATGGCAAGTGGAAGTAATCGCAAGGGAAAAGCGAGATTCCATTCTCAAAGACAGCGCCACATTTTCTTCATATAAATTAAAGTGTTACAAGGACTTAATTGAACAAGCGATGGCCCCCGTATATGGGGTATCTTGGTGTTCCAATCCAAATCGAGAAAAAAACACGGACGAAACTTGCGAAACCGAAGGTCAAATCCGAATCGATGAAGAATATCTAAAAGCCCTCCAGGACAACTACAGCACGAAAAAAAGAAACTACCAAAGGATTTTTGAGGATATCAATGAAAAAGCAAAAAAATGTGAGAGTAGGAAGTAGACAGTAGGAAGTAGGACAAATGCGTAAGGCGAGCGCCGCGGTCAAGCTTGCTTGAACAT
>CAMJHM010000078.1 GCA_946405515.1 uncultured Fibrobacter sp. | reverse complement strand
CAAAGATTCAGGATCTTGATGATTGGGATTTGCGAGAATGTCGGGGAATACCGTCCGTCATATTGATGGGAACCAATAATAGTAGTGAATTTTTTGATGAAGAAAGAAGAAATGCTTTCTTGCAGAAGTTTTATACCCGAATCGAAAAAATCCAGGCAGACCCGTTAATCGTTGTTTCGATTCTTCCTCGTAATTTTCAGCGTCAGCAGAGTTCGCGTGTGAATGAAGTCATTCGCAATGTGAATAATCGTGTGGAAAAAGGACTGGATTCGTTAAATGGTCGCTTTGAGTATTTGGATGTGTATCCGTTGTTTGCCCAAGATGAATATGAAGCTAGGATGGATTTGTTTAAGGACGGCTTGCATCCGAATATTGCAGGACAAGAAATTTTAGCCTCGGAAGTTCTGAAGGTGTTAAGATGAGAAAATCTGTCGTTATTTTTTTTATGGTTTCGGCCACACTGCTCTTTGCCAATAACCAGTTCTTTATGGGAATGCGTAATCAGCGTTTACTGTTTGCAGGTGTTCAGCATGGTTCGTATGGGGTTGCCTATGAGCAGTCCCTGTTCAATCAGGATCCTGAACAGCAACATGGAAGTTTAGGCCTTTTTGCGGAATACACGCTGCCACTGTCGATGAAACTCTGGTATGTTCTGTATGGTGGCATGCAGTACGACATTGATTATTATGACTATGGCGGGGAGCTGTCCCTGCTTTGGGCTCCCCATGCCTATTTCCAGATCAAGGCGCGGTATCGTCCGTTTTATGATAGCGATCTCGGGACCCATTATGGATACCTTATCCAGTTGCAAAGTTTCCCCTTTGAGGATGTAGGCTTCTATGCTGGCTTTAAGAATATGCCTGATTACCGAAATGTGGAACGTCGCTTTTTTGGGGGAATGTTGTTCGATGTAGGACGCTTGGGTGTCTATCCTGAAATTTCGACACCGGTTCATGGAAGCTTTGAGTGGACCCGTGTCCAGCTTAACTTTATTTACCGGTACGATTTTAATTAAGGACTGAAGAATGAAGCTTGACCTGATATTGACTTTTTTGCTGATTGCGTTTTTGTTTGCGTCGGTCTTGTGGAAAAGTGTTCCCAAGGAGGGACCGTTCTCGTTTGACAAGAATTTTACGGGAGTCCTCAAGGGCGTAAGTGCCATCGTTGTCGTCTTTGTGCATGTCCCGGAGCTTTACCATAACGCGGCCCAGAGAATGGTGATGAGCTTTGGCTTTGTGGCGGTAACGGTGTTCTTTATGATATCGGCTTATGGAATGCAGTTTTCGGCGAACCGTTCACCGGATAAGTATCTCTCTCATTTTTGGCGTAACCGTCTTGCGAGCTTGCTG
Source organism: uncultured Fibrobacter sp. (assembly GCA_946405515.1). Lineage (GTDB taxonomy): Bacteria > Fibrobacterota > Fibrobacteria > Fibrobacterales > Fibrobacteraceae > Fibrobacter. Next base: position 10,143 of record CAMJHM010000078.1, on the reverse strand, counting down.
ATTCCATGTTTTTTGGTGAATCTCTTTTGTGTTCTGTTCAATGTTTGCTCAGGACGCGATTTTTCTTTGTTGAAGTCCCTCATCAGTATGCCGGGATATGTGTGGGTCCTGCTGCAGTATTGCATTCTCTTTTTTGTAGTCATGTTCTGCCAGCAAAAGTTCAAAATAAAACCTTCTATCTGCCATGTTGTCTTGGCCGTTGCAGTTGTGGCATCTAGCCTTTACTTGTACCTGTCTTCGCCGGATGCCAGTAATTCTGCCGAAATGGGGTGGTGCTATGAGCGCATGGGACTTGTCTGGGGACTGTTGCTTTTCATATTCTTCTCAAAAATTGCCGACTTCATTGGTTCCCGATGGATGCCGAAAACAGTTGTTTTGGGACTGTCTTCGTTGGTGCTGGGAATTGCCTATGTGATGAATAAAACGGTGTGGTTCTACGGGGAGTATCTTTTAAAGATTGTCCTAGGCTTTGCGATCGTCAGTTTTGTATTGTTCCTGTCGCGGAAGAGAACGTTCGGGAATGCCGTTGTCAATCACCTGGGCGTCATTTCCTACGAGATTTATTTGTCGCATGAATTGATGATGCGGACGATTTCGTATTTGTTCCCGACGGTGTCGAGCGGAGTGTTCCTCGTTTTGACGATGACGTTTACGATCATCTTTAGTACGGTGGTTCACAAGATGTCGTCGAAACTGGTCAATTGGGTGCGCGTATAAAACCTAAATAGGGGCGCTATTTCAAGCCGAAAATCATTCGCGTCATTTGAAATTTTCGGATGATGTAGAATAAGACGATGGGGCCGACGATTCCTGCAAGAATGCAAAGAAGGGCTCCCATGACAAATCCAGTGTCGGAGGTTGCGAAAAAGGTGACTTTCTGGACGATGGACTTGGCCAACCCTTCGAATGTCGTGTGGAAGAGATAGATGATGTAACTGGCGGAGCCGACAATCAAGATGGGCTGAATGTACTTTGTTGCGCGGATATGGGCAATCCAGGTGGATGTTGCCATCATGGATGCAATTCCGAACCATGCAAGAACTTCGTTGGTGTAGGGCATTTCAAGTAGGAACAGAATACTTGTACCGACAAAGAGAATAATCGAGAATATCTTCAGGATATTCTTGTAATTTTCCCAGAACTTGTGCGAGAAAACGATGCTTCCATAATCGCAGGCGCTGGTGCCGACCATGAACCAGAGCAGGTTGCGGGAAGTTTCGTTAATGGCAAACAGCTCGATGCTTCCGAGAGTAAATACGTAGTGTAGCAGGATGGAGATCAAAAGCAGGATGAACCTAGCTTTTGCTGTCTTAAAGAAGGGGATAATCAAGAAACAGGTGAAAAGTGACCAGATGAACCACAAAAAGTAACCGGCTGCCGGAAGGTATAGAATTTGTATGTAGGTTTCTGGCGTAACAGGATTTTCAACATACATGTTGCGCTGTGTCAGTAGCTTGATCGAGATGATGATCATCGAGACGATGATATAGGGAACGAACAGACGCCTGAATTTTTTCTTGATAAAGGTGAAGTATCCTTCGTCCTTCTTGAAGGAAAGATAGATGTAGCCGCTGGCGAACATGAAAAGAGGCATGTGGAATGTGTAAATCCAGGAATGCAGCGCCAGGTACCAGCCGGGCGCGTTTTCGGGGTAATAGTGGCCGATGACAACGAGAATGATGGCGATCGCTTTGGCAATGTCGAAGTGGACAAGTCTTGTCATCGGAAAATCCTTGGGCGGCTCGGTAACTATTCGGTGCTACTAAGATAGAATTTTTTAAATTTGTCAAATAAACCGATGTCTGTTTTTATTCGAAAGACTTTGAAAGTTGTGCTTCTTTTGGGGCTCGCGTCTATCGCGACATTTGCCCGCGAGACGGTTTCTCCGGTGCGCGCTCCCGAAAGTTTTGTGCTGCTGGGCGCCCTTGCGGAACTTCGAGATGACGTATACAGCGGCGATATCAATGTGGCGGGGGAGTATGCGCCCTGCAATTGCTTTAGCATCTACGGGGATTTTGCCTACCGACTCGTGAGTTACGAGTGGAATACGATGGCACATGACCAGATTCATGAGATGGTGAACTTGCGGGTGAACGGTCTCAACGAATCGTACCTGGGCATGAAACTGATGCCGTTCCCGTTTGCAGGTGTCGATGTCAGCTGGAGGCTCCCGCCGCGCGAAGGTTCCCGCGTGAACCGTTTCCATCGGCTGGGCGTTTCGCCTTTTGGCCTCTATGAATTCTCGCGGAACATGGCGCTCGGTGCTGCGGCGGAATACTTTACTTTCCTCGAAGAACGCGATTTTCAGCCTGGTGACGAACTTGGCCTCAAGGGGTCGATTTCGTGGAAGCTCCTGTGGGACCGCGACGACCATTCGGGCTGGAAATTTGACTATGTTTTCCTGTACCGCTGGCGCATCCAGGAATCTGAAAACTTGAGTCTGCAGAAACCGTATCGCAAGATGGACGACCTTTATCGCGGCTACAAGATGCGCCTAGATGCGGCGCGTTATTTTTCCTCGTTCGGCAACTCTCTCGGCATTGCTCTTTTCTACGAGATGAATCGCGGGCACCTGTTCGGGATGGAAACAGGACACACATTAGGGCTCTATGCAAAGTTCTTGTTCCTATAAGGCGGTCTTGATTGGTAACGGCACCATGGGACAGCGGCATAAGCGGCTGTTCGAGGAAGATGGTGTCGAGTTCGTCGGAATCGCAGACACGACAGCCGAGGCTGATGCCCTGTTCAAAAAAATCGTTGCAGGCGATATTTCTCCCGATTTCGCGGTCGTTGCATCTCCTGCTGTGGCGCATGATGAATACGTAAAGAAATGCATTGAAATAAAGCTTCCGCTCCTTGTGGAAAAGCCTGTGTCAATTTCGGCACTTGCTGCGATGGAATACCAGAAGCTTGCGCTGGAGCAAAACGCATTTGTATTTGTCGGTCATTCGGAACGCTACAACCCTGCAATCGAAGAATTTACGAAGACCGATTTCTTCAAGGAGATGCAGGATTATCTGAAATTCTGGTATCTTCAGAAACAGGACTTCGCTCCAGTGAGTTTCAAGTTTACGCGAACGCACGGATTTTCGCCGCGTAATCGCGACGTCCCCGTGGAGCTGGACCTGATGATCCACGACATGGACTTGCTTTGTTTCTTTGTTGACAAGAACGCGATGATGTACAGGTCTTTCCGCTGCGAAGAATTGTCGGAAGACCGTGTCCATGCTTTCTATGACTTGAGAACGTTGACGGCTGAATTTATAGCAGACCGTAATTGTGCTTCTGACTCCCGCATGGTAGAAATTTCGATGAACGGCCATTCCGTAACATTGGACTTGGGTGCCTATCGCAATGGCAATCCGGCGTATGCATTGCAAAAGGAACATCAGGCTTTTCTAAATTATTTGAACTCTTATAAGAATACGGCGAAAGATCCCGAATACGATTGGTATGGTAGCATTTACGATGCCTGCCAAGCGGTCATAATGGTTTCTTTGATTGATGAAGTGTATAAAAAGGGGAGAGCGAATGAAACTGATGCAAAATAAGGTTGTGCCCGCGTTTGTCCTGTTCTGTGCGGCGCTTGCCTTCGCCTATATTCCCGGTGAATCGGGGTTTGTCTCGCTCGAAAATGAACATGGCATTTGGGGCAACCCGGCTGGGCTAACGGCCTTTGATTCCAAGGGCGCCCCGGTCAGTTACGATTACGATGATGGCATCAAGAGCTTCCGCGTCGGTGGAAATCTGGACCATTGGGCGGCGGGATTCGATTACACGCAGGGGCCAGATCATTTGGATTTGTCCCGCTGGAGTCTCACGCATGGTAACGACTTGTGGAATCGCAGCATCTTTGTCGGTGAACGCGTCACGGCTCTCCGCAGCGCTGACTTTACTGGCACCGAATGGGGCGTTGATCTCGGTGTGATGATTCGCCCGTTCAGTTTCCTTTCTGTGGGCTATTCCTGCGACAATGTGCTTTATACGGGGCCGCAGGCTCCCGACCGTATACAGAACTTGGGCGCGACGGTTCGTTTCGGTCCCCTGATGAGTGTAAGCTACGATGTGGAAGATTTCGAGAATCACCGTTTGCTGGTGGAGTTGGGAATGTACGGTGCCCGCTGGGGACTCCGCATTCCGATTTATGGAGACGATGAATATCGGCTGACTTTCTCGATGTCGCTTGGCGGTTACAACAATGTCGCGGTGCATGTCTACGAAGACCTGTTGCCGAAGGGTGCCGCATGGGGCTACCACAGCGCCCGTAATCCGGATGCATCCTTGAGTGCGCAGATTATTCGCGTTCCGCTCGATATGGAAGTTTCCGAGACCGAAGACGAATTCGCCTTTTTCCGCAAGAATTCCATCTACCTTTGGCATGTCCGCAACTTATTTGAACACATGCTGCGTGATCCTGCATCGGGACTTGTGATTCTTGACTTTTCAGGGTACAAGGGCAACATTGGTATTTCGAGTGAAATCGACCGCTACGTGCAAAAGCTCAAGGCCCGTGGCGGCAAGGTAATTGCCTATATGGATGACATTCGCCCTGCGGTATTATTGGCGTCTGCGCATGTGGACCGCATCGTGGTGGAGCCTTCGGCGCACATGAACTGGCGCGGTTTTGGCGGAAACGTACTCTTTTACAAGGGACTTTTCGACAAGCTCGGCGTGAAGGTGGAATTCCTGCGTCACGGCAAGTTCAAGTCGGCGGTGGAACCTTACGTGGCCGATTCGATGTCTGCGGAATCCCGTTCCAATCTGGATTCGCTTTATACGGATTTGTGGACGGCTTTGCAGACCTACATTTCGATGCGTCATGCGGGAGGCGCCAAGGCGTCTGATGCAGCGTTGAGTCAGGCTTACGCGCATCTGGATTCCCTGGCGAAGCAGCCGCTAGTGACGGCATCTGCGGCAAAGCGCGCGGGCCTCGTCGATACGCTGCTTTACCTCGATCAGGTCCCTTCTTATGCGCTCAAGACGTTCTTCGGCATCGATTACCCGCAGGCGTCTTACCGCACCTGGTATCCGACGGACAAGCGGATTTTCAGCGAGAGCTGGAATCGCCGGGCATCGGTCGCGCTCCTGAATATCGACGGGACGATCGATTCGCGTATGGAACGCTCCGTTCTGGAATCGCTCCGCAAGTTGCCCGCGACGGGTGCCGAGGCGTTGATTGTTCGCATTTCTTCGCCGGGAGGCTCCGCGATAGCCTCCGACAAGATTTGGGCGGCGCTCCGCCATGTGAGCGAACAGGGAATACCCGTAGTTTCTAGCATCGGCTATATGGGCGCTTCGGGCGGCTACTACATTGCCTGCGCAGGAGACCGGATTCTGGCGGAACCCATGGCGATTGTCGGCAGCATCGGCATTTATGGCGGCAAGATCGATGTGTCGGGACTGATGTCGAAAATTGGGCTGAAGGCCGAAACGGTCAAGACGCACGAGTATGCGGATGCGACGACTTTTACGCGCCCCTGGAGCGATGCGGAAAAGGCGGCACTGCAGCAGTACATGGATGAATTCTACGATCGCTTTACGGGGGTCGTCTCGAAAGCGACGGGAATTCCGCAGGTGACTGTCGATACGGCGTACGGTGGCGGCCGCGTGATGATTGGCGTCAAGGCGCTTCAGGCTGGTCTGGTGCATGATCTCGGCGGCATTGACGATGCGATTGCCGTGGCAAAACAGTTGGCGCATATCGGCGAATCGACCGACGTGGACTTGATGGTGCTCGGTTCGGGAAATTCGTTTACGTTGCCCGCGTTCGGTGCCAAGCTAGGTGGCAAGATCCTGACGGATTTCTCGGATTGGGCGGACTACCTTTATGATCTAGGCCGTCCGCAACTTTGGGCGATTGAACCGGCCTTGTTTGAATCGTCGTTACTGGGTGTTGAATAATGCTTTATATTGTCTTTACTGTTCTTAGTTGCCTTGCCGTGTCGGCGTTCTGTTCGGTGACAGAGGCGTCGTTCTATAGCGTGCCGCCAGCAACGATAGAGTTTTTGCAGAAGCATAAAAAGTTTACCGCGCGCTACATGATGCACGTGAAGGAAAATATCGACCGCTACATTGCTTCGGTACTGGTGGTGAATACGATTGCGAATACCGTGGGCGCGTCCTTGGCGACGGCGCTTGCCGTGAAGAATCTACCTCCGATTGGACAGGTGTCGCTCCCGATTGTCCTGACGATTTTGATTTTACTGTTCGGCGAAATTACCCCGAAGACTTTGGGCGTCAAACAGGCGAAAGTCGTGGCGCCCCTGGTGGCCGTTCCGTTCTACTACATCACCATCGTTCTTTCCTGGACAGGGGTCATTTGGCTCTGCCTTACGCTCACCAAGCATTGGACCCGCGAAAAGGAAGACAAGAAGGATGTGAGCATCGACGATATCAACAGTCTCGTGAGCCTTGGTCTCCGCGAGGACGTGATTGACCGTCAGCAGTCTTTGGTCATCAAGAACATCCTGGCGCTGAAATCGGTGCCGGTGCGCAAGGTGATGACGCCCCGTCAGGTGGTGTTTTCGCTCAAGGCGGATTCTACAATCGGCGAAACCTTGGATGAACGCGGTAACTGGCCGTTCTCCCGCGTGCCGCTTTACGAAAAGGGGAAGGACAACTGGATTGGAATCGTTCTTCGCCGCGATGCCTACAACAAGCTCGCCGAAGGGCTGCGTGAAGTGAAGCTTCGGCAGATGATGCGGCCGCTGCAGCTTATCCCTGACAGTCTTACCTTGGACAAGCTGCTTCTCCGTTTTTTAAAGCAGCGTGGACATATCGTGGGTGTTGTCGATGAGTGGGGGGCAATCGCTGGCATCGTGAGCCTCGAAGATGTGCTCGAAGAAATCCTCGGCCGCGAAATTGTCGACGAATACGACGAAAACGTAGACCTCCAAGAAACCGCCCGCCGCCGCTCCAAGGCCCTCGCCCGCATTAGACAACAAAGCAAGATGCAAAAGGATGTTGAAAAATGACCTCCGCTAAACCAAATTATTTTCCTGCGTTAGATGGTCTTCGTCTTTTGGCAAGCATCAACATCGTGATGCTTCATTTGGGTAGCTCCTCGGCGCTCAATTATATGGCGGACTTCAAGTGGGTTATGCCCATTATCAATGCACCGGCTTTTGCGGCGGGGATCTTCTACGTACTTGCAGGTTTCCTTTTCGCGAGCAAGTTCAGCGATCCCACGCGCCGCATCCCGGTAGTCCCCTTTATGTTTGCGCGAATTGCGAAGCTTTACCGACTGCACTTCTTCATGACGCTTCTGATGTTCGTGGTGCTCGTCTTCAAGTTCAGCGGTTACTCGCACTTGCCCGCCTTAAACGAAATAGGGGACTGCGCCGCGGCGGGCCTCGCCAAGATGACTCACCCGTGGCGGAGCCTTTTCTTGCACCTTTCGCTCACCTGGTCCATTGTCCCTGATTTGGGCATGAAACTGAATGAACCTTCGTGGTCGCTCACAAGTTTCTTCGTGTGCTATGCGGTGACCCCCTGGTTTAGCCGTTGGTTGTTTAGACAAAGTAACCGTACACTTTGGGTGCTTTTTGTGACTCTCTTTATTCCTGGAATTCTCTGGGCGGTTTTCTTCGGCCTCTCGGATAATCTATGGTTTGACAGCTACGACGCCAAGTACCGTTTCTTCCACATTTTTGCGCCGGTGCGAATTTTTGAATACCTGTTTGGCATGGTGCTTTTCAGACTCTTCAAGGAAGGCCATTTCGATTTCTTGAAACGGAAGTTTGTGAGCGGTGTCGCACAGTTCCTGATGCTTGCCGCCATTTACGGAAGCCTTTTCCTGATGCGTCCGGAACTGAACCCCGGCTTCAACTATTTCTTCCATCATTCTCTCCCGATTATGTTGTACGGACTGTTCCTGGTCTCGCTCCTCACGGGAGAGGGCTTCATGGCTCGTTTCTTCTGTATTGGTATCGTTCGCAAGATTGGTCGTGCGTCCTTCTACCCGTATCTGATCCACTTGCCCCTCATCACGATCGCCTGGGGCATTTGCAACTTGAACCGCCCGAAGAATACGATCCTCTTGCTTCTCTTTATTTACACCGTGAGCACGCTCTACAGCGAATTCAAGGTGTGGCGCCGTAAAAAGCAGAAGGCGAAACAGCAGGCAGCCTCTTCCGCCGCGCCGCCAACCAAATAAGCGTTCTGCAAAAAAGGCCTCCGAATGAATCGGAGGTCTTTCTGTGTGTAGGAGTAAAAAACTACATCTCTTCGAGTTCCTTGCCCTTCGTTTCCTTGATGAACTTTGCCACGAAGAAGATGCTGAACGCAGCGAAGAAGGTGTATATCATGTATGTCGGGCCGACGCCGATGCCGTCTTTACCCGTAAGTACCGGGAAGCTCCAAGTGACGATGAAGTTGGCTGTCCACTGGGCAAGTCCGCAAATGGCGATAGCCACGGCACGGATGCGGTTGTTGAACATTTCGCCGAGCATCACCCACATGACAGGGCCCCATGTTGCTGCAAAGAAGGTCACGTACAGGTTTGCGGCAATCAAGGCGATGACGCCCGCTGCTTTGGGGAGACTTCCGTCGACATTGGCGCTCATGAAGCATGCGGCAAGCGTTCCAAGGGTTATCGCCATGCCGATACTACCAATAAGAAGCAATGGCTTACGGCCGATTTTATCGATAAGCATAATGGCGACAATAGTCATCACCAGGTTCACGCCGCTCGAAATCACGCTCGTGAAGAAGGCGTCGCTTTCTCCGAAACCGACACTCTGCCACAGCATGGTGCCATAATAGAAGATGACGTTGATGCCCACAAGTTGCTGTAAGATGGCTAGTCCAAGGCCTGCCCATACAATCGGAGCGATTCTCTTCTTTCCTCCAACCATTTCAAAGAGGTCGGCGAGCTTTGCGGGCTTTTCGTTTTTGAAGGTCTCGTGAATAGATTCGATTTCTTTATCGACACCTTCAGAATCGATCTTGGCGAGGACTTCCTTTGCTTCCTCTAGGCGTCCCTTATGCACAAGGTAGCGCGGTGATTCGGGAAGCTTCCAAGCTGCAATGCCGTAAAGGGCTGCAGGGATGATTTCGACCCAGAACATGACCTGCCATGCCTTGAAACTTCCAAAGAAAGTGTTGTTTGCGGAACCTGCTAAACGAACAATCACATAGTTCGAGAGGAGTGCAACGAAAATACCAATCACGATGGCAAACTGTTGCATTGAACCCAAACGTCCGCGCAAATGTGCCGGAGCAGTTTCTGCAATGTAGATTGGGGCGATAATAGAGGCCACGCCGATGCCAACACCGCCAATCACGCGCCACATGATAAAGTCAGGGATGCCGAACGGAATGCCTGAACCGATAGCGCTTACTAAGAACAGCCCGGATGCGGCAAGCATACAGCGGACACGTCCGAACATATCTGCCAAACGTCCTGCAAAATATGCACCGATGGCTGCGCCGATCAGGGCTAGCGAAACGGCCCAGGCAAGCTGATAGTCGCTGGCATTAAAATGGGTTTTCAAAGCTCCGTTTGCGCCGTTAATCACAGATGAGTCGAAGCCGAACAGAAATCCGCCAATCGCTGCGGATAGGGTAATCAGGACGATGTGCCTGAGGTTGGAGTTTGCACTAGACATAAGTGTTCCTTTTTTTATTTGAACATTTTATAGATAATATATTTGCAAAAATTGAAAAAGGCCATTTTTTATGAAAATAAACTGCAAAAACAATATTCCAATCTGGAATAATCCAAATTGGAATATCATTCGCTTGCGCGGCAATCTCTATTTTTCGAATTTGTGCTGTCGTAGCGAATCCATGTCTTCCATGGTGCCGTAAAGCGGGTAGATTTCGTAGCAGACGGTCTGCTTCCATCATTCCATTGGGGCTGCGTCTGTGCCCTTTTGCGTTGCAGGGGTATTTTCCTGTTTCCCGCAGGAGGTGATGTTTATGGCTAGAATTGTCGCTAATGCCGCTGTTGAACAGAATGCAAACCAATGCTTCATAAAAAACTCCTTTCTTGAGGCGAAAGATAGATTTATAAGGACTGAAGCTTTTTGTAATTTGACTCGTTTTACGTTTTTTACTAAATTTGGGTTACTTTGAGACTAGATATTGCACAAAAACTTGTTGATTCCGAAGACCGCCGGGTGGTCTGGTCCCGCTCCGATG
>CAMJHM010000077.1 GCA_946405515.1 uncultured Fibrobacter sp. | reverse complement strand
TTCGTGCGTCAATAACAGACGGCGAAGCCGTGATATTTCTCCCTAGCCTCTAGATCCTAGCCTCTAGATCCTCTAATGGAGATTGCTTCAGGGCTTCGCCCTTCGCAATGACAACCAAGGCGAATGCCACGCCAAAACGCTTGCGTTTCGGCATGGCTGAGCCGACGAGTCATGCGCCTGCGAATGACAAATCCCTAGATTCTAGATCCTGTTCCCTCCTAACCACCAACCACTGTCTACTTTTTCTCTCGTCTTTCGTCTGTAGCCGCGTAGCGGCGTTCTCCTCATAGAGGATAACTCTACTAAGGCACTAAAGTGCCTAGTATCGTTTATCTCGTCTTTCCCTAGCCCCTAGATTCTATCCCCTCTTTTCTATCTTTTCCACTATGAAAAAGATCGCATTTCAGGGCCGTCGCGGGGCCTACAGCGAAAGCGCCGCCTATCACTTGTTCGGAAACGATATCGAAGTCATCCCGATGGATACCTTCGAGCAGATTTTTCAGGGCATCGAGACCGGCGCCGTGGACGGCGGGGCCATCCCCATCGAAAACTCCACCGCGGGTTCCATCTACGACAACTACGATTTGTTGTACAAGTGGCGCCACCCTATCGTGGGCGAAGTCAAGTTGCAGATTTCGCATAGCCTTTGCGCTCTCCCCGGGACAAAACTCGAGAACATCAAGGAAGTGCTGAGCCACCCGCAGGGCCTTGCGCAGTGCAGCCGCTTTTTCGGTCGCAACCCGAACATCAAGAGCACGGCGTTCTACGACACCGCAGGCAGTGCAGAAGAAGTCGCCAAGCGTGGCGATAAAACCGTAGGCGCGATCGCGAGCGCCTACGCCGGCAAGTTCTATGGCCTCGACATTCTGGCCGAGGGCATTGAGAACTTGCCGGGGGTGAACTTCACCCGGTTTTACGCCATCCAAAAAGTGGCGAACCCCCTCCCCGAAACAGGCAAAATCAAGACGACTCTGCTGTTCATGCTGAGCGATTCCGGCAGATCCGGTGCGCTCCATGCTGCACTCGGCTGCTTTGCCAAACGCGACCTGAACCTCACGCGCATCGAGAGCCGCCCGCATCCCGACCGCCCGTGGGAATACATTTTCCACCTTTCCTTCGAAGGCAACCCGAAAGATGCCACCGTCGTCGAAGCGCTGGAAGAACTCCAGAGCTACTGTGACTTCGTGTACCGCCTCGGAAGCTTCCGCGAAGGAACAACGGAGAAGCTGAGTTATTAATTGATAATTGATGATGGATGATTGATAATTGGAGCAATTATGGCTTACGAACGTACTGACCGCAAATTCAACGAATACCGCAACCTCAAGATGACCACCGGCTTCATCTCCAGTGCCGACGGTTCCGTGCTCATCGAGATGGGACGCACCCGCGTCATCTGCAACGCCACCCTCCTCCCGAAGGTCCCCGACTGGCTCGCCGGCCGTGGCACCGGATGGATTACCGCCGAATACTCCCTGCTCCCGCAGAGCACGGGCAAGCGCGTGGAACGCGAGCGCAAGGGTGCAAGTGGCCGCACACAGGAAATCCAGCGACTGGTGGGCCGTTCCCTCCGCGGTGCCGCCGATCTCGCCGCCCTCGGCGAGAACGCAATCGTCGTCGATTGCGACGTCATCGAAGCTGACGGCGGCACCCGCACCGCAAGCATCATCGGCGGCTTTGTCGCCCTCGCCATCGCGCTCAAGAAAATCAAGGATCGCCTCGGCATCACCCAGCAGATTCTCAAGCACGGCATCACCGCCATTTCCGTAGGTGTCGTCGATGGCAAGCCACTTTGCGACCTTTGCTATGTAGAAGATTCCGCTGCCGACGTCGACATGAACGTCGTGATGCAAGACGCCAAAAACTTCATTGAAGTGCAGGGCACGGGCGAACACGCCAGTTTCGACCGCAATATGCTCAACACGCTCCTCGATCTGGGCGAGAACGCATGTAAGGACATCTTCAAAAAGCAGATGGAACTGATTGGCGGCGAACTACCTTAGTTCATTCAAAAACATCTACCAAGGTTCCAAGCCCCATGATATTGAAATCGCCACGGGCTCCCTCATCGCCCTCAAATACAAACAACAGCGATGACACTTGGGATGATGCGTCCGCTCCAAATTCTTCCCATGCCACACACTTTGTCGTCTCGCTGGCGCTTTTCGGCAAAGTAACCATGGGAGATTGAAGAAGGGTGGAAGGATCTTCTTGTGCGGCACTGTTCATCACGATATCAAGTTTCAACGAGGACACGTACTTCACGCACAGGCCGCCCCAACTCGTAATATCACCCTGTTTCATCGATCCGTCATTTGCATCCTTGTTGACAATGCTAAAGCCAACGCCAGCAAATCCCTTGCTTTCGAAATTCAACATGCCACAGAGACCCACGCAGTGATCGATAATCGGGCTAAGGGACTCCGAATCGAATTCATCGCCCTTCTCCACAGGCCAAGTAATCCTCGACGATTCCCCGTCGACCGTATCTTCGACAGAATACCAGTACCCGCATGTCTTGGTTCCGTCACACAGACGCGTGTCAACACGATAAAGGCCACCTGATCCAAGCCAAAGGTTGTCTGCTGAGCCACTTATTGCTTTCATGACGGGTTTTTCAATTTTATTCGAGTCCACATCGCACGCTCCACCAGCAGAATACTTTCCAACGGCGACTATCCCGAAATTCACTTTCATCGACGTATCGCTTTTCATTACAAATTTCACGAAAGAAATATCTTCAGCAATTTCAGCGGTAGTAACCCCGGCATTTGACGATACACTAGCGAATTTATCCCAAGCAATACATTTTTCAACAACTTCGTCACTACTTTCAAGATCTGCACTAAGGACAGCATTATTTTCTCTATCCAATTCTAAACTCATATTATGGTCAGAGAAATAGGTGACACAGAGCCCACCCCAATCACGGATATTGGCGATATCAACAGCAAAGCCAATGCCAGCATAGCTCATACCGGACAACCCACTATTTAAAAAGGCCGTTCCCGCGATACACCCATAATTAGTTGAAAGAATCGAGGACCAGGAGTCATCATTAGAATCGCTCAATTCAACAGGCCAACGGATTGTAGACTTGCCCCCATTCTCGCTATCATCAAAGGAACTCCACTCTCCGACAATCCCGCCCAAAACATGGGTCTGCTCCAGCGTCCCATTCCAAAGACAAACGCTCGTATCAGCCTCCACAGACGAAGAAGAAGATTTCTTCATGGACGAAGATGATGGCGGGTTTTCCTGTTGACGAACAATATCTGTATAGGAACCGACACCTTTGATGTTAAAGGAGCCATTCTGCTTTTCCTCATTCCTGAATTCAAAAAGGATGGCTCCAAGTTTTTTCACAGAGATTTCACGGGAAGCGCTCATCTTGTGCGTTTGCTTGAAATCTTCCCATTTCGCGCAATGCGTACTAAACTGTTTTACCTTGGGGAATTGCACAAAAGATTCGTCCTCGGCATCTTTTTCCGCACCGCTCCTGAATTTCAGATTCATGGCCAGTTCGGACTTGTAAGTCACACAAAGTCCGTTCCATGCCGAAACATCTAGCGTAGAACTATCCGCCCCGAGAGTGAATCCAATACCCGCGCTCATTGGCTTCAAGGATTTGCCAAAATCCACCGTTCCGCACAGACCATCGCAAGAATCTATGACCGCAGCCATGTCGTCCGTAGAAAGTTCCGTATTCTCGGTTCCCGCGAATATCACACGAGCGCCATCACCATCCTCCGTATCGCCATAACTGAACCAGTGTCCAAGATTTTCATTCCCTACAACCAAATGAGAGTCGCCAAAAGACCACAAATCGTAGCTATTCGGAGTATCTACTTCAAACGCAATGGCATTTTCCTGCTCCGTAACACCAGCAACATCCTCGTCAGAACATGCAAAGAAAACATACAAGCAAGCACACATCAAAAGCCCGAAAGATTTTTTCAACATCTTATTCGTCCTCCTCCCACGTCAGCGGGAACAACTGTAAATTCAGTCTATAAACACGTTCCGTGCCCCGACTATTCAAAGCTATACGGGCAATCTTTTTCCTGCAAACATCCAGTTCCTGCAAAATCTGTTTATAATCTTCGGCAGAAAGGCCCATGATAAGGCCCGTAAAATTTCTCTCAGAGGGAGGGAACCTATCTATAGCATCTTTAGCAAATTCAGCCATTTCCCTATGCATAGAGCGCAAAGCGACCGGCATTACTGCCGAAGTTCCCTTCAAGTGCCGGTCTACTTGCACATAGGCTTCGCCTTCTTTTTTGAGGAGACCGTTTTTCACCATAAAATCAAGCGATTCGCGGACCTCGCCTGCAGTCACCTCGTGGCAGCATCGCCTTGCAATATCAAGAGGTTTCGCGCCGGGCATAACCGGAGCCAATTCTCTCACGACAGAATGTACCCAGGATTCAAAATACTTGAACGCTTCGCCATCGACAATTTTTACCTTGTTGTTCTTTGCCAGTTCAAGCATGGTCTCGAAGGCTTTCTTCTTTTCCAAATCCGTTTCTGCATGGCAATAAGTAACCATGGACTTGAAATAGTCCAACTCAAAGCCAGCCAAATGCAGTGCGGCCCCCACATTTTCGGCCCCAGCCAAAGAAAGGCGGGTTTTGCCTTCACAAACCAATTTCAAATACGTTGGCGACGAAAAACCTGCAGACCGAGCAAATTCACGCCACGAAAACGACGAGACGCGTTTACGTTCGTCGTAATAGTCTTGCATATAGCGCCGATAGTCCTGATATTCGATAATCGGTTTCATGAGCATGAATATACCATTTTTCTATCACAAATGAATCACCACGTGATACATTTTATCCCAAATTTCACAAATAATCTCAAAAATGCAACTTTTTAATTTTTTTCTCCTTTTCATGATACAGGCGATTATTTCATCTAGATGCCCCTAAGTAAGAATCGGCAAGGGACATAATATCCCTTACCGATCCACCTCCTACTCCCCGCTATCATTCATGCGGTTCAATTAATTATTCGCCAAGGTTCCAAGTCCAACGATATTGAAATTGCCTTCGGTCCCTGCACCGCCTTCAGATACAAACAGCAGCGATGTCACATGGGACGAGGCTCCCGCTCCAAATTCGTCCCATTCTACACACTTCGTTGTCAAGCTGGCACTTTTCGGCAAAGTCACCATGGGAGATTGAAGAAGGGTGGAGGAATTCTCGTGTGCAGCACTATTCATCACAACATCGATGTTCAACGTAGAAGTATATTTCACGCACAGGCCACCCCAACTTGTGATATCGCCCGGGGTCATCGATCCATTAAATTCATTCCTGTTGACAATGCTAAAGCCAACGCCGGCATATCCCTTGCTTTCGAAATTCAACGAGCCACAGACACCATCGCAGTGATCAATAATCGGGCTAAGGGATTCACTGTCGTATTCATCGCCTTTGAGCACCGGCCAAGTAATCCTTGACGCTACCCCATCTTCCGTATCTTCGACAGAGAACCAGTAGCCACATGTCATCGATCCATCACACAGGCGCGTATCAACACGATAGGTCTGATCCGAGCCAAGCCAGAGGTCGAACTCTGAATGTTCGGGATTGTCCTGGTCCATAGGAATCATGCCAGTATTTACCATTCGATACCAGTCCACGTCGCACATTCCGCCAGCGGAATACGTTCCAACTGCGGCTATCCTGAAATTCACGTTTGTATCTGTAGCGCTCTTCATTACGAACTTCACGACGGAAATTTCTCCAGCAATCTCACGGTTTGTCGCTTCAGCATTCGACGAAACGTTGATGAAATCATCCCAAGCAATACATTTTTCGGCCATCTTGGAATTGCCTTCCAAATCGGCAGTAAGCATAGTCTCGTTGCCGTTATCCAATTCCAAGAGCATATCGTGGTCAGAGGCATAGGTGACGCAAAGCCCGTTCCAACTGCTGATATCAGCAGCGATAGGAGCAAAACCATTACCAACGGGTTGCTCTCCGGCAACAATAAAGCCAACGCCGGCATAGCCCATACCGGACAATTCACCATGCAAGGAGGCCGTACCCGCGATACACCCATAATTATTCGAAAGAACCAAGGACCAGGGGTCATCATAAGGGTTATCCAGTCCAATAGGCCAAATTATATTGGACATTCCCCCAACCTCGCTATCATTAAAGTTCCACCAGAGCCCGGCATTCGTACCATTAAAGCCCGTTTCGACAAAGGGGTGCTTCCCGGATCCGCTCCAAAGACATGTGCCCCCCTCAAACATTGCAGGCGAGGATATCGGCAGTATTACCGCCGCAGACGAAGATGATGGCGGATTGCCTCCCTGCCATTCGGCGTTTCCATTGGAAGTGGTTCCATCGATATTGATGGTTCCATCCGGCACAACATTTGTGGCATCAAACATTTCGTTACAACCGACAAGCCCAAACAGAATTGCACTCATCGGCAGTATGTGTTTTGCGTTCAACATTATTTTATTCCTCCTATCACTCTCGTGACTTAATTTGTTGTGACGTCTAGACAACCTTCCAAATAACTTAACCGGTTGCCTTTACACAAGCAAATATATAACTCATTCATTCAAAAAGTCAAACTTTATGATACATTTTTTACGATTTTACACGAAAAAGTTAATGAAAATACATGCTTGAAAAAAAATGTATTTTCATGATACGGATATGAGGCTCGAGGCAAGAGCGATGAGCAGTGAGCAATGAGGTGTGAGGTGAGAGGCTAGTGAATAGAGAGTAGAGGCTAGTGAATAAGAATCACGCATTTCGTGCGTTTATAACAGACGGCGAAGCCGTGATATTTCTCCCTAGTCTCTAGATCCTAGCCCCTAGATTCTCTGATGGAGATTGCTTCAGGGCTTCGCCCCTCGCAATGACAACCAAGGCGAATGCCACGCCAAAACGCTTGCGTTTCGGCATGGCTGAGCCGACGAGTCATGCGCCTGCGAATGACAAGCCCACTTCCTACTGTCTACTGTCTACTTCCTACTTACCTCACAGCGCAGCGCCCTCAAAGGCACAAAGTGCCGACCTCACACCTCATAGCCCCTACACATTCCATTCACAGAAATTCTTGAGCATGGCGAGTCCAACGTCGCCGCTCTTTTCCTGATGGAACTGTGTTGCAATTAAGTTGTCCTTACCCACGATTCCCTGGAAGGTCTGCGTTCCATATGTCGTCTCGGCAAAGGCGTATTCTGCCGGCACCTGCGGGTGGTAGGAGTGTACGTAATAGAAGTCGCAACCGCTGCGGATTCCCTTCATAATCGGGTGTTCACGGGTGAACACCACCTGGTTCCAGCCCATGTGCGGAATTTTGAGGCCCAGTTCATCCTTGAAGCGCACCGCCTTCCCCGGAATAAGCCCGAGCGTCTTCACGCCGCCGTCCTCCTCGCTTTCTTCAAGGATTATCTGGCAGCCAATGCAGATGCCAAGCACCGGGTTCCCGGCCTTCACCACCGTCTTGATGGCTTCACCGATTCCGGTTTTCGTCAAGGTTTCCATGGCCGATGCCGCAGCGCCCACACCCGGGAAAATCAACCGAGTCGCCTTCGCAATTTCGTCGGCATCGCGGCTCGACTTCGCGTCCACGCCAATATGCGAGAGCGCATTCATCACGGACGTCAAGTTACCGGCATTGTAGTCAACCACGATTATGGGATTTGCGGACATAGAAACCTCACTTTGCTAGCCCAAAGATAGAAACATTTTGAAAACTAGAGTCACTCACGCACACACGCGGTTCAGGTGATTAAAAAACGATTAATCACTGATTAATCACTTTTTTGAGCACTCCCCCAAATCCGCTTTCAGCATTTTCAGGCTTATTTAGCCACATTCCACCATTGGCACGATTCTTGCAAAGATATTTGCGAAAAAATATTAGAAAGGAGAACCCATGTCTGACAATACGGCAGGAAACAGCACCGACACCCTCATTCAAAAGGAATCCGCATCGTTTGATTGTCTTGCGGTGACTAACGTACAAATTTTCCCATTCAAAGAAGGAATGTCCCTTGGCAAAATCAAGGCGATGGCTTCGGTTGTCCTAAACGACCAGTTTCAAATTCGCGGGCTTCGCGTCATCGATGGCATAAACGGATATTTCGTCAGTTACCCGTGCGATCCTTTTTTCAAGGGCGAAGAAACTCGCTATGTCTGCGCACCGATTACACGCCAACTCCGCGAGCACATTGAAAATTGTGTCCTTGAGCGCTACCAGCAGTGCATGAACTAACCGTAGGTAAAAATTGTTTCGCAGAATCCGTTCTTACTGTCTGTTTGGAATTAAGGCCGTCCCGGTCAGTGTCGAAGTTGACGCTTCACAGGGTTTACCGGGATTCACCTTGGTTGGGCTTCCGGACAACGCAGTGAGGGAATCCCGCGAGCGGGTCGTTTCAGCCATCCGCTCCGTAGGAAAGGTGGTGACAGGTTTCCGAACAACGGTAAACCTGTCACCCGCGGACTTGCGCAAGGAAGGTTCCGCACTGGACCTGCCCCTTGCAATTGGTTTGCTTGTCTCCACAGGCGAAATCGAAGTCCCGAAACTGGAACGATACGTCTTTGTTGGAGAACTATCTCTTGACGGGCTCTTGAAACCCGTCAGGGGTGTGCTTTCGGTAGCGATGAGTCTACCGCGAGGGGATGATAGCATACTCGTCATACCGAAAGCAAATTCCGCAGAAGCTTCGCTAGTCGAAGGCCTGCGTTACATAAGTGTAGAAACTTTATCCGAGTGCATTGAAATCTTGGAAGGCGGGGCGGGAAGTTCCATATATGTAGCTAAAGGGTTGACACAAAAAGCCGCCCCGCCTTCTTCGTCCATCCCGGACTTCAAGAATGTCGTCGGGATGTCCAACGTAAAGAGGGCACTCGAAGTGGCCGCCGCCGGCGCCCACAATTTCTTGTTGGTCGGTTCGCCGGGCGCAGGCAAGACGCTGTGCGCCCGGTGTTTGCCGGGAATCCTTCCCGAAATGACCGACGAAGAAATCCTAGAAACGACAAGAATCCACTCCTGCGCCCGACGTTCTGGAGATTCCGAAGCATTTAGGCCGATTCTCTCCCGGCCATTCCGCACGCCGCATCATTCTGCATCAATGGTATCACTTGTAGGCGGCGGGGCGAGGCTCCTTCCCGGTGAAGCGAGCCTCGCCCATAACGGAGTTCTCTTCTTGGACGAGTTGCCAGAATTCAACCGAGGCGTACTCGAAGCCCTGCGGGAACCCATGGAAGACGGAGCCATTTCGGTAAGCCGGGCGAGCGGGACTGTCGTGTGGCCCGCACGCTTCATGATGGGAGCCGCAATGAACCCGTGCCCCTGCGGTTTCGCGATGGATCCGAAGCGAGCCTGCACATGCTTGCCCGAAGCCCGCAAACGTTACAGGGAGCGCATCTCGGGTCCACTGCTCGACCGCATCGACATCCAAGTGAGCGTCCCCCCGGTAGATGCAGGCAATTTCATCGGGAAGCCCGAAGGGGAATCGTCGGCGACTATACGCAAGCGCGTCTGTGCGGCACGCAACATCCAGCACCAGCGGTTCACGGGAACACCCTTCAAAGCCAACGCAGAGATGTCCTCGGAATGCGCACAGCGCTTCGCCATGATGACCTCTACAACAGAACGCTTTGCTGTTTCCGCTGCCGACAAAATGAATCTGAGCGCACGCGGATACTACCGCCTGCTCAAGGTGGCACGAACCATAGCCGACCTGCGGAATAACGAATCTGTTGAAATTTCGGATTTATCAGAAGCGCTGAGGTACAAGACCTACAGCTAGACTAACGCCTGATAACAACGCTTGATTCTGCACCGGCAGCACCAGGAATTGCATTAGGCTTGCATACGCGAACCTCGGCCGCCAGAGCCTTGGGGTAATGCTCTAAAATATACTTGGCCGTCTCGACGACCAAGGTTTCTTCCAATTGGAAACAAGAAAGGCGGATGAACCGTTGAAGGTCTTCCGCCAATTGTGCATAATCTATTGAATGGGCCAAATCCTCGTTGCGTGCGGCCTGGGTAAAATCCACTATAATCGAAACATTGAGAACTATGGGCTGCTCGTTTTCCCTTTCGTAAGGAAGGGTCCCGATAATGCAGTTGAACTCAAGGTCCTTGAGTGAAATCTTACCCGGATTTATTACCATACGAACAGGACGATTGCCGCCGTCAGGGACACTGCCGTCACACCGAACCAGATGTTACGGGCCGTCGAATAAGAATCCTGAGTCTTCTTGTTTGTATCCATGCGTTCCTGCAAGTAGGACACCTTCCAAGTTCCATCTGAATTGGTTCCGTATTTGCTTACGGCAACCTCGCAATTCTTGTTGCCTTCGCAACGCTTGATGAGCTTGTCGTTGAGGGCAGAGAGGTCGTCGTAGGCGTCCTTCGCCTCGTTGGCCTTCATGTGCTGGTAAACGCCCATGACGGCGCTACCCACGGCGACTGCGGAAAGAGCAACTGCAGACCAGAAGCGAACTTCGTCAGCAATACCGAAACGGTCCGTTGCATTTTCGGAGGCATCGCGAGCCGCATAGTCGCGGTCGTCGGCATCTCTGTTGGAGCGGTCCACATTGCCCTTAACGTCGTATTCGTCCTCTTCGTCTTCGCAATCCGGATCGTATTCGTCACATTCTTCTTCGTCTTCTTCGACACTGGGCTTCTTGGCAACCGGAGCAGAAACTTCGTCTTCTTCATCTTCCTCATCTTCGACCGCGGGTGCCGGAACGGCGGCTGCAACCGGTTCATCATCGGCGCCCTTGAGCTCAACAGGAGCGTTGTTCACATAGGCAATCGCGCTGCTCATGCCGGGCACGTAAATGAACTTGCCATCGAAATAGACCTTCTCGGCATCTTCTTCGGCATCCATGCCCTTGCGCTGATAAATCTTTGCCGAGACGATATCGCTATAGTCGGCACCTTCGGCAGTGAGCGGGGTGAGCGACGAAAGGTCGCCTGCACGGCCCTGATAAAGCTGGTACATTGTTTCGGACTCGCCAAACGGGTCTTCAAACTTTTGACGCACAACCAAGCGACCGGACTGCAAGGAACTGACTTCGGAGGCCGGAGCCTTCTTCAGCTGACCACCAAACTCGGCGGTAATGTATTGGTCGGGCGAACCGACATCCGTTGCATCGAAACCATCGATATCATAGGGACCGGCGAAAGCGGTAAGTGCTGCGCAAAGAACTATAAAAGATAAACGTTTCATCTTCTGCTCCAATAAGCTCAAATTTCAAGTGAAATATATAAAAAAAAAGCCCATTATTTCCAAGTTTCCGAAATTTGACATATAATATAGGCTTATTTTGAAAATAAATGATATACAACACAAGTTATTGCACTTTTTTTACGAACCGGCATTGTAAAAAATTCTACATTTTGAGCGAAAATTTTAACTCTAAACCCCAAAAGAAGGTGCTACAATGGCAAAGCTTTCTATTGAAGATCTCGAACTCGCCGGCAAGCGCGTGTTCATCCGTGTCGACTTCAACGTTC
>CAMJHM010000076.1 GCA_946405515.1 uncultured Fibrobacter sp. | reverse complement strand
GCTACCTGCTCACTTTCGACGGTCTGGTGGATACGAGCCGCACTTCGCGCCTGTGCTTCAGGCCGCTCATGCCCGAGCTCACCACCAACATGTACATCATTTGGCGGCGGGGCCAGCAGTTCACGCGAGCGGGCGAACTTTTCCTCGATACACTCCGGCACGTGCTGGGGGAATAGAAGCAAGGCCCCCATATTCTACTTTTTTAGATTTAATCTAAATACACGACTTCGCCCATTTGCGGCATAAGCATGGGTTTGCCCGATTCTTGTGCCGCATGCTTTGCATTTTCGAGCGGTTCGAAATACGAATGCTTGCTCAGGCAAAATTTGGAATGGTGAACTGTCATATAGCGGTTGGCATCCAGTTCCGTCATCACCTTGCCCAAGAACTCCGGCAATGTGTGGACGTAGGCCCAGTCCTTGTTGTACTGCCCGTTTTCGAGAATTGCCAAATCGATATCCGGGAATTTTTTGCCGACCTTCGCGAAATGCGGCCCGTAGCCGGAATCACCGCCAATCCAGACTGTACGCTTGGGCGACTTGAATGCAAACGAAGACCATAGCGTTTTGTTCTGTCTTAGGTCGCGCCCCGAAAAATGCCTGGCGGGCGTGCCCGTCACTGCGAACTTTGCGCCATCGGCCGCGATTTCCAAGTCCGCGGATTCCCACCAGTCGAGTTCCACCAGCTTTTGGGCAGGGTAGCCCCAGTACTCAAAATGCTCGCCTACGCCAAGTCCCGTCACCACCTTTTTCACGCGCGGTTCCATTTCCTTTACCACTTGATAATCCAGGTGGTCCCAGTGGTCGTGCGTAATCACCAAGTAGTCAATGTCCGGCATGTCGGCAGGTTTGTAAACGTCTGTCCCCTTGAACATCTTGTTCACGAAACTCACGGGCGAGCCCTGGTAAAATACGGGATCCACAAGCACCTTCTTCTCCGACAGATTCATCAGGTAAGAAGAATGCCCGAACCATACTATCCAATCGCGGTCATTCGGGAGGGACTTCAAGTCCGTCTTGATGACCGTCAACGCTGTATCGGGGACGGTCTGCGTCTTGTCCCCGAAAATGAAATCTTTCCAGATGGCGAACTTGCTTTTTTCACTCGTCATCGTGGGCGTTTCTATTTCGTTTACGAACCGCTTGCCGTCGTAATGCGGCGACTGCTTGATTCGTTCGAGACGCTCGCCTTGCGGGATCCGCCCGAACTTTTCTTGGCTTAAGAACAACACGCCCGCATCTCCTAGAATAAAGAGGACAGATAGGATGATTGCCGTTATCATAATTCTCTTTTTCTTCGTTATGTTTTTCATCCCGCATCCACATCGGGAGCAATGTGCAAATCGTATCCAGGGAAGGCCGCACCGATTTCCTTGTACAGGATTTCGAGCCCTTCTTCGGCGGCAATCTCGAAGTTCAAGACGACATCGAAGCGAATCGCATGTTCTACTGTATCCACATAGAAGCCGTGCATCTGTAACGCCCAAGGGTGGGCCTTCACCAGTTGCAGAACCTTGTTACGGATTTCTGCAGCTTCGTCGTTCTTGGTATTGTACGAGTATACTCCCACGCCGGCGAGGATGACACCTGTTTCTTTATGCACGCGGTTCTGCAGCTTGCGCGTAAGCGTATCGACTTCTTCGACAGTCATCGTATCAGGCAGTTCCAAATGAACGGAGGCGTAAAATTTATCAGGGCCGTAATTGTGCAAGAGCAAATCGTACGCTCCACGGACGGCTTCGTCTTCGTTCAGGATTTGCTTGATTCGCTTTGCGGTATCCACATCGTTACGACGACCGAGAATATCGTCGAGAGTATCGATCAGCATACCGACGCCCGCCTTGATGATAAATATAGAGATAACAATACCGACATAGGCCTCGAGCGAAACGCCCGTAGTGACAAAGACAATTGCCGAAGCGAGTACCGACAGCGAAAGGATGGCGTCGAACAGGGCGTCCGCCCCCGAGGCGACAAGCGCACCGGAATTCACGCGTTCGCCCTGCCTCTTGACATACTTGCCCAGGACCACCTTTACGATAACGGCAGAGGCAATAATCACGAGCGAAACCGTAGAATAGTCCGCCTCCTCGGGATGGATGATTTTCTTGACGGATTCCACGGCAGAAGTCCCGCCGGCATACAACACGATGGCGGCCACCACCATGGCACTCAAGTATTCAATTCGCCCGTAACCCAGCGGGTGCTTTTTATCGGGCGACTTGTTCGAAAGCTTCGCGCCCACGATAGTAATCACGGAGGAAAGCGCATCGGAAAGGTTGTTCACGGCATCCAACGTCACGGCAATGGAACCCGAAATAAAGCCCACTGCCGCCTTGAACGCAGAAAGAACAATGTTAGTGACAATGCCTACGACACTCGTACGCACAATGACGCGATTGCGGTTTTCTGTTCCGTCGATTTGCATATAAACCTCTCCTGAAATAATAATAATTTCTCAAACCGCAATTCTACTGATCAAGAGGTCCGAGACATTCGGGCTAACTAGAACCTGACACTCACGACAGCCCCTTTGATGTCATCATAGAACATCGGGGATCCCCACTTGAAATCGCGGGAAAGTTCGCCCGTGTTATTTTCGGCATCGGAGAACCAGTGAGCCTCCCCTTTTGCGCCGAGAACCTGAGCGCCCCTCCGAGCATGTGGAACCCGAGCGGCCACCCGAATGCGCTCAACATATTCCTTTAAATAAAAGACGCTGAATCTCAAAACTTTACCTGTTTTACATTTTCTTACTTCTGTTCAATAATTGAAAAAACATAAATCGTAAACAAGCGTTGTCAAACCACCTGTTTTTCCCAAAAAAACGGCGTTTTTCGCACATTTAGGACACATGCCAAAGTTTTGGCACGGTCTTTGCATAAGGGCGAGCGAATTCCAAAATTCCTTGGAATGAAAACAAGGACAAGCGCCATGAAACTCGTTACGGCTTATATCCAACCCGAACGACTCAATCTCGTGAAGCAAGCGCTTTACGAAAACAACATTTTCAAGATGTCAGTTACTAACGTGCTCGGCTGCGGCCAGCAGAAGGGCTATAACCAGCGCTTCCGCGGCGTCGTAACCGAGGTGAATTTGCTCAAGAAGATTTGCCTCAAGATCGCGGTAAACGACGAATTCGTGCAGCCCTGCATTGACGCCATCATCAAGGGTGCACGCTCCGGCGAAATCGGTGACGGCAAGATTTTCGTCACCTCCCTCGAACAGTGCATCCGTATACGCACCGGCGAAACGGGACCGGAAGCAATCGGTTAATCTTCAACGAAAAAGGATTTCACAATGAACGAAGTAACACAAGTCGTACCTGTCAGCGACGCCATCTTTATGACAGAAAACATCTGGATCATGATTAGCGCCATGCTGGTGTTCATCATGGGTCTCGGCTTTGCCTGCGTGGAAGCGGGCCTTGTGCGGGCCAAGTGCTCGGCTAACGTGGCCTTCAAGAACATCGCGGTCCCCGCCATCGGCATCACCATGTACGCCCTGCTGGGCTTTGGTCTGATGTATCCAGGAACCTTCAATGGTATTCTCGGATTCGCGGGCCTGGGCATTGGCGACTGGGCTAACCCGGACAGCTTTACCGCTGCCTACAACGGCCACTTCACCCTGTTCTCCGACTGGCTTTTCCAGGCCATGTTCGCCGCAACCGCCGCGACCATCGTTTCGGGTGCCGTCGCCGAACGAGTAAAGCTACACTCCTTCCTTATCTTCACCGTCATCTACGTAGCCTTTGTCTACCCCATCGTGGGTAGCTGGACATGGGGCGGCGGCTGGCTTTCTACCCTCGGCGCACACGGTTTCCATGACTTGGCCGGTTCTACGCTGGTCCACTCCGTGGGTGGCTGGGCAGCTCTTGCTGGCGTGATGATTCTCGGACCCCGTATCGGCAAGTACGTGAACGGTAAGGTGCACGCCATTCCGGCACACAACATTCCGCTCGCTACCATCGGTGTGTTTATGCTGTGGTTCGGATGGTGGGGATTCAACGCCGGTTCTGCTCTCTCTGGCGACCCGAAGGCTACTAGCTGGATTCTCGTGACCACCAACCTCGCTGCTGTTGCCGGTATCATTACCGCCACGCTCACGAGCTGGATCGTCTCGAAGAAGCCCGACGCCACCATGGCCTTGAACGGCTGCCTTGCCGGTCTCGTGGCCATCACCGCCGGTGCCGACGTGGTAACCCCGCTCTCCTCTTGGATTATCGGTGCTATCGCTGGCGTGCTGGTTGTGGGTGCAGTGTTCATGTTCGACCGTCTGCACTTGGATGACCCTGTTGGTGCCCTCTCTGTTCACCTGGTGAACGGCGTGTGGGGAACTCTGGCTGTGGGTATCTTCGACATGACTGGCGACTACACTCTCGGAACACAGGCTGTTGGTGTGCTGGCCTACGCAGTGCCCTGCTTCGCCGCCGCAAGCCTCATCTTCTACGCCATCAAGAAGACCATCGGCCTACGCGTTACCGAAAGACAAGAACTCCGCGGCCTCGACCAAAGCGAACATGGCCAAGAAGCCTACAGCGGATTCCAAATCTTCAGCAACATGTAACCATTACTCCATGAACAAAAGAAATCCCGCGGGAGAAATCCTGCGGGATTTTTTTACGCAACAAAAAAAGGAAAAAAATTACTTCGACTTGATGCCGAGCTTGTTCATGCGGTAGTTCATCATGCGCGGCGATACGCCCAGGTCGCGGCCTGCAGCGGAAAGGTTCCCGTTGTTGCGCTTGATGGCCTCGGTGATGATTTCACGCTCGTAGTTGTTCAGCATTACATCTAGCGGGGCGATCTTTGTGCTGGTGGCACCCGTCTGGCCCGTGCTGAGGCTTGTCTGCAGCGAAGGCGGCAGATTATAGCTGTGGATACAGTCGTCGCTGGCGGTAAGCACAGCACGCTCCATGCAGTTTTCCAACTCGCGGACGTTGCCCGGCCAGTGATAGCTCATGAGCAAGTTGATAGCCGTCGTAGAGAGGCGCACAATCTTCTTGCCGTAACGCAGGTTCATCTTCTCGATGAAATGCTCAGCAAGCAAGATGATGTCGGACTTGCGCTTGGCCAAGTCGGGCATGGCAATTGGGAAAATGTTCAGACGATAGAAAAGGTCTTCGCGGAACTTACCCTGGGCGATGAGCTCTTCAAGGTTACGGCTGGTGGCCGCCAAGAAGCGCACATCGGAATGGAGTTCTTCGTTGCTGCCTACACGGCTGAAAGTACGTTCCTGCAAGAAACGCAAAAGCTTGACCTGGGTCTGCATGGTGAGATCACCAATTTCGTCCAGGAAAAGCGTACCGCCATTGGCAGCCTCGGCGCGTCCGATACGGCGGTTCACCGCCCCCGTAAACGCCCCCTTCTCGTGACCGAACAGTTCGCTTTCCACCAAGTTCTCGGGGAGAGCGGCACAATTCAGGGTGATGAAGGGCTTGTCCTTTCTTGCAGACAAATTCACAATGGCACGGGCAATCATTTCCTTACCCGTTCCGCTCCCACCACGGATCAGCACCGTAGCATCGCTGGGAGCCACCTGACGGACCTGCTCGTAGATCTGCTGCATCTCGCGGCAGTTACCCACCAGGTCGCCGGGGTTGTTAGAAAGCATGTCGCGAAGCTTGCGGTTTTCTTCCAGCATGGCCTCGCGTTCGTTGTGAAGCTCGATACATTCGTTGGCGGCGTCACCAGTGATGTTCGCGATGATTTCCAGCAGGGCTACATCGCGGTCTAAATCCGTAGAACCATCAACCGGGCGGTCGATGGAGAGCGTACCGATTACCGCACCGTCGTGAATCAGCGGAACGCAGATAAAGGCCACCTGGTTCTCATAATGGCGGCTACCCGTGCGGTTCAAGAAGCGGGAATCCTTACGCAGGTCAGGAATCACGTGACTGATGCCCCGTTCCGCCACATGGCCCGTAATGCCCTCG
Organism: uncultured Fibrobacter sp.; assembly: GCA_946405515.1. Classification (GTDB taxonomy): domain Bacteria; phylum Fibrobacterota; class Fibrobacteria; order Fibrobacterales; family Fibrobacteraceae; genus Fibrobacter. The sequence continues at coordinate 5,658 of CAMJHM010000076.1, read as the reverse complement.
CCCATGCGGTAATACCCTTTCTGCTTCTCGGATTCATCGAGCCCGCGAGAAGCCTCAATCTTGAGGGTATCGCCAAAGAGCAGCGCGAAAGTGCCGCGCAGCATGCCGAGTTCGGATTCCAGAATGCCGAGCACGTTCTCGAGCAGTTTTTCAACGTTGCGTTCGTGAATGATGGCAACGCTGATCTTCTGGATCACCGAAATTTCTGAACCTATGGGAATGGGCATGGACATAAGATAGAAAATGATGTGAGATGTGAAGTGTGAGATGACTAGTGATTAACAGTTAGGAAAGGAGCGTGTCATGCGAAATTATTCATTACACATTACACATTCCACATTACACATTGCTTAAAGCTTCTCCCTTATTCGTTTCAGGGCCTCGCAAGTGCGGGCATAATCACCGAAAGCAGTCAGGCGGAAATAGCCTTCACCACAGGGGCCAAAGCCGCTACCGGGGGTTCCCACCACTTCGCAGGTAGAAAGCAGACGGTCAAAGAAGTCGAAGGACTTTTCGCTGCCCTCGATTTTCCACCAGATGTAGGGGGCGTGCTCACCACCGAACACCGTGTAGCCAGCCTCGGTCAGCTCCTTGCGAATAACACCCGCCGTGCGCATATAGCCGGCAATGACCTGCTTGGTCTGTTCCCAGCCAACCGGGGAGTAGATGGCCTCGGCTGCACGCTGGGTCACGTAGCTTACACCGTTGAACTTGGTGCACTGGCGACGGTTCCACATGGCGCGGAGTTTCGAAAGTTCGTGAGGGATCACCGTGTAGGCGCAACGCACTCCCGTAAAGCCCGCCGTCTTACTGAAACTGCGGAACTCGATGGCACAGGTGCGGGCACCCGGAATCTCGAAAATGGAATGAGGAAGCGATTCGTCCTGGATATAGCAGTTGTACGCCCCGTCGAACAGAATAATCGACCCGTTTTCGTTGGCGTAGTTCACAAACTTCTGGAGGGTCTCCCGACTAAGCACTGTACCCGTGGGGTTGTTGGGGCTGCACAGGTAAATCAGCTGTACGGGATTCTTTGGCAAATCGGGCTGGAAATTGTTCTCAGCGGTTGACGCCAGATAGGTGACCTCAGAAAAATGACCGTCGGCCTGAAGGGTTCCAGTACGGCCCGCCATCACGTTGGAGTCCAGATAAACCGGATAAACGGGGTCAGGGATGGCAATCTTTACATTTTCTGAAAAAAGTTCCTGAATATTGGCCACATCGCACTTGGAACCATCGCTCACGAAGATGTCGTCGGGGTCCATTTCAATTCCGCGGGAGGTGTATTCGCCACGGACAATGGCCTCGCGCACAAAATCGTAGCCCTGCTCGGGGCCGTAGCCGCGGAACGTTCCCTTCTCTGCCATCTCGTCCACAGCCTTGTGCATGGCCTTGATGACCTCGGGGATAAGAGGCGTGGTCACATCGCCGATTCCAAGACGGATGATATCGGCGTTGGCGTGGGTGCCCTGGTATTCCTTGATTTTCTGAGCGATGGTAGAGAAAAGGTAACTACCAGGAAGAAGGTCGTAATTGGTGTTAATGATAGACGTGTTCATTAAATTATTCCTCTAAACGTTTCCTGTGCGGGGCCGGTCATAAGCACAGGGCCGTTCTCTTCGTGCTTGATATGGAGCGTTCCACCGTCGAGGACGACGTCGGCTTCGGCGCCCACGCGGCCCGTGCGCTGGGCCGCAACGAGGGTGGCGCAGCTTCCGGTTCCGCAGGCCATGGTCACGCCACAGCCTCGTTCCCAAACCCGCATGCGGATTTGGGTGGGCGTCACCACCTGCGCAAACTCAATGTTGCAGCGGTCGGGGAACTGCTTATCCACTTCCAAGACGCTCCCCCACTTTTCAAGCTGGATCTTCTCGATGTCGTCCACGAAAATCACGGCGTGAGGATTGCCCATAGAAACCGTCTCGGCGGTAAAGTCGAAACTATCCGCCGTAAGCTTGATAGACCCAAGGAAATCCCTCGGGAGTCCCATGTCCACACACACGCGGCCATCATCCAGAAGGGCGGGCTTCACGAGGCCGCTCTTAGTATGCAGAACGAAAACCTTGGTATTGGCATCTTTTGCAAGCCCGCGGCTGACAATGTACTTTGCCACGCAACGCGTAGCGTTTCCGCACATGGCGGCTTCAGACCCATCGGCATTAAAGATGCGCATTTCGAAGTCGACACCCTTCGTACAACCATCGCCATCCAGAGGGGTCACCAGCACCACACCGTCGGCACCAATACCGAAACGGCGGTCACAAAGCTTTATAACCTGCTGTTCAAATCCATCGCCAAAATCCAGCGACTCACCCGGTTCCAGCAACACGAAATCGTTGCCTAGACCGGTCCATTTTGAAAACTTAATTGACATAATTTAGAGCTCTTTGTATATAATCTGCCCCTTATTTGCAAAAATTGTGCCATTTTTACACAAATTGTTAAAATAAGAGCAAATTCGCTGATTTTAACTAAATTTAAGCAAATCTTGATATTGTAAATTTTACAGATTTTGTAAACTTGAGCAATAAACTTTACAATTTTTGTAAAATGTAATTAGATCCAATCACTAAAACTCGAGTCGCTAGGCATGCGCCAGTCGGCTCGGGGCGACAGCGAGATAGTACCCACTTTCGGGCCGTCGGGAATGCAGCTGCGCTTGAATTGCTGCGTAAAGAAACGTCTGATAAATACGGCAAGAGCCTTGTCGATTTCCTCATCAGTATGCTGATCTCTGAAGGCGTATTTCGCCAGGTAGCGAAGCTTTTCGGGAGTGGCGCCGTATTTCGCAAAATGGTACAAGAAGAAGTCATGTATCTCGTAGGCACCGAGAATGCTTTCCGTCTTTTGGGCAATCTGGCCGCTAGAATCGGCAGGTAAAAGCTCCGGTGAGACGGGTGTGTCGAGGATGTCCCGGAGAACCGAGGCGAGGGCGGCACCATTTTCGCCAGCTTCAAGATTCGCTTTACCGCCGGCTTCAAGATGCGCGGACCTGTCGGCGTACCAACTTACAATATGACGCACAAGGGTCTTGGGGATGTCGCAGTTCACCGCATACATAGACATGTGATCGGCGTTATAGGTGCTCCAGCCCAGCGCGATTTCGGAGAGGTCGCCCGTGCCGATGACAATTCCGCCTTCGCTATTCGCAATGTCCATCAGAATTTGTGTGCGCTCGCGGGCCTGTACGTTCTCGTATGTCACGTCCAGCTTTTGCGAGTCATGCCCGATGTCGGCGAAATGCTGGAGGCAAGCCTTCTGAATATCGACGGTGCGGAGTTCCACGCCCAAGAGTTTCGCCAGTTCAACCGCATTGTTCTTGGTGCGGTTGGTAGTACCGAACCCAGGCATGGTAAGCGCAAGTATCTCAGAAGCAGGGCGTTTCAACAGCTTAAACGTTTCTGCAACTACAAGAAGTGCCAGCGTAGAATCCAGGCCGCCGCTCAGGCCAATCACAGCCCGCTCGCTGCGTGTCGCCTCAAGGCGCTTAGCAAGTCCCGCACACTGTATATTGAAAATTTCCGTACAAGACACATCGCGAGTTTCAATGTTCCCTGGCACAAAGGGCCTCGGTGACACAAAGCGGTACTGGAGCGTATCGCAGTCACGCAGGCCATCTAGTGTTGCCGCCCGCGCGATGATAGCACGGCTGTCGAAATCATGGAACGAGCCTTCGCTCAGGCGCTGCATATTCAGTCGTTCCACGTCCACATCGGCATAGACTATTTCGGTTTGGCGCGAGAAGGGCTTGCTTTCGGCCAGCATGCTCCCGTTTTCCGCAATCATCAGGTGGCCACTAAAGACCATGTCCGTCGTAGATTCGTGCACTCCGGCGGAGGCATACACATAGGCCGCCATGCAACGGGCCGACTGGTTCATCACCAGGTTCCTGCGGTAATCACGCTTGCCTACCAAAGCATCGCTTGCGGAGAGGTTCACGATGACGTTCGCGCCCGCAAGAGCAAGTTCCCCGCTAGGCGGTGCCGGCGTCCACAAGTCTTCGCAAAGCTCCACGCCAACGCGAACCTCGGAACCCGAATTACAAGACGCGCCGCATCTGACTGTGATGTAGTTTGTAACGGGCACCTCGCCCGCACCTTCGATAAAGCAGCAGAGAGACACGCCAGCTTCACCAGCAACTCCACAAAGCAAATCGCGACCGCTGGAAAAGTGCCTTTTTTCGTAGAATTCCCGCTGGTTCGGCAAGTGAATCTTGGGCGTCACCGCAATCACCTTGCCACGCTGTACAAAAGCGGCGCAGTTATACAGGCGACCAAAAATCCGGAGAGGTAGGCCCACCGCAATCACGGTGTCGCTCTCTTTCAGGGCTTCCGCAATTTTCAGTAAGCTGCAGGTACTGTTTTGCAAAAGTAGTTCCTGGTGAAACAGGTCGCTGCAGGTATAGCCCGTAATGCAGAGTTCCGGGAAAACGACAAAAGCCGCCCCGTTAGAGGTAGCAATTTTCGCGCTTCTGATAATTTCCTCGGTATTGTAGGTGGTATCGGCCACCTTCAACACCGGGGAAACACTTGCGAAACGATAAAAACCGAACATAGTTCCGCGGGCGGCTCCAAAGAATTACTTCAGCGCCGCGACTTTCGCCTTCGCGTCGGCCATGGCACGTACCACCAGGGATGCGCCATTCGCACAGTCGCCCACCGCATAGATGTGTCGAGCCGGATCCGGGATAATCGCAGTACGCGGAGTGAGTTGCAAACCCAAGTCGTTCACGATACCGACCGCAGGCACGCCGGTGAATCCCATGGCGAGCACCACCAAGTCGGTGTCGATGACTTCGGTAGAATTCGGGACTTCGTTGGGTTTGAGAGGACGACCCTGGGGGGACATTTCCCATTCCACGCGAACCGCTTCCACGCCAGCCACGCGGCCATCCTTCACAATGAACTGCTTGGAAGAAACATTCCAACGACGCTCGCCGCCTTCGTGCTGAGCATAGCTGGTGCGCAGCATGTACGGCCAATCGGGCCACGGCGTAGACGGGGAACGTTCCTCGGGGGGCTTGGGCATGAATTCCACCTGGAGCACGCTTTCGCAGCCTTCACGAATAGCCTTGCCCACGCAGTCGTTACCCGTATCGCCACCGCCAATCACCAATACCTTACGACCCTTGGCGCTGAACTTTTCGGGATTGGTTTCACCCGGCTTTTCGGCGCCGTGCAAGAAGTCGAGAGCCAGGAAGATTCCTTCAGCTTCGCGACCCGGGATTTTCAGGTCACGAGCGTTGGGCGTACCGATAGCAAGGAACACCTCGTCATAATTCTTGTGGACATATTCTGCAGCGATGTCCTTACCGATTTCGGTATTGTAGACAAACTTGATTCCGGCGGCTTCGAGCAGGGCAATGCGGCGGTCGATAATGGACTTGTCCAGTTTCCAGTTCGGGATACCGTAACGCAGCAGGCCACCTGCCTTCGGTTGCTTCTCAAAGACCGTGACGGCGTAGCCCTTGCGACGCAAGGCTTCGGCAGCAAACAGGCCCGAGGGGCCCGAACCGATGACAGCGGCTGTCTTGCCATTGGGCTCAGCTGTCGGGAGCACCACGCGACCTTCCTCGAAGGCGGTCTCGATGATGAACTTCTCGATCTGGCGCACCATCACCGGGTCGTTATGCACGTTGCCGGTACAGGCGGATTCGCA
>CAMJHM010000075.1 GCA_946405515.1 uncultured Fibrobacter sp. | reverse complement strand
CGTCGTCCACGGCGATGGTGTTCATTTCCTTGGCGACACCGCCGGCGGCTTCGATCGCGCGGGCGACAACCTGGCCCAAGTCCTTCAGGTGGACGTGTCCCGGAACAAACTGGGTGTAGCTGTTCACCACGCAAATCACGGGCTTACCAAAGTCTTCCACCTTGGTTCCAGTTGCGTGCCACAGGGCGCGTGCACCGGCCATTTCACGGCCTTCCATAGTCTTGAGCGAACGAAGTTTCGGCATTTTTTATCCTCTTTTTTTTGTGTGGCAAAGCTAGAAAAATGGGGCTTGCCAATTATTCTAACTTGAAATATAGCAAAAAAAGGGCATTTTGCTTTTGTGGCGGCGGTCACGTAATACGTGGGTTTGGGGGTGATTCGTTTCACAACATGTAAACAAAGTTTGCGTTTATTTTCTTACTATACTATATTTTTGGATAAATTGAATATTTTGTTGTTACTAACCCCCCAAGGAGAAAATTATGAGAATTTTAAAAAAATTGCATTTCTTTCTTTTTGTGGCCTGCTTTTTTGGAATAGGGCAGGCATTTGCGGCATGGGATGGAACTTCGAAAACGCAGCCGGTAAAAGAAGATGGTTACTATATCATCAATACCGAGGCGGAGCTCGCTTGGTATGGCGCTAATTATAATAGTGGCAATGCGAAGCTGACCGCCGACCTGGATTTGGGTGGACATCTATGGATTCCACTGGCTGCCGGAAAGGGCGATAAGTATTATGGAAAGATATTTGACGGACAGAACCATATCATCAAGAATCTTTACATAAATGGAGATGAGCTTTCTGTCATCAATAAGGAGTATGCCCAGAATCTTGGTTTTGTCGGAGTGCTGGGTGATGGAAAAGTTCTGAACCTGATTCTTGAAAATGTGGATATCCAGGCTACAACGAATGCCGGTACCATTATTAGTAATCAGGACAATCAAATTTCGGTTGGAGCTGTTGTTGGTTGGATGTCCGATAAAGGGACCAATGTCGTTGACAATTGCATGACCTCGGGAATCATCAAGACGACGGGCAATAGCCAGGGTGTCGGTGGCATTGTAGGTAATGCTAAAAAGGGTACGATATCCAATTGCATGAGCCTTGTCGAAATCCAGACGAGCGGAAGCAAGGCGTATATTGGCGGTATTATCGGCATAACGAAAACGGATGTGACCGTGTCTTCTTGCATCTATGCCGGTCCGGGACTCACAAATACCGGTACTGATGGTGCTGTCGGTGGAATTGCCGGAAATGTTTGGTCTGGAAAAATATCTACAGAAAACGATTTTTACGAAGGAACGAATTATTACCAAGGTGAAGAAATCGGTGGTGTTGGTAAAAGTTGTAAGGGCTGTGATGTTACAGATCAGACTGTCCAGGTCGACGATATCAATTCCGATGAAGTCATTTGCGCTTTGAACGGAATAGATTCAACAACTGGTGCCTGCAAGAATGAACCGTGGTCCATTGGCGAGACGGGACTTTCTCTGAATGGCTACGGAATTGACGGTTACAAGATAGTCTTCGATGCCAACGGTGGTGCCTTTGCCAATGGAAAGGCGGATAAGGACAAATTCCTTGAGGCTGGAATGGCGATTACCGCCGACGAAGTTGGCGTGCCGTCCCGTGAAAATCATAACTTTGTCGGTTGGGCCATGACCCGTGATGCAACCGCACCGGCAGCCGATCTCGGGACAGTTACCCAAACCGATACGATTTTTGCTGTCTGGGCTCCGGTTTATACTGTGACATTCAATGTTGCTCCGGGTGTTTTCCCTGAATCCGGCGAAAGCGCAAAGACAAAGCAGGTTGCTAGCGGCGATGTGATTACTGTTGAGGGGCTTGGAACCTTGCCGACATCCCGCTGCAAGACGTATGTATCGGGGACGGAAGGCGAATGCGCAACATACTCCTACTTTACCGGTTGGGCGCTGACTGAAGGGGCTCCCGAAAGCGACTCGGTTTCCCTGGATACAGTGCCCGCATCTGACGAACTTGTTTTGTATGCCGTATGGACCGATGTTGAAACCTATACGGTGACTTATAATGCTAATCAGCATGGTAGGACGACTGTGGATTATGTCCGCGTGGGTGCCGGCGATACGGTCACTGCTCCGACGGATCCGATTGCAGATAGTGGTTATGAATTTGCCGGATGGTTTATGGACGCAGATGGCGTAGATCCGTATCAGTTTGCTGCGCAAATTCACGAGAGCATTATCCTTTATGCAAAATGGGCTCTCGACACATTCACGGTGACTTACGAAATGAATGGTGTGTCGAATGCGGGCGAAAATCCTGTTTTCTATACCATTGAAACGCCGACATTTGCCTTGGCTGCTCCGGCCGATTCTGAAGGCTATGTGTTTGAGGGGTGGTTCTACGATGCCAATTTCACCAACCCGGCTTCCCAAGTGATTCAGGGAACGACTGGCGACAAGACCTTCTATGCCAAGTGGTCCAAGAAGACGTACAGGGTCATGTATCTGGCCGACAACAATTCCTATGGTTCCATTTCGGACCAGTTCGTTGAACATGGCTCATCCATTACCCTCGAATCCGCAGGCATCTTCCGCCGTGCAGGTTACGAGCAGAATGGTTGGTCGACAACTATGGGTGGAACAAAGGAATATGAATTTGGCGAATCCTTTACGGTTGTAGCTCCTGTTACGCTGTACCCGACGTGGAGCTTGGTGACTTACACGATTACTTACGTATGCGATGGCTGCGTGAATGACCCAAAGAATCCGACGACATATACGTATAATGACCAGAAAGGCATAAAGTTTGCGAAAGCGCCCGAAGGTTATAGTTTTGCCGGATGGTTTAAAGAGCCTGATTACACAACGCTGGTAACGCAGATTAAGAAAAATTCTTACGGAGATATTACTCTGTATGGAAAGCAGCTCGTTCTTTATAAAATTACTTATGTTGGAACAGAACAAGCCCGAAATGATACTTTATATACAGTTGAATGCGTTGTTACATTCAGAGATCCTGCTCCAAGAGAAGGCTACACCTTTGCTGGCTGGTACGATAATCCTGACTTCGAAGGCGAAGCCGTGACGGAAATTCCGCTGGGATCCTCTGGCGACAAGACCTTCTATGCCAAGTGGGTGCCGGATGAACCCGAAGTGGTTGTTTATGGTGCAGTCCAATTTACCAAGTATAATGATGGAACAACGCTTGCAGAGCTGGATGCAAACTCTTTTGGAACTATAGATATTCCGACGGATGTCTTTGCTGATACGGTCAGATACAACCGCGTTTTCGAACAGGGTAAAATGTCGACTATTGTGTTGCCGTTCTCTGTCGATACAAGCAAGGTGCATGGTGGAAACTTCTACGAATTTGCCCATCTTGAAAAGGTCGATGGAAAATGGAGAGCTACAGTGGTTCCGCCAGAAGCAGGCTCAATCGTGGCGAACAAGCCCTATCTGGTTATGCCTACTGAAACGGCGCCACTTTCGTTTGATCTGGATGCTCCTGTTGCTTTCAATACGAGCGAAATCAGGAATTCCACAAGCGGTAATTGGACGTTCAAAGGCACGTATGCACATAAGACATTTGCTGCGGGTGATCCTGAATTGGGACGTGCGTATGGCTTTGTCGCTGTTGCCCAGAATAATTTGAAGGTCGGGCAGTTCGTGAAAGCCGGTTCTGGCGCCTGGTTGCGCCCGATGAGGGCCTACTTGGTGAATGAGGAAAACGCCGCGGCTACAAGGTCGGTCAGGGCTTCTGCTCGCCGTTCGATGGGGGCGTCGGAATTGCCCGAAATCATTGAGGTGGAATTCCAGAACGGTGATGGAGCTGTCGTAGGCAAGGGCTCTTGGAATACGACGACGGGCGAGTTCAAGGTGGATCGTTGGTATGACCTCCAGGGACGTAAGCTCAATGGCAAACCCACCACGAAGGGCTCTTACTTCAAGAACGGTAGAAGAGTTATTGTTAAGTAGTATGGAAAACGACGAAATAGACAAGAAGGAATACTTTTCGCCGAAGATGAACATTGTCGCTCTGGTTCAACCGTCGAATCTGCTTGCAGGTTCAGATGAACCAGACGATGTCATTGATGTTTACATCAGTTCTCCCTGATGATGGTTTATGTGAATTTGGCGGAAGCAGAACATTTCTTTGCTCTTTTACGGCTCGCGCTGGGGAATCCCGGTGCGGCTGTTTCTGATTTTTTAGCACATACACGCGAAGACTGGCTTTGCCTGCAAGATGTTGCGACAAGGCAATCTGTGTTGGGCTTGGCGTACCTTGGTATTGGTCGCCTTCCAGTAGACAAACGCCCCCCTTCGGATATTTTGTTACAATGGGCTTGGGAAACCGAGCAGATAAGGGGACACAACAGCATATTGAATGCCGAAGCGGCTCGCCTGACGGAGGCTTTTGCTGAATGCGGATGCCAGACGGCCGTTCTGAAAGGCCCTGCCAATGCTAGGCTGTATCCAGATCCACTCTTGCGCCAGTGTGGAGATATTGATATTTGGGTTTCGGGTGGAAAAGATGAAATTATTCGCCATTTAGACAAACTTGGGTGGTCGTATATCAAGGAATCAAATGTTCTTGAAGCTTCGCATCATTTGAATTTATCCCGAAATTGTTCAAACGCCCAAGTCGAGATTCACTTTAAATTGTCGTCTGGGAATTACAATCCATTTACAAATTCTTGTTTGATGCGGTATCTGGAAAGTAAAATCAAGGATGTGAACAAAGCTCCCGAAGGTTTCTATGTCCCGTCACTCCAATTCGCGCTAGTGATGCAACTAGCCCATATCCAGAAGCATTTTATCAATAAGGGAATTGGATTCAGACAATTGGTGGATTACTTTATCCTGTTGCAACATTCCACGGAAAGCGATCGGAAGGAGGTGGCCGCCCAGTTGCCAAAGATGGGGCTCTCTCATACTTGCGGTGCGCTCATGTGGGTCTTGGAACATGTTTTGGGTTTGGAACAAAATCAAATGTTGTGCCGCCCGGATCATTGGCGTGGAGCATGGATGTTGGACATGATTTTGGTCGAAGGACACTTCGGATTCTATAATCAACGAGAGAAATGGAATGTCGTTCCGAGATGGTTTGCTCAGAAGTGGCGTTCTCTGCGCCTTTTTGCCTTCGTTCCCTCCGAATCTCTGTGGAAAGAGTTCTATTATTGGGGATGGTTATTTAGATCGATTCCGCTGCGTATCCGTTTGCGCAAGTTTTCGTTAAGGGATATTCGTGAATGAAAACTCGACTTTATGAAGTCGCAGGACATGCTTTTTCCGTTGGCTCCAACCTGCCTGAATCGGCTGGGGTGAACTTGTTTGCGTTGATGGACAATTACGAGCCCTTTGCGGTGCCGTCTGGGGACGGCGATATGCCGGAGAGCCCTTTGTTTACCCTTGCTGTCGAGCATTCTACGGCCTTGCCTGGATTTATCGAAGAGACCCGGCAAGAGGACGAAGGGCAGGAAATCCTTTGCGGGCATGACGATGCCGGTTCTTCCATGTTCAATTTCCGGTTGCGCGGTGCGGACATGGGAACGCTCCTCTGTTTGCCTGGATATGCGCAGGCTCGCTTGGTCGTGCCCGACATTTTGAACCTGAATTCTGTGAAGTTTGCCGTGAACAATTCCCTGATGGTGCTATACGCTCTTGCGACGGCCAGGCTTGGGACGGCGCTTTTCCATTCGGCGACGGTTGGTTATCGTGGGAAGGGCTACATGTTCCTTGGCCAGAGCGGCACGGGCAAGAGCACGCATGCACGGCTTTGGCTGCGTTACAACGAGGGCTCGGCCTTGCTCAACGACGATAATCCCGTGGTGCGTTTTTTTGCACCGGAATCCCCGGAAGGGGAGGCCCGCGCTGTGGTCTATGGTTCCCCTTGGAGCGGCAAGACCCCGTGTTACAAGAACGAGAGCCTGCCTTTGGGCGGAATCGTGCTCCTTTCGCAAGCGCCGTTCAACAAGATTGAGCGCTTGCGCGGAGTCAAGGCCTATGCGGCCCTGGTTCCCAGTATTTCGGGCAAACGCTGGGAACGCTTAATTGCCGATGGGTTGCATTATACCGAAAACGCCTTGGCCTCGAATGTCCCCTTGTGGTATTTGGAATGTTTGCCGGACGAAAGTGCGGCGCGACTTTGCCGTGAAACGATAGTGGATGTGATTGATGGCTAGCGACGAAAGCATAATGCAGGAGGCCATCCGCCTGGTGGGCGAGGGCGTTTCCGTCACGTTCCCGGTGAACGGTCGGAGCATGCTTCCATTTATCGTGGGCGGCGTGGACAGCGTCGTGCTCGTGAAGCCCGAGACCTTGAAAGTGGGCGATGTCGTCCTTGCGCAGGTCGAAGGCGGGCGGTATGTCGTTCACCGCATTGCTTGCCTCGATGGCGATGCTGTGACCTTGATGGGGGACGGAAATTTGGCGGGCCGGGAACATTGCCGGCTTGCAGATGTCCGGGCTCGCGCGACCCATGTGGTGAGGAAGGGCGGAAAAAGGCGCTCTTTGGACTCTTTGGGCAGCCGGCTGACTGCAAAAATTTGGTTTGCTGTGTTACCTTTTAGGAGGTGGCTCTTGGCAATTTATAGAAGGATTCCGATATGAAATTGAAAAAAGGCTTTGTTTTGCGTGACGTGTGTGGCGAAAAGGTGATTATGGGCGAGGGCATCGGTGCCCTGGATTTTGGCCGCCTGCTTTGCCTGAACGAAACTGCCGCTTGGCTGTGGGAAAAGGCGGAATCGCTAGGTGAATTCACTGGAGAAGCCCTTGCCGAGGCGCTTTGTAACGAATACGACGTGGACTTGGAACGCGCAAAAGCGGATGTGTCGGCGATTGTCGGCGAATGGCAGAAGGTTAAAGTAGTCGAATGAGCTATCTCGTCTGGCTTTGGCGCTTTACGCGGGGTTTCCGCCTGAACATAGCGGCTCGGGTCGTTATGGGGGCGCTCCGTGTTGCGTTGGGCCTTTTGATGGTCTGGCTTTCCAAGCGGTTTATTGACGAGACCATCCGCACGGGGAGCGACGACGATATTGTTCGCATGGTTGTGCTGCTCGTGCTGACCGTGGTGGGTGGCGTGGTGCTGCGCCAGATATGCTTTTACATGACGGCCGATGCGTCGGTCCGCGCGGCAAGTGGGCTGCGCCTCAAGATGTTCGAGGTCCTGTTCCGTCGCAAACTCTACGATGTCAAGGAACTCCATTCCGGCGACATCACTTCCCGTTTTTCCAAGGATATCGAGACCATCAGCGAAGTTTCGATGGACACGCTCCCGCAGATTCTCGTGACCACGTTGCAACTGGTCGGCTCGTTCCTGCTGTTGCGCTGGTTCGACCCGAGGCTCGCCTGGGCGCTGTTGCTCTTGACGCCCGTGGCCGTGGTGTTCGGCAAGCTGATTTCGCATAAGCTAAAGAACATGACGCTTGCGATTCGCGAGAGCGAAAGCCGCATCCAGACGCAGGTACAGGAGGGCATGGAATACAATGCCGTGCTGCGTTCGCTCGGCAGCGAGGGCTGGGTCACGGGCTTGCTGGATGAACAGCAGGGCCTGTTGAGGCGCAATGTTTGCCGTCGGGCGCGCTTTACCATGGTGACGCGGTTGCTTTTCGGCTGTACGCTGGGACTCGGCTATTTGGTGGCGTTTGTGTGGGGCGGAATCGGACTGCGCAACGGCGTCATAACCTTTGGCGTGATGACGTCCTTCTTGCAGCTGGTCGGGCAGATCCAGCACCCGATTTTTTCGCTCTTGAACATGGGGCCCAAGGTGATACACGCCATGGCCGGAATAGACCGGCTGCAAGATTTGGAAAAACAGCGTGAATCCGACGAAAGTACGGACGAACCGGCCCAGGTCATGGACGGTCGCCTTGGCGTCCGTCTCGAGGACGTGAGCTTTGGTTACGTGGGGCAGAACCACGAGGCGATTGACCATTTCAGCTACGATTTCGAGCCCGGGAGCAAGGTGGCCGTGATGGGCGAGACCGGAGCCGGGAAGACGACACTGTTGCGGCTTTTGCTTGCCTTTGTGCGGCCTGATCGCGGCAGGATGCTGATTTATTCGCAGTGCAGCGCCGATGACGGGAGTTCTTCGGGGACTGTGGAAATCCTTTCGGAAAGAATGCGCGCCAACTTTGTGTACGTGCCGCAAGGCAACACGCTCATGAGCGGGACCATCCGGCATAACCTGCTGCTTGCAAAACCCGATGCCAGCGAAGACGAATTGCGTGAGGTGCTCCACCTGGCATGTGCCGAGTTTGTCGATGACTTGCCCAAGGGAATCGATACGGAACTTGGCGAACGTGGCGGTGGCCTGAGCGAAGGGCAGGCGCAGCGTATCGCGATTGCGCGCGGTCTCTTGCGCCCTGGCAACATCCTCCTCCTTGACGAAATCAGTTCCGCACTCGACGAGAACACGGAACGTGAATTGTACGGGCGCTTGTTCGCAGGCCTTGCCGACAAGACAATCATCCTCGTGACGCACCGCTCGGCGGTCGCCGAAATCTGTGACGACGTGGTACGGCTATGAGTTTCCATCCTATCCGGCATTTCATCACGATAACGAAGCATCGCAACGAAGTTGTTCGCCTCTGTTTCAAGGCGGGCATCGGTTTCCAGGGACTGTTTCACGACCTTTCCAAGTACAGCCTGACCGAATTTATTCCGGGGGCCCGGTATTACACGGGTGACCAGTCGCCCAATAACGGTGAACGTTTCGATAAAGGCTACAGCCTTGCCTGGATGCACCACAAGGGCCGCAACAAGCACCATTTCGAGTTCTGGTACGACTACGACATGAAAACCAAGAAACTCGTGCCGATGGACATGCCAGACCGCTACATCAAGGAAATGTTCTGCGACCGCGTGGCGGCCTCCAAGACGTACAACAAGGCGTACACGCAGGAATCCCCGCTGCTGTATTTGACCAAAAGTACCGCTCACGAAAAAATGACCGAGACGACTTACCGCAAATTACTTTATCTGCTCCAGATGCTGGCCGAGAAGGGCGAAAAGGAAACGCTCCGGTTCATGCGCAGGACGAAGAATCTGCCGGTGGAGTAGAATTCTCTTTAAACAGGTCCTCTAAATCATTTGTAAAGTATTGTAACGATGAAAATTTAAATTCGGGGAGTTTAAGTTCTTTGTTATTGGAAATAAAAACCGTATTTCATAGGATATATGAAATACGGCTCATCCATTGACCTTTCTTTTTTGTCTTAGGTGGACTGGTCTGCCACCCTGTCATCTGATGTACAATATATAAAATTAAAAATAAAAAGTCAAGAGCCTTAAATTCTTGCGATTATCGCGTTCAGGCTGAGGCCGCCGTGGCTCGTGACGATGTTTTTTGCGTCGGAGTTTTGTTGTGGGTCAAGTGCGGGGCATTCGTGCAGCAGGTTCGCGGTGCATGTGTATTTAGAGCCTGGGCGTGAATCGTCTTTAGGGGCGAGGTTGGCGACCGTGAGTTGCTTGCCGAGGGGCGCAAGTTCGCGGGCAAGTTCTGCGAGTTTCTTGCCGATTTGCGTATAAAGTTTTGGTGCGTCAAAGTCGAGGCGCTTGCCGTAGGGCGGGTTCAGCACGATGACGGGGGCGGATTCTCCGCAGAGGTCTGCAATTTCTTTTGCCGTGTAGCTGAAAAAGTCGCGAAGCTGTGGGCTGATTGTCGGTGCGTTAGCGCTCGGAGCGATATCTGCAAGCGGGCAACATTCCACATTGTGCTGGATTATTTCAACTGCCCTTTCCGAAATATCGGAGGTGATGATTTTGAGAATGTTGTTTCCTTTCTCTCGTCTCTCGTCTCTCGTCTCTCGTCTAATCAAAAAATCCCACGTTGCGGGTTTGAACGCTGGCTGGTGCTTGAGCGCGAAGTCTCGGCATTTGCCAGGAATGAGCCCGTGTGCCATGTAGGCCGCTTCGAGGCTGAATGTGCCACTGCCGGACATTGGGTCAATAAGAGTGATTAGTGGTTGGTGGTTGGTGGTTAGGATGGCGGCATTGAATGCTTCTTGGAGTATTGCGGCGGCGATGGTTTCTTTGAGCGGGGCGTCGTTCACGAACCTCTCGTGACCGCGCTTGTAGAGTTCTTCGCCGGCGAGGTCGAGCCAGAGGGTGCAACGATCGTCAATCAGCGTGACGTAGAGGTTTTGCGGCAGAACAATCTCTTCACTTTTCGGGGCGTTGCGGGGTGCCCCCGCAGAGGGGGTAGCGGAAGACCCGGCAGGGGCTGCAGCGAGGGGGAGGCTTCCCCCTTCAATCACTTTCTGCAAACGTTCGGCGACGGCGTCACTGTGGTACAGGCGCGAATGTTTGCAAGTAACGTGAATAGTGGTTAGTGGTTGGTGGTTAGTGGTTAGGAAAAGTTCCCAGGGAATCTCGGCGGCTTTCTTCTCCAGCTCGCGGAAATTTTCGGCCTTGAAATCGGCAATGTGCATCAGGATGCGGTTGGCGATGCGGCTGTATGCCACAACTTTCCAGGCATCGACGAGCTTAGCCGTAAATTCAACCTTCCCGTCACCGGCAATTTTTATGTCTAGCGAGTTTGTGCCTTGATTTTCGACATTCTCTCGTCTTAAAAAGTCCATTTCCCTGACGAATGTTTTTTCGAACCCGAGCGGGACAACGGCCAAGAAGCGGTGAGGTTTTCCTATAACCTGCCGCTTGAGCCTTTTTTCGAATGCTGAATTTTTTTCTGCGCTGTCCACGACTTCAAATATAGTTTTATGGACTACTATTCAAGGGAATCGCAACTTGCGACGTTTTCGTTGAAGCGCTTTAGAACTTTGATATAAGTTCCGCGTTCAAGTTGATAAACATATTCAAGTGAACGGATGTACGATGCGTCAATGCGAACTCCTTCTTCGAGGGAGTCACATGGAGTTTCAAGAGTTTTTGTTTTGAGATATTCATCGCAATCTAGAGGCGTGTAAATGCCATAATCAGGGACGCATGTATAGCGGAATAGTGATTTGAGGCATTCAATTTTGTTTTCTGAGAACGAAGCGCTTTGTTCGTCATTGAGGAGAGAATCTATTTTTCCGGTTGCATATTCTTCAGCGTCTGCTATAAGAGAATATTGGATAGGATTGAATTCGTGTCCGTCGGATTTTCTCCGTGTGGCACAGTAGTTTTCGGTGGAGACGCACTTTCCCATAAGTTTATTTGTGTCGGGGGGTGTCAGTGTGGACAATGCTTGGACGATGTTGATGAAACCCGTCGAATCAATTGGTTCTTCCGAGGAACTGGATGCAATTTTATGAGAAGACGAGGAGGTTGCGCTGCTGGAAGATGCCGTTAGGCTAGAAGAAGCTGCAAGGCTAGAAGAAGCGGGATCTGCCGACGATGAATTTGCAGAAACTTCGTTTGATGACGAACTTGCAGAAACTTCGCTTGATGACGAACTTGCAGAAATTTCGCTTGATGAGGATTCGGCGGAGATGTTGCTTGACGATGAACTTGCTGAAATGCCGTTTGAAGACGACGGGTCTTCGTCGGCTATATGGATGGGTGAATTGCTAGATGTACTATCGCAACTCATCCAGCACAAGGCTGTTGCCGAAAGGAATAAATTCCCGAAGAAATTGTGAATTTTTTTATTCATATCTATCTCCAAAATACGTTTTCAGGTTCGGGGCTCGAGGCGCGAGGTAGGAGGTTTCTGCCTCTAGATCCTAGTCTCTAGATTCTTATCTTGGAGATTGCTTCAGGGCTATTCGCCCTTCGCAATGACAACCAAGGCGAATGCCA
>CAMJHM010000074.1 GCA_946405515.1 uncultured Fibrobacter sp. | reverse complement strand
TGCCCATGAGGAGACGAGCAACTTCGCTTGCAACGCGTCCCATCGGCTTGTCAGCGGCATCCACAAGCTTCCACTTGCGGCTGACGGACTTCGGGTTTACCGTAATAGTCTTCATGTAAATCCTCTAGTTAAGATTTCCGGGACAACCCTTGCCCCGTGAAAGTGGAACAAATATAGATGGATTTGTGCAAGCCGACAAGGATAAAAAATCACATTTTTACAAAAAAGTCCGAAAAATAAGGCTTTAGTATTCTATCAATTATATCAATTGTGATAATTATGCGAGCATTTATCGCTGTTTTTACATTATAGGCTCGGAGCTTGAGGCTCGAGGTTCGAGGCGCCTCAAACCTGTTTTTTCTCCTTCTTGTGCATCGACGCGAGCGCATTTGAGCGACGGCGGGCGGTCTCTTGCAGGTTCACGGACTCGTCGTACTCATCCACGATTTCTCGGCCGAGGATTTCTTCGAGCACGTCCTCCAGGCTCACGATACCCGCGATAGCGCCCCACTCGTCCACGACGCCCACCATGTGGCCGCGCTGTTTGAGGAACCGGAGCAGAAGTTTGTCGAGCGTCAGGCTATCTGGCACGAGGAGCAACGGCCGCATCATCTGCCGCAACTTTATATCGCGCATGCCTTCGGCCAACTTGTTATAGGCGTCGCGGCGCAGCACAATCCCGACCCAGTCATCCTTCTTTTCGCCATGGAGCGGCACACGGGAGAACGGCCAGTTTCCGCGTTCATCCACGGTCTCACCGATGGTCTTGTCGGCGGGGAGGCTAAACACGACCTGGCGCGGAGTCATCACCTTGCGCACGGCAACAGATTTAAGAGCAAGGATGTTCTTGATGACAAGTGCCTGTTGGCGGTCGATGACATCTTCGCGGAGGCCAAGGTTCACGAGGCTGTTGATGTCCTCCACACTCACGTCTTTCTTCTTTTCGTCTTCGCGGGTCCAGCGTTTGGTAAGCGTAAGGCACAGCCAGATGATCCCCGTACAGCCAAGAATCTTGGTAATATAATAGAAGGGTACAGCCACTAGCGGGGCCGCAATTTTCGCCTGCTTCACACCAAGGGTTTTCGGAGTGATTTCGCCAAAGAGCAGAATCAGGATGGTAAGGATGACAGGGAGCGCCATCGCACCCATGGGCGAGAGCCTCTTCACGGCAAGCGCCGTAGCAAGCGAGGCGCCCACGGTGTTCGCCACGGTGTTCACTACCAGCACAGATGCAATGTAGCGGTCGATGTTGTCCTTGACATGCGCAAGGTACCTCGCCGTGAACCGCTTGTGGCGCCGCAGCGACTCCACCGTAGAAGGCGGAACACTGTAAAAGGAGGCTTCCGTCACCGAACAGAACGCCGAAATGGCAAGGCACCCCAGAACGGTCATTACAATTGCAAACATCTAAACCCCGACAAGAACCTATTCAAAATCAAATTGCTGCGGTTCGATGGCCCAGAACTGCGTACGCCCGATGCCATCCACGAAATCAAGCCACGCCGACACTCCAGTCGATGGGAGAATTCTGGATTTTTCCGTATTGATAAAATCGATTTCCACCAACGTGCCCTCGCCAATTTCGGCAAGGCGCTTCGCCTCCGCAATAGCAACGTCGATACCGCCCAAGCCATGCACAAGCCCATATTCCTTGGCCTTCCAGCCCATGAACACTCGGCCTCCCCCGTAAAGGGAATCAATCACGGCCTTAGGCATCCCCACCGCCTCGGAAACAACACCGGTAAAGCGGTCATAGAAATCGTCCATGTACGCCTGGAGTGCCGCCTTTTCTTCGTCCGTCCAAGGACGGTTGAACGATTCGGCATCCGCATACTTGTGCGTCTTCACAGTTTCGGCCTTGAGTCCAAGCTTGTCGAGGAGGCCAGATGCATCTACCTTTCCGCCATAAATGCCGATGCTGCCCACAATGGAGTAAGGTTCAGCTATGATTTCATCGGCTCCGCAAGCAATGTAGAATCCGCCCGAAGCGCCCATGCTGCCAATACTCGCGACCACAGGTATTCCCTGTTCACGGACAAACTTGATTGCCGCCCAAATCTTGTCGGAGGCAAGGGCGCTACCACCAGGAGACGAGACTCTCACAATCAGTGCTTCCGCCCCGCTACTAGGCACAGCCCGCAACGCATCCAGTACAGATTTTTCCATACGGGAATCAATCGTTCCATCGATGTTCAACAAAGCGATATGGCGGCGCCAGCCCCAATCTTCGAGGAACAATTTCTTGTCGGAGGGTTTCCAGGTCTTGTAGCGCGCCAGCGGAACATCAACACCGAAAAATGTCTTGAGCGCATAAGACGGAACTTGGTCGAGGTACAAAAGCGTATCGGCAAACCCATTCTGCACTGCACTCGCCGCCGTCAAAAGCGGGATACCGGCCAAAGAATCAATCATGCGTTTCGCTCCGTCAAAGGGAATACCCCGACGAGCAAATCGCTCGGCCACCGTAGACGTAAGGGCGCTCCAGTAATCATTGTAAAGTTCTTCCCGATTTGCACGGGCTTCTGCCGACATGGAATCGGCCGTGTAAGGTTCAACCGCCGATTTATAGGCCCCGTGACGCAAGAATTCCACCTTCACACCGAGCTTGTCGAAAAGACCCTTGTAATACAACGAAGTGCCGCCCAGGCCCCGCCAAGAGAAATGCGCCGAAGGTTCAACAACAATGCGACTACAAGAAAGGGCAGCGACCATGACGGACGGGCGCAAGTCATCGACATAAGCGATAACCTTGGAGCCCCGCGCAATCATCTTTTCCACGTAGCGGTTGATTTCCATGGATATGGCAACGCCACCGCGATAGCCCGAGAAATCAAGAATCACAAGACCTGCACCGGGGTCGTGCAACAAATGCTCGAAATGGTTGCGAACCGTATGGATGCCCATGCTCTTCGTGCCAAAGAATATAAGATCACTTTCGACTTCTTCCACCTCTTTATCCAGCGGGACACGGTATATTTGCGCCGAAGTCGTCCCACGCGGGTTCTTTGCCGTATGGTAACCCCATGCACCGCGCTTGATCATGTAATCGTCAAAGAAGGTGACTGCCGCAGTATTGTAGCCGCCCAGCGAAGTCGACAAGGTGAGTGTGTACTCGCGGGTATCGTCTTGAATCGGGACTTTGAACCCGACGCGTGTGCCGTAGAGTTCCAGTTCGAAAAGCATCCTGTGCCTTTTGAAATTTTCGACATCGTAGCTCACGCTGACGAGGTTGCCCACACGAACGGTCGCACCCAAATCGTGAATCATCTTCTGCTCTTCGGGACCACCCTGCAAAAGGTTTCGACCGGAATAGCCTAACGACACAACATTCAGCGGACGGATGATTGCACCGGCAGAAAAGAGCCACTGTGTCCCTTCAAAGGCCGCACTACGCAGCGCCTCGACACGAGTTCCCAAGAAAATTGACCGAGCCAGCCAAGCCGAACCATGACTCAAGCTCCAACGGGAATCGTCAAATCCCTTGCCGTCGCGGCTATAGGAGAAACCCGCAGCAAAGTGGTCCAAGTTCCCGCCGATACGGAACGATGAAATTCCATCGTCGAACTGGTAATCGGTCAGGGCTCCCCACGAATCAAACGCGGAGATGCTGGCCGGGTTCCCGAAAATTCCATGCCCGCCATCAAGCGAAGCAAATTCGGACTCTCCCGGCAGATAGGCAAAGGTAGAAACAGTTGCAAATAAAATTGGGAATAGAGCTCTTTTCATAAATCACTTACAAACTAGAAAAAGAATGTGGCTACGCCAAACGCAGCAAGCGTTCCTGCAATGCCATAGTACACATTTCGCAGAGTTTGGCGCTTATCAATACCTTTTTCGGCGGCATCACGGTCTTTTTGCGTACGGATAGCCAAGTCGTTGTATTCGTCGGCACGGTCCGACGCCATCTTGTTTTCAAGCACGCCGGCCCCCAAGAAGCCTACCGCAGCAACAAAAGCAGACACACGAGCATAACCGCGCCATGTCCAGCCTTCCTTTGCGCTTTCAGAAGCATCGGCCAGCGCCACTAAGGTCACATCCATTTCCCGGTTTTCGCGAGCCTTGAGTACCAGAGGCAAATTCTGCGTTTCGTACCCATCCAGATTCACAGTCACTGTCAAGGATTCCGGAACAACCTGTTCAAACTTGGCCGGCGAAACTAACGTCTGCGGTTGCGAAGAAATCTTCACCGAAGCCTGCTCGGGAACTGTGTTCACAAGCAGCGTCGCGAGCATTTCCATCTGGATTTTCTTGAGTGTATTTGCGGCGGCCTTCAGTTCGCCAAGGCGAGCCATCATCGCAGCGGCATCTTCCTTTTCCCGCATGAGTTTGTGCAAGTCAACATCGTACTGGAACTGGCGCGCATCGTAAGCGGAATCTGATTCATCTTCGGCTCGGGGAGCCAAAGGCGGCAAGGTATCGGTGATAGACGCCGTCTTCGCCTGGAGAGAATCCTCCAGAGCCTTGGCACTTGTCTCAACCACTTCAATGCGTTTGGAATACTCCCCATAGTCATCGCTATCCCGAGCAGTCAGTTTGGAGATATCCGGTTCCGCGGCAAAAACAATAGAAGCCAACGTCAAAAATCCCGCAAGAAATTTAAAATGCATAGCATATACCTCGTTAACACTCTAAAACTAATAAAAAAAGTCCATTTCCGCCCTATATCTTCAAATAGCAAACAATTCTATTTGCTATTTTAGATTCCAAGATTTCTGAGGGAACCCCTTTAGAAGTGTTTGAACGTAATACTAAACGGAACAATGTATGGCATCAGCAAAAAAAGAAGAAACTGATATTTTCGACCTATTAAAAGATCTCGCCAAGAACTGGCACATCATGTTGCCATGCATCATTTTGGCCGGGGCTGTCGGCGTTTTTGTCGCCATGTGGATTAGACCCGTTTATCAGGTAGATGCACTTTTGCAGATCGAATCGAAAAACAGCAAAGGCGCAAGCATGATGGCCGGCCTCGGAAGCCTTTTTGCCACAACAAGCCCTGCCGAAACCGAAATCGAACTCATCAAGAGCCGGCAGGTTATCGGTGATGCCGTGGACAAACTCCACCTGCAATACACCGCCACGCCCACCAGCAGGCTAAACCGACTGTTCCACCGCGAAGGCAGGATGGACATCAACCAGCTTGAAATTCCTTGGCACAAGATTCCTGAAGATGTCAAAAGAGGGCCATGGACAGCCATCGCTCTAGACGACAGCACCAACTTCGCCCTTTATGATCACAACAAGAAAAAATTGTTGGAAGGCGTTGTCGGCCATACCTATCGTTTCCCGTATGCAGGCGATACTGCGGTATTCAGCGTGTACATGATGAAAGCCAAAAAAGGCCAAAAGTTCATCGTCAGCAAGATGGACCGTTTTGACGCAATCGAAGCTTTCCGCGGAGCATTCGATGTCAAAGAAAAAGGCAAAAAGACCGGCGTTCTTGAATTCACCTATCAAGACATCTACCCGGACCGTGCTACCAAGATTTTGAACGAAGTGGCTGGCACCTACTTGCGCCAAAACGTCGAGCAGCGCAATGCAGAAGCCCAGAAGACACTGGAATTCCTCGAAAAGCAGCTGCCCGAAGTCAAAGCCCAAATGGACAGTTCCCTTTTGAAATTCAACACTTACCGCAACCAAGTCGGTTCTATCGACATCAATGCCGAAACCAGAATCATTTTGGAAAACCGTACAAAATTGCAGCAAAGTCTCCTTGACTTGCAACAGAAAAAACAAAGTGCGATACGCCTATTCCAGCCGGAACACCCCACTATAAAGACCTTGGAAGAACAAGAAGCCGCCCTCAAGCGCGAATTGGCTAACAACGCCAACGCAACCAAGAAGCTCCCGGCCACGCAGCAAGAAGTTTTGAAACTCACGAACGAAGTGGACATGACGAAAATCATGTACACCACCATGCTCAACAACATCCAACAGTTGAAGCTGGTTTCGGCCGGTGAAGTCGGTTCCGTGCGCATCGTAGACTTTGCAGAAGTCGTGCCCTACCCCACCAAGCCCAAGAAAAAGGCAATCCTCTTCATCGCCTTGTTCTTCGGGTTCTTGCTTGGAGCCGCAATCGTTACATTGAAGGGCAAGCTGAGCAACGGAGTCAAGGACACCCACTTCATCGAAAGAGAAACAGGTTACAGCGTCTACGCAAAAATTCCCAAGGGCAATCCCAAGGGCACTAAGGGCTCCCGTCCCTTGGCCGTGGTGGAACCTGACGATATCGCCGTAGAAGCCCTCCGCGCACTGCGCAGTTCCCTGGAATTCAGCATGGAAGAAGGCTGCCGCCAAATCATCGGCGTGAGCGGCTTGATTCCGGGCGTCGGAAAGAGTTTTGTTTCCGTCAACCTGGCAGCACTATTCGCCGGTCTTGGGAAGAAAGTCATCCTTATCGACGCCGACCTTCGCAAAGGCCGCCTGCACAAGGAATTCGGCTTAAAGCGTCGCAAAGGTCTTTCGCAGTACTTGCTCAAAGAAGCCAGTCTTGACGAGGTAATCTTTAAAACGGAAGTCGAAAATCTCGACGTTCTCCCGTGCGGAGAAGTCCCGACGAACCCCTCCGAACTGTTAGGTTCCAAACATTATACCGAACTGATTGGCGAATTGGAAAAGAAGTATGATTTGATTATCATCGACACGCCTCCTATCATGCTTGTCACAGACGCATCGCTCGCCTGCCGTTTCGCATCTCAGTTGGTCATGGTTGTCGAATACAACAAGCACAGCATCGATGCAATCCAAGACGGAATGAAGTTGCTCCTCAAGGGCAATTCCGGAGCCCACGCCAGCTTTGTCATGAACAAATATGAGCACGGGCATTCCGATGGTTACGGCTACAAATACGGGAAATATTAAAGACGTCTGATTTCATCAATGCCCTCACTTTTTTAAATGAGGGCATTGAAAATCACTAGTTTTAGCATGGCCTCTAAAAACACTATTATTGCATCCCTCTTTTGGAAATTTTTTGAGCGAATTGGAACGCAGTTGATTCAGTTCGGCGTTTCCATCGCACTAGCTCGTATCCTAGCTCCAAATGATTTCGGTCTGGTCGCATTGATTACCATTTTCATCAATGTGGCAACCGTTTTCGTGCAAAGCGGCCTGAACACGGCTCTCATACAAAAGAAGAATGCCGACGACCTAGATTTCTCGACGGTATTCATTGCAAGCCTTGGCATCGCCGCATTCGTTTACGCCATTCTCTTTTTCTCTGCACCGTTAATCTCGGACTTCTACAATCAAGAGTCGCTCACTCCAGTCATCAGGGTGCTTTCGCTGACGCTATTCATAGGCGTTTTCAATTCCATCCAAAACGCCTACATCTCCAAGCACATGATGTTCAAGAAGCTGTTCTTCCGAAGCGTCGGAGCTATGCTCCCATCTGGCGCAATCGGCATCGGCTTGGCCTTGACCGGATTTGGCGTTTGGGCGCTCGTTTATCAGCAATTGAGCAACATCCTGATTGCTGTCATCATCATGTGGTTCACAGTCCCTTGGAGGCCATCCCTCAAATTTTCGGCACAGCGAATAAAAGGGTTGTTTTCTTTTGGCTGGAAGTTGCTCTGTTCTTCTCTCCTAGATGTGACATTTTCCAATTTACGCGGGCTCGTCATCGGAAAGTGCTTTACCCCTTCGGATCTGGCATACTACAATAGAGGCGACACCTTCCCCTATTTAGCGATTAACAACATCAACGCATCCATCTCGGCAGTCATGCTCCCCGCACTATCGTCGTGCCAAGATGACAGGCCCCAGTTTAAAAAGATGATGCGCCGTTCCATCATCACCAGCACATTCATCATCATCCCGATGATGGCGGGGCTTGCGGCCATGGCGGAATCGGTCGTGAAAATCGTACTTGGTGATGCCTGGCTCCCCTGCGTTCCCTTCGTACAACTTAGCTGCATCATGTATGCGTTCTACCCCATACACACATCGAACCTGTCTGCAATCAATGCCATGGGTCGCAGCGACATATTCCTGAAACTAGAAATCATCAAAAAAATTCAAGGTTTGGCATTACTCATCGGCAGTTACCTCTATTTCAAAACCCCTATCGGTATTGCCTACGGAGCCTTGGTCGCGTCACTCATCTGCACCTTCATCAACGTCCATCCCAATAAAAAATTGATTGGCTATGGCTACTTGGAGCAAATTAAAGACATCCTTCCTTCCATTTTCTTGTCAAGTTTAATGGGGGGTGTCGTTTATGCCCTTGGCCTTATAGAAATGAACATCTATTTTAAAATTGTTTTGCAAATCATTGCCGGAATCTGTTTTTACTTCGGAATAGCAAAAATACTACATTTTGAAAGACTCGAATATCTAATTCAAACCATTAAAGAATTTAGGGAAAAGCATGGAAAATAAAGAAATTACCGTAACATCTCCTCTTCTTCCGTCTCTGGAAGACTTTGTTCCTATGCTTAAGGACATTTGGGATCGCAAGTGGCTCACAAACAACGGCCACTACCACAAGGAACTGGAAAAAGCTCTTGCCGAATACCTAGGAGTGGAATTCCTCAGCCTGTTCACCAACGGTACCCTCCCCCTCATTACCGCTTTGCAAGCCATGCGAATCACAGGCGAAGTGATTACAACGCCGTATAGCTTTGTGGCAACAACTCATTCCATCTGGTGGAACGGACTCAAACCGGTATTTGTCGATGTCGAAGAAAAAACCGGCAATCTCGACCCTGAAAAAATCGAAGCGGCAATTACCCCGCACACCACGGCCATCATGCCGGTTCACGTATATGGCACCCCCTGCAACATGAAGCGCATTCAAGAAATCGCAGACATCTACGGGCTCAAGGTCATCTACGATGCCGCACACGCATTCGGTGTAAAAATCAACGGAGAATCCGTACTCAAAAACGGAGACATGAGTACCCTCAGTTTCCATGCGACCAAGGTGTACAACACGGTGGAAGGTGGCGCCCTCGTATGCCACGATGCCGCAACCAAAAAGCGCATTGACTACCTCAAGAATTTCGGCTTCGCCGGAGAAACTACAGTGGTCGCGCCGGGCATCAACAGCAAAATGGACGAAATCCGTTCTGCCTACGGGCTTTTGAACCTAAAGCAAGTTGACGGGGCCATTGCCAAGCGCAAAAAGATTGCCGAAACATATCGCGCCGCATTAAAAGATGTTCCAGGAATCCGCATGTTGCAAGACATCGACGGAGTACGTCACAACTATGCCTACTTCCCCATCTTTGTCGACGAAAAAGCTTATGGAATAAGCCGAGATGCGTTGTATGCAAAGCTCCAAGAGCACAATATTTACGGCCGCCGCTATTTCTACCCCCTCATCAGCACGTTCAGCGCTTACAAGGGGTTGGAATCTGCAAACCCGGCGAACCTCCCTGTAGCTCACAAACTTGCCGACCAGGTGCTTTGCCTACCCATGTTCGCCAACTTGGACGAAGAAGGCACCAGCCGCGTTATAGATGTTGTCGTCAATCGAAAATAAATTCGAGCATCCATGAAGAAGAATATTCTTGTATTTCCCTGCGGCTCCGAAATAGCGCTTGAAGTCTATCGTGCGGTCAACCATTCGACACACTTCAATCTTATTGGTGCCAATTCCGTAGACGACCACGGGAAATTTGTTTTTGAAAACTACATCGGCGGCTTACCCTTTATCGCAGCTCCAGATTTCCTTGAAAAATTCAAGCAGGTTATCTGCGACAACAATATTGACGCAGTGTATCCGGCAATGGATGCCGTCATTGAGCTACTGAAAAGCAACGAAGAATTCTTAGGATGCAAAGTCGTCGCTCCCGAAACGGAAACAACCCGAATTTGCCTTTCTAAATCTAGAACATACAAAGTACTGGACGGCATCGTCAAAACTCCGAAAACATTCGCTGCGGCAGATTTGCTGCAAGCCGGCGAAAGCGCCTTTCCCGTCTTTGCAAAACCCGACATCGGTTACGGCAGTCGCGGTGCAAAGAAAATCTCCAGTGCCGAAGACCTCAAGGCACACCTGGAGCTTTACCCCTCTTGCATCCTCTCGGAATTTTTGCCTGGTAAGGAATACACCGTCGACTGCTTTACAGGCAGCAACGGGGAACTACTTTTTGCCGCCGCACGTGAACGTTGCCGCATCATGAACGGAATCAGCGTCAACACGAAGCCTGTCAAAGAAAACGCAGAAGAATTCGTAGATTTCGCAAAGAGAATCAATTCCGCCATCAAGTTCAGCGGTGCCTGGTTCTACCAAGTCAAACGCGACGCGCAAGGCGAACTCACGCTCATGGAAGTCGCCAGCCGTTTCGGCGGGTCGTCGTCCTTGTTCCGGGCACAGGGAATTAACTTCGCGTTGATGTCCCTATTCGATGCCTTCGGCATTCCTGTATCGGTCTTGCGCAACCGCTACGACGTCATCATGGATCGTGCGTTAGACAACAAGTACAAACTGGATTTAAAATACTCCGAAGTTTTCGTTGACTTTGACGATTGCATCTACCTCGAAAAGCAGTTCGTGAACGACGCTCTGATGGCATACTTGTACCGTTGTGTCAACAATGGCATAAAAGTCACGCTTCTCTCCCGTCACGACGACATAAAACTCGGCAAACTGGACGAGCTGCTGGACAAATTGCGTATCCGCCAAGTTTTTGACCGTATCATCCATTTGGATCCAAGTCAGAAAAAGATTGATTTCATCGACAACATCGACTCGATATTCATCGACGATTCCTTCGCCGAACGAAAGGCCGTTGCTGACAAGTTCAATATTCCCGTATTCAGTTTAGATATGATAGAGGCTCTTTAATGGAAACGCCCTTCGACATCAAACGCGTACAAGACCGCCTATTGGAAATGGCAAAAGCCACGGCGAGCATCCTTGAAAAGCACGACATTCCCTACCAGATAGCCTTTGGCACATTGCTCGGAGCCGTCCGGCATGGCGGATTCATTCCGTGGGACGACGATTTCGATTTTCTGCTGTTCGACGACACCTACGAGAAGGCGACAGAAGTGCTCCTTAAAGAACTCCCTGCCGACATGCTCCTTGAAAACGAAAAGACCGAGCCCAAATACTTTCATGGCTGGGCCCACGTCAAAGATTTGAACACCGAATGCGAGTGCGCTCTTTTCCCGCAAGACGCCGTGTACAAGAACCACGGATTAAGCGTAGACTTGTACAAGATGACCAAAATAAAGGAAAAAGATTTTGCCGAATACCGACTGAACGAGGCGCTGTCTTATATCGACCGCCGAAAGAAACTCGGATTCATTTCGGACGAAGATTATTTGAAAAAGAAGGAAACCTTCTTGCGTGAATACAAAGACAGGGAAGCAAGCACTTCGGAAAAAGAAATTTTCGCTTATCCTTTCACGTATGGCAAGCAAGAAATAGACGAGGTCTTCCCTCTCAAGAAATACGCTTTTGCCGGGACCTATTTTTACGGGCCCAACAATTACGACAAAATTCTCGCTTCGGAATATCGTGACTACATGTCGTTACCTCCCGAAGAAGACAGAAAACCCCATTATACAGCCATCAAGTTTTTCTAAAGAGACACATACAAATGAAAAAGCTAGTGCTCAAATACATGAGACGTATTCATAGAGTTCTATTCAGAACTAGAATTGAAAACGAACATCTGAAAAAAGAAAATGATACCCTGGCATTCCAAGTCAGTTACCTAAAGCGGCATTTTGACATAGGCCAAATGAAGCCTGCCAGCGGATATCTCCGCGAATTCCAACTTGTCGAAGTGGATTTTACAAGACACATCCTTGATTTGCTCAAGCCCTACGATATCCAGATGTACCTTGAAGG
>CAMJHM010000073.1 GCA_946405515.1 uncultured Fibrobacter sp. | reverse complement strand
AGCCCGCGGTGAATGCGCAGGTGAGTAACGATGCCCGCGCTCGCCGCATTCTGGTCAATAATGCCTGTGACTACCTCGACGGCGACTTTATCGTGCCCGCCCGCATGGATTTTGGCGAAAATATCGCCGTGACCGTCTCCACGCAGGGCCGCGCCCCCTCGCTCGCCAAGAAGCTCAAACAGAAAATCCAGGCCGAATGGGCCGAGGGCCTCGAACAGATTGAACGCGATTTTTCGTAGCCGTCTTTCCAAATCGATTTTCATTATCTTATATTTTTATTTAAACAATTCAGTTCTAACCCCAAAAAGGAATATCATCATGGCCAATTTCATAATCCGGCACAGATTGCCCCTTTTCGCATTCATTGCTGTTGTTGCATGTATTACCGCTTGCGATGGCACGACCAATGTTACCGAAAATTCGGGGGTAAATACAATCGTTTCTGCATATACGGAACTTGGCAAGTGTTCGGCAGAAAATGAAGGTGATGTGATTTTTGTGAAGGATTCATCGGCATTGTATTTCTGTGTGGATAGCGTTTGGAAAATCATGTCGGTTGTTAGTGACTCCGGTAAAGCGGCCCAAGTCTCTTGTTCTATGGAAGAACTGAGCGATGTCGCGGGTTACAAAATGGTATGTGGCGGAGATTCTATAGGAGTTGTGTATAATGGAGAAAAGGGTGATGATGGTTCTACTGGTTTGAGAGGAAAAAAAGGCGATAAAGGTGACAAAGGCGATAAAGGTGACAAAGGAAGTAATGGTAAAGATGGAAAATCCTGCACTGCCGTAGCCTTGGCCGACAGTAGTGGCTATAAGATTGTTTGTGGACTGGATTCCGTGGGTGTCGTGTTGAATGGTTTAAAAGGTGATAAAGGGGATGATGGAAAATCCTGCACTGCCGAAATTCTGGATGACAGCACCGGGTTCAAGATTGTCTGCGGTACTGACTCCGTTGGCGTCGTGTTGAATGGTCAGGATGGCTCTGAGGGAAAATCTTGCAATGCCGAGGCTTTGGCCGATAGCTCGGGCTACAAGATTGTCTGTGGCGATGATTCTGTGGGTGTTGTTTTGCATGGTAATGGTTACGAAATTTTTGATGTAACAGCTTGTTCCGAAAATTCGGAAGATGATTGCAGTGTGTATAATCCGAAAAGCAATATTTTGACCGATCTACGTGATGGAAAGACATACAAGACTGTGGCCATTGGAGACCAAGTTTGGATGGCTGAAAATATGAACTTTGAAGTGAATGGAAGCATTTGTTTTGATGAGGATCTTGCGAATTGTTTGGTGTATGGCCGTCTTTATACTTTTGATCAGGCTCAGTCTGTTTGCCCAGCAGGATGGCATTTGCCGGATTCTACGGAATACATGACGCTCTTCCTTTATGCGGGTGGAAAAGAGTTTAAGACGGCGGATTTGCCGGAAACCTTCCCGGCTGACATGGTTGTCGCTCTCGATGTAGCAGGTAAAATGTTGAAATCTAGGACTGGGTGGGGAAATGTGGCTTACGGCGTTGATGCCTTTGGTTTCAATGCTCTTCCGGGAGGTTTTTATAATGGCAGTTTCACAGCTTCTGAGGCCTCTTTTTGGACGAAAACGAAGGAAAGTTCTTCGATGGGTTATGCAGCATCCTTCGTTGGAGACAACCTGATATATCCGATTGATGGGGCGTTCTTGGAGCCCTTTAGTTCTGTTGATGGCATCTCTGTCCGTTGCCTGAAAGACTCGACAAACCCCTAGTCTTTAACCCCTAGCCCCTAGGCTCTAACCTATGATTATCCGTCCTCGTCGCTTACGCAAGAATGAAACCATCCGCAACATGGTTGCGGAAACCGCAGTTAACCCCGATTCGCTCGTTTACCCGATGTTCGTGGTAGAAGGGGAGGGCATCAAGGAAGAAATCCCCTCGATGCCCGGGCAGTTCCGTTTTTCTATCGATGAAATCTTGAAGGAACTCGAAAGCTGCGTTGCGCTGGGAATCAAGTCGATATTGCTTTTCGGCATCCCGCACCACAAGGACGAAATGGCGACGTGTGCCTACGACGACGATGGCATCGTGCAGCGTGCGGTGCGCTCTATCAAGGCGCATTTCCCCGATCTGTACGTGATTACGGACGTGTGCCTTTGCGAATACATGAGCCACGGGCATTGCGGGATTATCAAGGACGGCGACGTGGATAACGACCCGACGCTGGAACTCCTCGCGAAGACGGCGCTTTCGCACGCGATTGCCGGAGCCGACATGGTTGCCCCTTCCGACATGATGGACGGACGTGTGGGGGCCATCCGCGAATGCCTCGATGAACATGGATTCACGAACACCCCGATTATGGCATACAGCGCGAAGTTCGCGAGTGCCTATTACGGGCCGTTCCGCGATGCGGCCGATTCCGCCCCGCATTTCGGTAACCGCAAGAGCTACCAGATGGATGTGCGCAACGGCCGCGAGGCGATGCGCGAAGTGGCGCTCGATATCGAAGAAGGTGCCGACATCGTGATGGTGAAGCCGGGCCTGGCCTTCCTGGATGTGCTGCGCGAGGCCGCCGGGATAAGTGACGTGCCTGTGGCTGTTTACAACGTGAGCGGCGAGTATTCCATGGTGAAGGCTGCCGCAAAAATGGGCTGGATTGACGAAAATGCCATTATCCGCGAAAATTTGCTGGCCTTCAAGCGCGCCGGAGCCGACATCATCATCACTTACCATGCTAAGGAAGCTTTAGAAAGAAAACTTGTCTAATTTACTGAGTATTAAATAATTACGTATAATACCATCGATTGAACGATGGTATTTTTTATAGGAAATTAATTGGAGTCAAACGAAAAAAGTTATAAATATTATAACTCCTGTAAAAAAATATATAAGTTTAATGTATCGTTAAAAATAAAAATAGGAGAACCTGATGAAAAAACTCATGATCGTTGCCATTTTCGGCACAGCCGCTCTTTTCACCGCATGCGGTGATGACTCTTCTTCTTCATCTGCAGGGGGTGCCGGTGGTAATTCGGCCACTCAACTCGATGGCAAGGCTGTTGTTTCTTGCGATAGACTTCAAACTATTGCGGGTATCCAAAAGCACTATTGCCATGCTATTGCTGCCGAAGACGCTGGTGTCGAAGCTTTCAAGGCCAAGTGCGCCCCGATGAGCGAATTGGATCAAATCGTTTATACGATTGGAACGGGGTGCCAGGGTTACCTCCTCGCTTGCAATGCTGAAAATCAAGTTGAATACTTCTATGATGACGCTGCGGCTGTTGTCGGCTGTGATATGGCTGGCGCGCACGCCTTCTAATCTGAATTACCTAACGTAATTTTTAACGAAAATCCGACCTTGGGGCCGGATTTTCTATTTTTTAAGACATGGATCATTCTCTTAGCGAAAAACTTTTTGCCGAAGCCAAAACACTCATGCCGGGTGGTGTGAACAGCCCGGTGCGTGCTTATGGCAACGTGGGGGCCACACCTCCGTTTATCGCCCGCGCGAAGGGCAGTCACATCTACGATGTGGATGGTAACAACTACATCGATTATGTAGGCAGTTGGGGGCCGATGCTCCTGGGCCATGCTCACGATTCCGTTATCAAGGCGGTTTCCGAGACGGCGCAGAACGGTCTCAGTTTCGGGGCTCCGTGCGGGCTCGAATCCGAACTCGCGAAGCTTGTGATGAGCCTCGTGCCGAGTGTGGAGATGATTCGCATGGTGAACAGCGGGACCGAGGCAACGATGAGCGCCATTCGTGCGGCTCGCGGTTTTACTGGGCGCGACAAGATTGTGAAGTTTGAAGGCTGCTACCATGGCCACAGCGATAGCCTGCTTATCAAGGCGGGCTCGGGCATGCTCACGACGGGCAAGCCGAGCAGCAAGGGCGTTCCGGCAGACCTTGCGAAGTACACGCTCACGCTCCAGTACAACGACGTGGCGGGCGTTAAAGAGCTCTTCGATAAGATTGGCGACGAGATTGCTGGCGTTATTGTGGAACCGGTGGCCGGCAACATGGGTGTCGTCCCTGCAAAGCCCGAGTTCTTGCAGACGCTTTCGGATGAAACGAAAAAGCATGGCGCGCTCCTGATTGTGGACGAGGTCATGACGGGATTCCGTGTGGGCATCCACTGTGCGCAGGGGCTTTACGGCATCAAGCCGGATTTGACCACGTTCGGGAAGATTATCGGCGGTGGAATGCCGGTGGGCGCTTATGGCGGCCGTTTGGATGTAATGCAGCTGATTGCACCGCTTGGCGGCATTTACCAGGCAGGGACGCTTTCGGGCAACCCGGTCGCGATGGCGGCTGGACTTGCTACGATGCGCGAACTTTCTACGCATCCAGACCTGTACGTACACGCCGAGACGATGACGAAACGCTTGATTGAAGGCCTCCAGGATGCGGCGAAAACTGCGGGAATCCCGCTGGCTACAAATCAGGTAGGCTCCATGGGCTGCATCTTCTTTACCGAAGGTCCGGTGGAATGCTTTGCCGACGTGCAGAAGTCCGACCTGGAATTGTTCCGCAGGTATTTCCTCGGGATGCTCGACGAGGGCATTTATCTGGCCCCGAGCCAGTTCGAGGCCATTTTCGTAAGTGCCGCGCATACAGAAAGCGACATCGACCGTACTGTCGATGCCGCTAGAAAAGTTTTCAAGTCGCTTTAAGATTCGGCGCTGTTGTCAGCCGGTGCCTCCGCGTTTTCGTTGGAGGCGTTTTCGGTGCTTTCGGCATTCTTCGCTTCGGCATCCTTGTCGCGGATAGTGGCGCGGCGAATCTTTCCACTGATGGTCTTGGGCAGTTCCGTCACGAAGTCGATGATGCGCGGGCTTTTGTAGCTGGCGGCAACCTTCTTCGTGAACAGCTGGATTTCTTTTGCAAGTTCCTTTGACGCCTCGTAGCCCTTCTGGAGCACGATGGTCGCCTTGACTGCCTGACCGCGGTCCTTGTCTTCGACGCCGGTGACGGCGACTTCGAGCACTGCCGGGTGCTTGTGGATGACTTCTTCCACTTCGAAGGGGCTGATGCGGTAGCCGGAACTCTTGATGAGGTCGTCGTTGCGGCCTACAAACCAGTAGTAAC
Source organism: uncultured Fibrobacter sp. (assembly GCA_946405515.1). Lineage (GTDB taxonomy): Bacteria > Fibrobacterota > Fibrobacteria > Fibrobacterales > Fibrobacteraceae > Fibrobacter. The sequence goes on along the minus strand of CAMJHM010000073.1, from coordinate 6,779 downwards.
CGTCCTTGTCGCGGGTAGCGGTGTCGCCCGTATGGTAAACACCACCTTCGAAAACTTTCTCGGTGCGTTCGTCGTCGCGGTAGTAACCGCCGAACATGCCGAAGGGCTTGCCTTGGTCAATCTTGATGATGAGTTCGCCGACTTCGTCATCGGCACAGGGCTCGCCGTCCGCGTTCACGATTTCCATGCTGTATCCCGGAGAGGGTTTGCCCATGGAACCCGGATGCGGTTCGCTAAAGCCGAAGTTGCCCGTGGTGAGCGTGAGTTCGGTCTGGCCGTAGCCTTCTTGCATGCGGATGCCCGTCTGTTCGTAGAATTTGTTGTAAATATCCACGTTCAGTGCTTCGCCAGCGGTGGTACAGTATTGAAGGCTCGAAAGGTTGTATCTGCTGATGCCATGCTGCAAAATGTAGCGGTATACGGTTGGCGGTGCACAGAACGTGGTCACCTTGTATTCGGCCATCTTTTCGAGCAGCTTGCCGGGGATGAACACCTTCATATCGTAGGTGAACACGGCAGACCCGGCAATCCATTGCCCGTAAATCTTGCCCCAGAGAGCTTTGGCCCAGCCTGTTTCGGCAACGGTCAGGTGGCGGCCTCCGTCGACAACGTGCTGCCAGTACTTGGCGGTCACGATATGCCCGAGGGGGTAGGTGAACGTGTGAGCGACCATTTTGGGGTTCGAACTGGTTCCACTCGTAAAGTAGACGATCATGATGTCGTCGTTGCGCGTGGCCGCTTCGCCTTCGGGGCGTTCGAACTTTGCGGGGAAAATTTCGTAGTCGTCGTAGAAGCTAATCCAATTCTGGCGGGCCGTTTGGCCAACAGTCACGAGCTTTTCGACGGAGGGGCACTTGGACTTTGCCTTGTCCACTTCTTTCTGGAGCGCGGGCTCGTCGTAAGTGACGACCATCTTCACTTCGGCTGCCTTGAAGCGGTATTCCAGGTCTTCGGCCGCGAGCATGTTTGTTGCCGGGATGGCAATTGCACCGATGCGGTGGAGCGCCAACAAGAAGAACCAAAATTCATAGCGGCGGCGAAGGATGAGCATCACGCGGTCGCCTTTTTGGATTCCCTGTTCTACAAGGAAATTCGCTGTACGTTGGGACGCCAGCGACAAGTCCTTGAACGTGAAGATGTGGCTTTCGTCGTTGTCGTCGCACCACACTAACGCTTCGCGCTTGGGTTCCGTCTTCGCGTATTCATCAACCACGTCGTAGGCAAAGTTGAAGTTGTCCGGAATGGAAATCTTAAAATTCTTGTAAAGGTCCTCGTAAGACTCGTAATCTATGCGGGAGAGAAACTTGTTGAGTATCATGTTGAATCCAGTGCTGATGGGTCTTACAGATCCCTGTACATGATTTTTTCACGCATGGTGGATGTGTAACGCACCATGTTCAAAATGCGCTTTTCACCAATGGTCCTGAAGTCCTTGTCGTGGAACACTAAGCGGTGGACCCCACCCGGCAACAACATCTTGAGGCAGGAGTAAGTCTGCGCAATCCCGAGGAGCGGTGCGGGAATGATGGAAAAACTCAGTGCTTTGGATTTTGTTTTCTTGATCTTGCCGTTCTTTATCTGGTAAATTCCATGAAGGTCTTCGTAATAGTCGAAAATTTCGAGAGCTTGTTCTTTGAGGAACTTGTTCCCGAACCAGATGGGCGGAATGAATCCGGACGGTTTTCCGGTGCCGTGCGCCTTCCACAAGGCAAGGCTCCTTTTCAAGAGGGCCTGTGTGAAGCGTTCGTCAAGGCCGGCGAATTCGGCTTCGTTGTTCGAAACCAAGAGGGCGAGTCTGCCTTGGAGGCTGCGCTTGATAGAGAGGTCGGCGCGGTGGCGTGCCCCGTGGAGCATGATTTCGTAGCCTTCGTCTACGAATTTCTCGAGTTCTTCGCGGAACTGTTCCGCTTCGGATTCTGGAGCTGCACCAAAGGCGGGAATCACGGCGATGCTGATCGGGGAACCTGCTGCGTCGGCAATTTTCCTAATCTGGTTGCGAGTCCTCTTGAAGTTCAGCACACTGAAACTGTGGTAACACAGGATAAACTTCTTCTTTTTGCGGGAGCTTTCTTCGGCGGCCTGGATATCCAGGATGTCCTTGTTCTGTTCCATGGTGTGCCTCTAGTGTTTATCGATTTCCGAAGAGAAATTCTCTTCTTCGAGCTTCTGCGAGATAAACAGGTGATAGAAGAAAAACAGGATAACCGTTAGTGCGGAAATCTTGAGCCACGATTTGAACAGCCAGTCGGACATGCGACGCTCCTTGGTTCTTCACGGCATAAATTGCCGTTACACCCGAAAAATACAAAAAAAAGGATAAAAGGAGGAAAAATAATTGTTTTAAATAGATTCCATTGAGGCGACATCGGCTGTGTAGTCAACTCCTTCGACGTCAAATCCATTCGTGACGAGAAAGTCGTGACGGTAACCTACGAGGTCACCCACTTGGGTGAAGTTTTCCTGAGTGATGGTGGCCATGCGCTTTTTGACTTCTTCCTGGACCTTGGGGTCCATTTCGAGGTCGTCGATGCGGATTCGCCCAGTCTCGTCGGTCGGTACGGCTCCACCCGTGTACAGGCGTTCGGCAAAGAGCCGCTCCATCTGTTCGATGCAGCCTTCGTGAGTCCCTTTTTCCTTCATGATCTTGAACAGCACGGAGAGGTACAGCGCGATGATAGGAATGCCCACGCTCAAGCGCGATACCACGCCCTTGTTTACAGAAATGTACGCCCTGCCTTTGAGGCTTGCCTGCAGGTCGGCATCCATTTTTTTTGCCGTTTTCTCAAGGTGCTTTTTGGCTTCGCCGATGGTGCCGTCGCGGTAGATGGCGTAGGAGAGGGAAGGGCCGATGTAGGAAAAAGCAACTGTCTTGATGCCTTCGGAAAGTACATCCGCCTTGGCGAGTTGATCAATCCATAGTGCCCAGTCTTCGCCACCCATCACCTTTACCGTGTTGAAAATTTCTTCGTCGGTTGCGGGGTCGGTGCCGATGGGGGTAATCTTGCCGGTCATCGCGTCGATGGTTTCTCCGGTGAGGGCCTCACCGATAGGCTTGAAAACACTGCGGTAAAGCTTGCCCGAATCTGGGTCTACTCGCACGACAGATGCGACGCTGTAGATGACGAGGTCAATTTTCTTGCCGGTCTTTTTTACGATTTCGATGACTTTTTTTCGTGTGTCGTGGGAAAAAGCATCGCTGTTGATGGTAAAGGATTCAATGCCGGAGGCCTTTGCCTCGCGGTCGAACGCCATGTTGTTGTACCATCCCGGGGTCCCGTTTTTTGGGGGAAGAGTATCCGAACCTTCTTTTTCGAAGGATACTCCGATTGTCGTGGCTCCGAAGCCGAAGGCGGCGACAATACGGCTGGCCAAGCCATAGCCGGTTGAACATCCAATGACGAGTACAGTCTTAGGGGAGTCTTTGGGCTGGCCCTGTTCCGCCCTCCATTTTTGGACGGAACTGATTTGGCTACGCACGGCGGCAGCGCACCCTGCTGGGTGCGCGTTGACGCACATGTTGCCACGAATCATGGGCTGGATAATCATTTTTCCCCTTCCTATTCTGCAAGGATTTTAATCCTTGAATTTTTTTATGACGACCACGCCGTTGTGCCCGCCAAAACCGAGCGAAGCCGATACGGCAACGTCGATGTTCCCCGGGATACCCTTGTTCGGCACGTAGTCAAGGTCGCAACCTTCGTCCGGGGTATCGAGGTTCATTGTGGCTGGGTAGAACGAATCCTTGATGGCGAGTGTGCTGATGATGGCCTCGATGACGCCTGCGGCTCCCACGCAGTGTCCGGTCATGCTCTTGGTGCTCGACACCTTAATTTTGTAGGCATGCTCGCCGAGCGAAATCTTGAGCATCTCGGTCTCGGTGATGTCGTTCAGGTGGGTGGAGGTGCCGTGGGCGTTGTAGTAGTCCACGTCGGTCGGGGCGATGTCGGCGTCCTTCATTGCGCGGATCATCGCCTTCGCGCAGGTTTCTCCACCTGGGCGCGGGCTCGTGATGTGGTAGGCATCGGCAGATGCACCGTAGCCTGCGAGTTCGGCGTAAATTTTTGCGCCGCGGGCCTTCGCGTGTTCGAGTTCTTCGAGCACCATCACGGCACCGCCTTCGCCCATGACAAAGCCGCTACGGTCTTTGTCGAATGGGCGCGACGCCTTTTCGGGGTCGTCGTTGAATTTGTCTGTGAGCGCATGCATGCCGGCAAAGCTCTTGATAGAATATTCGGTAATCCCGCTCTCGGAGCCACCAGCGAGGCACACGTCCAGGCGGCCCGAGCGGATGGAGTCGAGCGCGACCCCGATGGCGTCGGTGCCAGAGGCACAGGCGGTGCAAATCGTGTGGGCTTGTCCGGTAATGCCTAAGGCTATGGAGACGTTGGCGCACGCCTCGTTCGGGATAAGTTCGGGCATGGCGAGCGGGGAAACCCTCCGCTTGCCGCCTTCGATATACTTGTTGTATGTCTCGTCGAGAATGTCCATGCCGGCAAGGCCGTTTCCGGCCACGATTCCGGTGGTGTCTTCGGCGAGCTGCTCGCGGGAGAGATTCGCATCTTTGACTGCTTCGTTTGCGGCGGCCACCAAGAATTGCGTGAAGCGGGCCATGCGGCGGGCTTCTTTCGGGTCAATTCCGTGTTCCTCGGGCTTGAATTCCTTGATTTCGGCTGCAATCTTTACGGGACAATTAGATGCATCGAACAGGGTAATGGGGGCAATTCCACTTTTGCCCTCTTGAATGGCCTGCCACATGCCCTGAACGGACTTGCCGACGGGAGTAACAGCGCCTAGACCAGTAATAACAACTCTTCTCTTTGTCATGGTATCCTTTTTTTTTGCCCCGAAAAATAGCATTTTATATAGGATTCACTCTTATAATGCAAAAAATTGCACCTAAAAAGTATAATGTAATATAAAAGACGTATTTATGTAATATTATAACTTATTTTTGGTGATTGTTCTCATAAAAAAGAAACTTTTTTTGAGAGAGAGGGATATTTATTATTATTGGGAGTATGAAAAAAATCCCTAAATCCCACCTTGTCTTGCTTGCGCTTGTTTTTTTGACGATTCTTTGGTCTGCCGTGGGGGTTGTTGATACTTACCTGACTTGGGTCCTGGAGGCTGCTCCGGCACTTGTTGGGTTTCTCGTCCTCTTGCTGACGTACAATAAATTCCGGATGCCCACGTACCTTTATGCCCTAATGGCGTTCCACATGGCTGTCCTTCTGGTGGGGGCGCATTATTCGTATGCGAAGGTGCCGCTCGGTTTCTGGATGGAGGACTGGTTCGGCTTTACACGCAATAATTACGACAAGATTGGTCATTTCATGCAAGGCTTTACCCCAGCGCTCTTGACCATTGAACTCCTGCGTCGCACGACTCCGCTCCGGACTACAGGCTGGACCGTTTTCTTGGCAATATGCGTTGCCGAGGCGATTTCTGCGCTTTACGAGATTATTGAGTGGCTTGCGTCCTTGAGCGATCCGACCGACACGGAGGCTTTCTTAGGCACGCAGGGCTACATTTGGGATACCCAATCAGATATGTTCATGTGCCTCATTGGTGCCACCCTTGCCGTCATCCTTTGGGTCTTGTTCCGTCGTAAGGATGTTGTTGGCCAATAAATGGACTTATTTGTTGCTTTTTAGCATTTCAAGGCTGATATGCGAAATCATGTTCGTGAAGAATGCACCTGCGTTGCTGAACGTGATTTCGCCCTTCTGGTTACGTGTAGTTAAGTAGGGGACGCTTCTTTTTGTAATGTGGAGTTCGTCGTAGAGCGGATCTTGCCAGTAGACGGTTTTCCAGTCCCAGGGGAGGTCTTGCTTGTAAACCCAGTTGTGGATTTCGTCGTTGTTGTCGCCGTCCATGCAAATGACTATACCTATCTTGTGGAGACGAAAGAATTCTGTCAATGACTTCATGAACCTGATTTCTTCGACGCAGTGCGGGCACCAGGTGCCCATCGAGAAAATAAGCGTGCCATTTTCCCCGGCGTAGTCATCCAAGGTTTTTGTTTCCCCGTTGAGAGCGATCAATTGGACGTCTCCCCGGATTTTTTTTGTAAACGGACTGAACCCTTTTACACCAAAAGTGTAATAGGCGGCAGCTACGACGAGTGCGATAATCAGGAGTTTCTTGACCGACATGCTTTCAATATAGGCTTTTTTGCAAGGAAGTTGCACTCAGAAAAGGCAAAAAGGCCGTTTTGATGCGTAAAGTGTGATTTTTGTGACAAGGATTTCTATCTTGTAGGGCGTTCTGAACGAGGTTTATGATGATTGTATCTTGGATGACCACCAACAAGTGTAACCTGACCTGCAAGCACTGCTACCAGGACGCGGGCGAGAACAAGGCGGCCGAACTCACTACGGCGGAAGCCCTCAAGCTGATTGACGAAATCGCGAAGGCGGGGTTCAAGATCATGATTTTCAGCGGCGGTGAGCCGATGACCCGCCCCGATATCGTGGATTTGGTCGCACACGCCTCGAGCAAGGGGCTTCGCCCGGTGTTCGGCACCAACGGCACGCTCATCACGCACGACTTGGCGTTCAAGCTGAAGGCGGCCGGTGCGATGGCGATGGGCATCAGCATCGACAGCATTGACCATGACCGCCATAACGACTTCCGCGGCCTCCCGAACGCCTTCGAACTCACGATGATGGGCATCGAGAACTGCAAGGCGGCGGGCCTCCCGTTCCAGATTCACACGACCATCATGGACTGGAACCAGAACGAAATTTTCGACATCATGGACTGGGTCAAGGAAATCG
>CAMJHM010000072.1 GCA_946405515.1 uncultured Fibrobacter sp. | reverse complement strand
CATCGAATGCCGGAGCGAGCAAAATTTCAACGAACTTGCCCTTGAGGAATTCGGCCGTCTGGAGGTCGACCTTGCGAGTCACGGCAATCACGGAACCGAATGCCGACACCGGATCGCCTGCCCAAGCGGCTTCCATGGCTTCGCGGAGCGTTTCGCCGGTAGCGAGTCCGCAGGGGTTCATGTGCTTCACGATGACGACAGCGTTGCCATCGCTGAATTCGCGAGCCATCTCGAGGGCAGCGTCAGCATCGACGATGTTGTTGTAGGAAAGTTCCTTGCCCCAGAGTTGCTTTGCGGTGGCGAGGCTTGCTTCGGTGCAGGTCGGGTCGCGGTAGAACACGGCGGACTGGTGGGAATTTTCACCGTAGCGCATCGGCACGGGATCAACGAATTTCAAAACGAGTTCTTCGGACATAAGTTTTCCTTTGATAATTACAGAATGTAATATAGAAAATAGAGGCTAGAGAATAGAGATTTAGAGACTAGTGAATAAGAATCACGCACTTCGTGCGTCAATAACAGACGGCGAAGCCGTGATATTTTTCCCTAGCCCCTAGATCCTAGCCTCTAGATCCTAGAACAAACTGGGTGGTGGATTGTTGTCGTCTAGCCCGGCCAGATTGCGGTCGGCATCGGACATTTGGTTCGGCGGGAGGTTGTCGAGCGGGTCTTCGGGTTCCACAATCAAGTTGTAGTACACATTGTTCTTGAGTTCGTCCTCGATGTAGAAGAGCGTGCCGCCCATGGCAGATCCACAACCGGCGCATGCGCCCTGGTAACGGATCTTGAGCCGGTTGTCTTCCGTAAGGTCGAGGATTTCCACATCGCCGCCGTCACCCTGAAGCATTCCACGGACGGACTGGTGCAGCCAGGCCTCGATTTTCTCGATTTTCTCGTGTTTTGCGAGGGCGTTCCACTCGGCATCGGCTTCGGCACGGCCTTCGGCCGTCTGTGTGCGGTACTTGATGCGCTCCATCTTCTCGCGCACGAGGATGGCCGTGCCCTTCTTTTCGGGGTAGGCCTCGAGGATGCGCTTGATGAGCGTGTTCATCTGTTTGATTTCGGGAGCGTTTTCGGGGATGGCGCGTACATCCGGAGTATCGCGGAGTTCGAGTTCCAGGCTCTCGGCCGTAATAGCGCAAGCCTCGTCCACTGTCACCATTTGGATTTTCTTGCAGAACGAGTCGGCGAGGGCGGTGAATATCGGGCCACCATAGGTGAAGAACCGCGTCTCGAGAATCTTGTCGCAGTCCGGGTCTATCATCAAGTAGACCTTGAGGCTTGATTCTTTCACATCGACGAGGGCGAGACCCTTTTCGTCGGCTTCAATCTGGAAAATGGCACCGCGGTACTTGGGGGCCTTGGCGGTCTCCTGCACCTTCTGGGAAAGATTTGCACACAATTCTTCACTCATGATGCGGCCAAATGTAGAATTTTTTAGACGAGAGACTAGAGGTTAGAGGCTAGAGGCTAGTGAAAAGAATCACGCACTTCGTGCGTTAATAATAGACGGCGAAGCCGTGATATTTCTCCCTAACCCCTAGATCCTAACCTCTAGATCCTTATCCTAGAGATTGCTTCAGGGCTATTCGCCCTTCGCAATGACAAATCTGCAGCCCCCTAACCACCAGCCACACTATTTAGGCTCGGGGCACGAGCTATGAGCTATGAGCAGTGAGCCATGAGCAGTGAGTTTTTTGATGATTAGTAAGCAGTTAAAGGATAAATCCAGAATTCATCACTTCCTACTGTCTACTGGTACTCTCGCTACTCCTCATAGAGGATAACTCAACTAAGGCAATAAATTGCCAAGTTTCGTATAGCTCAAGTACCAAATGCTCGGCTCGGCCATGTTCAAGTAAACTTGACCGCGGCACTCGCCTTACGCATTTGTCCTACTTCCTACTTTCTCTCGTCTGTAGCCGCGCAGCGGCGTTCTCCTCATAGAGGATAACTCTACTAAGGCACTAAAGTGCCTAGTATCGTTTATCTCGTCTCTCGTCTAATCACTGCACATCGACGGTCACCTTATACATCGCCTTGCCTTTATACCCGGAGAGTTCGCCTGCCGGAGCGGTAAGGACCTTGATGTTCTTCTTGGTGACGCCGTTTTGCTGCAACAGCACTTTGAGCAAGTCTTCGTCACGCTTGCTTGCGAGAGAGGCCAGTTCGGTTTTCAGCTTTTTCTCGTCAATATCTGCGGCATGTTCTGTGGCGTAGGCCTTGAAGGCATCATCGCTGTCTTTGATTTCGAGGATAGCACGTTCGTCAAGTTCGTTCAGCGTCTGCTTGCCCTGCGACTGCTTGTAGAACTCTGTCTTGAGCATGTGCTGCTTGTTCCTCTTTGCTGCCCTGTTCGGGTTGTAGTACTGCGTAAAGATGAGTTTGAGCTTCGGGTCGTTGGCCAGGACCTCGGTCATCTTGGAAGCCTTGGCGTATTGCTCGCTCGTGAAGGTCGCACTCTTGACATCGATGAGAATTTCGTCGTTATTGCCGAGGTCAAGACCGACCATGCCGGCTCCAGTCGTGGCAACATTGCCCACAACCTTCAGTGGGGATACCGCGACCTTGATAATCAGGTTCATCACGGTCTTCCAGATAATCTTCAGCACAGAGAACTCCGGGTCCTTCATGTTGCCCTTGACCGGGATATCGAACTGGATCTTGTCGTTCTTGTCTTTAAGGATGTAAAGGCCGACCTTCATCGGGACTGTGAATTCCGGATTGACAGAATTATCTTTGTCACCGACGTCAATATTATAGATGTCGATGGTGTTCTTGCTTTCCAGGTTGAAGTCCTGAATCTTGTTCTCGCTCGCGAAGGCCATCGTGCCCGCACTGATGGGGTAGCCTGTGTAGTGGAGGCTGTAGTTGCTGAAGTGCTTCAGGGCGAGGTTCTTCACACTGATGTAGGCGTCCATTGTGCCGATGTCGCTCAAAGCACCTTTGTACTTGACCGAGACGCTGCCACCTTCGGGGAACGAGGCTGTGACGTTCACAGTGCAGGGGGTGTCGAAATTGATGTTCGAGCCATTCACCGTAATGCCGCTCACCGTGTAGTTGAACGGCTTCGTGAGAGTCTGGTCGTTTGCGCTGACCTTGGTGTTGTGGACGTAGAGCTTGCCGACCTTGGCGACCATCTTCTTGGCTGGTTCAGGCTTCGCTTCCTCGGCCTTGGCCGTGGTGTCAGGGGTGCTACTGTCAGCCGGAGCGGCGAACTTTTTGTTTAGCGGGGCGAGCAGCACGTCGATGTTTGTCTTGCCGTCCTTGTACATGTCCATGTGGGCGTAGGCACCGTCAACAATCACCGAATCAATGATGAAAGTGTTCTCGTTCAAGTTCGCCTTGCCGATGCCGACACCGACATGCTTAACTCCAATAGTCTTGCCACTAGTTTCGGTCAAAACAACGTTGTCTACGGAAACAATGCCGCCCACGTTGCTCGAAAGCACGTCGTTAAGATTGCCCGCGACAGAAATGTCGGTGGATACGCTACCACTGAAGTCCTTGTAAGCGATAAAGTCGTTCAGATAGGGCTTGCCACAGGCCAGTGCGAAGTCCTTGAGGCCCACGTTCACGTTGAAATCGTTCGTCGCCGCATTGACGGACACTTTGACGTTCAAATCGCCGCCGTCGGCAAACTTGAGGCTCACGCCTACGTCGGTTTGTTTATTGCTCAGGTAGACTGCCGGGATGGCGATGCCGAAATCCTTGATATGAATTTTAGAGCCGATTTTCGTGTCTTCATATATAATGTTGCCGTTCTCGAACACGATATTCTTGACGGAAATGCTGACCGGGAGGCCTTTCGCGATTTCGGCGGCGTTGACCATGCCGGTATCGGATGCAGCCGTGTCAACGGCGACCGTGTCGGGGGAGGTTGAGTCCGCTTTGGCGAGAAAATCCAAGATGTCGCTGAAGTTAAACTTGTCTCCATTTTGCGTGACATGCACATAGAGGCCTTTCATGTAGATTTCGCTGACTGCGGCCGTCCTGGTCACAATTTTGAGCGGGTCCACATTGATGCGGAACTTGTCAAAGGATACGAAAGGCGTTGTTCCGTCCTGCTCCAGCAAGGCAAATTTGTCGATATTCACGGTAAACGTGAACGGATTGAGGCTTACGCTTTCAATCGCCATTTTTCGACCGATAAACTCTTCGGAATGGGCTACTACGTAATCCTTGATGAATCCCGGGGCGAATTTGAGGGCCGCGAGAACGAGGACAATCAAGGCGACAAGGGAAATCAGGATAATCTTAATAGCTTTTTTCATGCCAATTAATCTAGAAAAAACCTGCATTGGCTATTGTAAACCACTCCATCTAGGCACCAAAAGAATTATATATTAAGAAAAACAACTTTGCACACCCCTAACCCCTAGATTCTAAATCCTAGCCTCTATCTCATGATTTCCCTCGCACTTACACGTTTTGAAAAAGTTTTCCCTGCAAATCTTAAAGGCAAGCGCCTCGGCGCCGTCCTCCACCCGGCATCGGTTTTGCCCGATTTGCGCTATACACTTGACCTCCTCAAAGAATACGACGGCAAACTCTTTAAGCTTTCGGCGCTTTTTGGCCCGCAGCACGGCATCAAGGGACACACCCAGGACAACATGATCGAGTGGGAAGGCTACACCGACCCCGAACTGGGCATTCCCGTTTATAGCTTGTACGGCGAACACCGCGAACCGACTCCTGAAATGCTCAGCCACGTGGACATGATGCTCGTGGATTTGCAAGATGTGGGCGCACGCTATTACACGTTCATCTGGACGCTTTTCCTCTGCATGAAGGCCTGCGAGAAGGCCGGCATCCCTGTCATTGTGGTGGACCGCCCGAACCCCATCAACTGCGTAGACGAAGAAGGCCCGGTATTGGATCTCGATTACACGAGTTTTGTGGGGCTCCATAGCATCCGTACGCGCCACGCGAAGACGATTGGCGAACTTGCGGTGCAGTTCAAGGAAGAACGCTTCCCCAAGTGCGAACTCTATGTGCTCGGCATGGAAGGTTACGACAAAAAGATGTGGTACGACCAGACGGGACTCCCGTGGATTCTGCCGAGCCCGAACATGCCTACACTCGATACCGCCATCGTTTACCCGGGCATGTGCCTGTTCGAGGCGACCAACGTGAGCGAAGGCCGTGGCACCACGCGCCCCTTCGAGATTTTCGGCGCGCCGTTCATCGATGCGGTCAAGCTCTGCAAGTACATGAACGGGCTCAAGCTCCCCGGTGTGTACTTCCGCGAGAACTATTTCCAGCCCACGTTCCACAAGGGCGCTGGCCAGATTTGTGGCGGTGCGCAGATCCACGTGCTCGACCGCGACAAGTTCCGCAGTTTCGACATGGCGGTGAAGCTTTTGCAGTACATCTTCAACGAGTACCCGAACGATTTTGCCTGGAAGCAACCGCCTTACGAATACGAATTCAAGAAGTTGCCCATTGACATTTTGCTCGGCAACGGCACCTTCCGCAAGGAATTCATAGAGAGTATTATTTAACCAAGGAGACCACATGACTGAACAAAAAAACGGAAAATTTGAAATGCCCGCTCTCCCGTATGCGGGCGCAGACCTGGCCCCGGCACTGAGCGCGGAGACCATCGAATTCCATTACGGAAAGCATCTGCAGACCTACCTCAACAACCTGAACGCGGCCCTCCCGGGCAGCGCCTTTGAAGGCAAGTCCCTCGAAGACATTGTGAAAACGGCCGAAGGCGGTGTGTTCAACAATGCGGGCCAGTTCCTGAACCATTCCATGTACTTCTTGCAGTTTTCTGCACCCAAGGCCGACAACGCCCCGACGGGTAAGATTGCGGATGCCATCGCTCGCGACTTCGGCTCCTTCGAGAAGTTTCAGGAAGAATTCCAGGCGAAAGGCGCGGGCCTCTTTGGTTCCGGCTGGGTCTGGCTCTCCGCCGATGCAAGCGGTAAACTCGTGATTACGCAGGAAGGCAACGCCCAGAACCCGCTCACCAAGGGCCTTAAGCCACTGCTGACCTTCGACGTGTGGGAACACGCCTACTACATCGACTACCGCAACCGCCGTCCGGACTACCTCAAGGCGCTGTGGAGCATCGTCAACTGGGACGAAATCAATAACCGTCTCGGCTAGTTACAAATCATAGCTCTCGTCAATTTATAAACAAAATGCTTCCGCAAATGCGGCAGCATTTTGTTTATATACAGATTAATATAAAGTCAACCAGAGTGCGGAAATAGGGAATGTTCTACGAACAAATTTCTTTTTTCTGCATTTAGTAGAATTCAGAAAAATGCTTATTTTTTGTAATAGATAATTTCTAGCTGCGCTGCGCTGTTCCCATCAACAAATTCGCTTTCTTTGAGAGCAAAGGCATAAAAATCCTCTGCGGTTTCTTGGTCGAAATTCGGCCCAATGACCACCCAAAACGCATCTTTTTCAAAAAGAGACAAAGTTGTGAGACTGGACGTTTTATATCTGAAATCGGCTGTGGTTGCTGGAGCTGGAGGTAAGTAAGTGGCATTCCAGTTTTCTTTATAACCTGGTTCTTGATCATTGCGATACCTGGCAACCTTATAGCCATTGACTCCGTGAAGTGTTAATTGTCCTGTTAAGTCGTCCATGGTGACTTGAATTTGTGCGTCCTTCACAGGAACCTCGGCTTCATCCTTGAAAGAGTATCCACGGGTTGTTGAGGTCTTCATTTGACCGTTAAATAGTCTAAGTTCAACGGGGGCAATTGGGTCTGCCCTGCAGTATGCGGGTTCACGAACGAATTCTACGGAATCAATGGTGATGAACTTATCTTCTATCGCGGGGTCGTTGCTTGCTTTGAGTATAACGAACAATTTGAATGTTCCGCATTGGGTCTTAGCGGAATCAATTATCTTTGCACCCATCACCCCAAAATTAATTGTTTCTCTGGGCATTGTTGGCGACGTGTATTGAAGCTGTAGTAGGGCGCTTTCGTTCTGGCCGTGTCCGTTCACATGGGCGAGGAAAAAGTCAACTTTTGTAAAGAACGGATCTGAATCACTATCGGAGATTGCTGTTGTGTCAAATTCGTCTAAAGTAGCACTTCCTGTGATCATGAATTTTGTTTTGTCGCCATTGGAGGTGATGTCAAGTGACTGGATGCGAATGGGGGAAATGTTTGTTACAGTTATTTCTTGAAAATCTTGAAAAGAAAATGATTGTGAGGAACTGCTGGATTTAATACTGGAAGAACTTGTTCTGGAACTTGAAGAACCTAATTCAAAACTGGAAGAGCTTGATTCAAGATCGCGAGAACTAGAGGAACCAGATTCCGATTCGTTGGAACTAGAAGAACTTGATTCGGAACTGGATGAACTCTGAATTTTACTTGACGAGGATCCTTTTTCACTTGACGAAGATTTTGTCAAATGGGAATTTTCAAAATCAAAGATATTTGTTGCACTAGTTGTGCTTTCACAGTCACTACAGACCCACAATAATTCTAATTCGGATACGCAATTGCTAAAAATATGTTTGACATGTTTTTCCCAATAGGGATCCCTGTAGCCAAAGGTCGTGTCTGCCGAGATTTCTACGAGTTCAATTCTACAGGTTCCAGTGGAATCAATATGTTTAGAAGCATAAACAGTCCCTTTTTCGGTGATTTCTATCGGTCGACCATTTGTTTTGCTTACTGCAAAATAGAATTCTCCGTTTTCTTCGCTACATTCGTCTTTAAATTGTTCCATGGTGATGGAATCGTTTGGGTAGTCGGATTGTCCTTTTAGTAAGGTTTTGTTTACGTAGCCATCTCCGAATCCAATAGTGTACAACAAATTTTTATTGTTTAAGCAAACGATTCGTTTGCTTATGGGAGTGCTGCCGAAACCGATGGGACCGTGCACTATTTTTTCGCTGTCCAGCATTGCGGTAAGAGCGTAACAACTGTCCGAGCTGCACAAGTTCTGATTTTCTTCCACGTTAATCCATGTGATTGAATCATCCGCTACTATTGCTTGGTAGGACGCATCGAAGGAGGCTTGGGCGTTGACAGTATCTTCGATGGTTTCTCCTGTTTCCGAAATAGAAATCGTAACAGGTTTGGGCCTGTTGTTAAATTCCCTTAAACTGGCCAACATGTCATTTGTGCGGCTTGCAGATGTGGATTCCTGAGAAGAACTTGATTGCTTTGCCATGGTATTGGGCTGCTCGTCGGCTCCTGCAACTTTTTCGCTGGAACAAGCGCTAAATGCACTGATTATACCCAAAGTAGCAAAAAAATAAATCAAAAAAAGTCTTTTAAAATTCATAGGACTCTCC
The DNA here is from genome assembly GCA_946405515.1 of uncultured Fibrobacter sp. Lineage (GTDB taxonomy): Bacteria > Fibrobacterota > Fibrobacteria > Fibrobacterales > Fibrobacteraceae > Fibrobacter. The sequence goes on along the minus strand of CAMJHM010000072.1, from coordinate 4,065 downwards.
TTATATTTTTTCCGTCAGCGGGAAAAGTTGCAAGTTTAAACGGTAGACTTGGTTGGCGTTGTCGCATTCGCCTGCGATGGTGATGGCTTGTTTGCGGCAATGGTCTACCACGTCCGAGATGCGCTTCAGCGCCTTGGCATCAACCCCCACGGTCACGCCCGAAATGTTGCGTTCTACGGGTCTGATTTTATCGATGGCCTCACGGGCGAGGTCAATCATCTGGCGGTTCATGGAACGCAGCGCCAACGTGAGCGATTCGGAGGAACCGGTAATGATCTTGTCGGTCTGCTTGTAGACGTTCTTGCACTTGCTCTTGAGTATGTTGAGTTTGACCAGAAGCTTCAGCGCATCGCGGACTTCTTGCGCCGTAAAGTCGTGCTTGATTTTCTTGGCTATGTCGCCCGGAAGCGCCCCCGGCATCAGCGGAGCCAGCTCGCGGACGATGGAATTCACCGCCGATTCGTAATAGTCGAACGCATCCGCGTTGAGAACGCGTGCGTGCTGTTCCTTGGCAATTTCTTCCATTTTGCGGAAGGCTTCCTTTTTCTTGTCGTCATCCTTCGCATTCGTGAAGTCGACCATGTACTTGAAATAGTCGCACTCGTAGTCGCAAAGGCCCATGGCCGCGGCCACCAACGGAACGCCTACGCGGCTGAGGGAAGTCTTTCCGTCACAGACGAGCTTGAGATACGACGGCGAGGCGAAGCCTGCCTGCTTGGAGAATTCACGCCACGAGAACGCAGATGTCCTTTTGCGCCAGTCGAAGTAGTCCAGTATATATTTGCGGTAATCTTGATATTCGGTTATCGGCTTCATTCAAGACCTCCATTCTGATGGTTCCTATATACTTTTTTCTCAAGAAAAATATTAATGATGATACAAAGTCGTTCTTCTTTAGCAAATTTCGCTAAAAAATTTAGAAAGTGAAAAGAAAAAACGCTAAATGAATCACTTGGAAAATATATGATACAGGGTTATCAAGGAAAGCCTTCGTTGAACAGCCTACTGCGGGCGGTTATTTCTTGTAGTAGATAATTTTTAACGGACGGACACCTTCTTCGTTCGCTCTTTCCATTGTTTTCAGTGTAATGGTGTAAAAATCATCTGCGGTTTCTTTGTTGAAGGCAGGGCCAATGACTATCCAGAATGCGTCCACATCGAAATAAGTTGAGTCTGTGAGATTGGCTTCTGTAAATTTGAAATCGGTCGTGTAGACAGGAGATTGAGGTAAATAAAAAGCGTCCCAATCGTCATAATAGTCCCTATCCATACTGTTATCATATTTGACAACTTTATAACCATTGACTCCATTTAGCGTGAGAATCCCTGTTAATTCGTCCATGCTGACTCGAATATTTGCTCGCTCTATAGGAACTTCGGCATCTTCTTTGAACGAATATCCTCGAGTTTCCGAGGTGGACATTAGACCGTTAAATTGCCTAATTTCAACTTTCCGCACGACAGAGTCTATGGCTGCGCTGGAGGATGATTTCGCATCTGCTTCGCAGTATTTGGGTTCACGAACGAATTCTATGGAATCCCAGCCGAGAAACCTCTCAGGATTATTGGGATCGTCCGTCGCCGTGAAATCAACGAACAACTTGAAATTTCCGCATTGGGTTTTTGCCGAATCGCTTATTTTTACTCCCATTTCAGCAAGATTAATTACTGTCGCAGGCAATGTTGGCGGCGTATATTGGAGTTTAATTGGACTTACTTCGTTCTGGCCATGTTCGTTTACATGGGCTAGGACTAGTTGGACGCTTGTAAAGTATGGTTCGGGATAAGTATTCTTAGGGATACAGGGCCACTCAAGGTCGGCCCCTCCATAGAAGAAGAATTCTGATTTATTTGCATTGGGTTTGGCCATAAGTGGCAGAAAATGAATGGGGGAAACTTCTGATATGCATATTGATGAAGAAGATGTTTGCGCGGGATTGCTGGACGCTACACTAGAAGAACTAGTTATAGAGTTGCTTGAACTGGACGATTTTGTTTTTGAATTGCTAGAACTTGAAGACTTTGATTTAGACTTGGAAGAACCTGATTTTGCTTTTTTAGAACTAGAAGAACTCTTCTGGTCACTAGACGAAGATTCTTCATTTTCTTCTGTGCTAGAATTGTATGATTCATCCTCATCGAATTCAGAACTAGATGAACTCTGAACTTCACTCGAAGAGGATTCCTCTTCACTTGACGAGGATTTCGTTAAATGAGAATTTTCGAGATCAAAGACATTTGTTGCACTAGTTGTACTTTCACTGTCACCGCAGGACCACAATAGAAATGCAGCTAGCCAAAGAAGACAAAGTTTTCTCATAATAAAATCCCTCTTATAATAAGGTAATATAATTTATTTTAGAGTTTGATATGGGTAGCCAGATTGCAAAATGTCGCTTCGCTTCATTTTGCCCTTCGGGCGGCATCCTTGCGGGGATGCCGCGCAAAATACGCTTTTATTCACTTCGTTCATACGCGTATTTTGTCGAACTGACTTCGTCAGTTCTCACTGTCTATTATCGATAAACAAAGGACCCCGCAAGGGGGTCCTTTGTTTATCGGGGTAGCCAGATTCGAACTGACGACATTCTGCTCCCAAAGCAGACGCTCTACCAGGCTGAGCTACACCCCGAGGTGGTTCAAATATAGCAAATTAACGTTTGGAATGGGGCTTTTTTTGAGAAAATCTAGCGCGTCTTGGCTGATTTTTATATATTCGTTGATAACTAAGAAGGAAAAAATTGAAAAATTATAGCTTAATTTCCGCATTTTCTGTTGCCATTTTGGCGACGTTCTTTTGTGCATGTTCCGATGTCAAGGAAATGCCTAGGCCTATATTATCCTCCTCGTCAGAACTGATTATTGAAACGTCTTCTTCGGAGGAAATTGAGTCGTCATCTTCCGAAGTCGCTGTGCCGACAAGTGTAGAGGTTCCTCCAAGTTCGTCTTCTGTGGCGCCGCGTCCTCCCAAGCCGGTACCATCGTCCTCTTCTGCGGAGCCGGACCGTTGTGCCAGCGCGCCCAATGCAGGCCTTTGTGACAAACGCGATGGCCGCATTTATCGCACGGTCCGTTTGGGTGGGCAGGTCTGGATGGCGGAAAACCTGAAGTTCCAAGCTCCGGGTAGCTGGTGCTACGAGGACAAACAGGAGAATTGTTCTACCTATGGTAGGCTTTACAAGTGGACTACGGCCGTAGGGCTTGATGATTCTTTCTTGAGCAAGTCTGCCAAAGATTTGCTTACCACGGAAATTCGCGGAATTTGCCCCGAAGGTTGGCATGTGCCGACGAGCGCAGAGATGAAGACTCTCTACTCCAGTTTGCGCAAGAAACTGAAAGACCTCAAGGACTCCGTTGTAGAGGGCGTCGGGACCAGCCTCAAGAAAAAAGATGGTTGGGAAGAAAGCGACGAAGCTCCGCCGGGAACGGACCGGTTCGGATTCGGCGCTGTGCCGGGCGGCTACCGCAATTCTAACGGCGTGTTCAACTACCTAGGCCAAGATTGCAACTTCTGGGTTGCGTCCGAGGCTTCCGAAGCGGGCCGCGCACCTTACTGGAACCTGTATTTTGCGAACGAGGATTTCTTGGGCGTGTACAACAATCTGAAATCCACGGGATATTCGTTGCGCTGCGTCAAGAACGCCGAATAGTGCAGCACACGCTAGCGCATAAATTGCGCTTGACATAAGCAAAAGAAAAAAGGCCCTTCGAGGGGCCTTTTCTCGTAGAATAGTTTGTTCTGTGCGAACTACTTCTTCGGTTCGATGCGTTCCATGCCACCCATGTACGGCCTCAGCACTTCGGGGATCAACAGCGAGCCGTCCTTCTGCTGGTAGTTGTCGCAGATGCCCACCATCACGCGCGGGGTGGCGAGGCCGGAACCGTTCAGCGTATGCACGAACGTGTTCTTGCCGTTAATCTTCGTCTTGATGTTGGCGCGGCGTGCCTGGTAGTCTTCGAAGTTCGAGCAGGAGCTGACTTCGAGCCACTTCTTTTCGACCGGAGCATAGACTTCGAGGTCGTAGCACTTGGCGGCACCGAAACCGAGGTCGCCCTTGCAGAGGG